>NZ_JBFTSG010000001.1:0-333453 GCF_056399885.1 Cupriavidus sp. 01L45 | reverse complement strand
GCGTGGCGCAGGGCACCGCGCCCAGCGCGCGGGCCGCGTCGGCCGCCTCGGGCCGGCGCACGCAGGCGCGCACGCCGTGGCCGGCGGCAAGCAGGTGGCGCACCATCGGCGTGCCCATGGCGCCCAGCCCGATAAAGCCGATCGTCAAGGGTTGGGAGGGGGTTGCTGTCGTATTGCTCATGTCAAGACATCCTTATTTCTCGGCCGCGTAGGCAAACTTGCCGTCGCGGATCACGCCCATCACGCGCGAGCGCTGGTCGAAGCCCTGATGGTCTTTCACGCTCAGGTTCATCACGCCATTGGGAATGGTCAGGTTGGTGGTGGTCTCCAGCGCATCGCGCATGGCGTGGCGGAACTCCCGCGTGCCCGGCTGCGCGCCGCTCTTGCCGGCACGGCGCGCGGCGTCGTCCAGCAGCATCCACGCGCCCCAGGCATCCCCGGCAAACTGCGTGATGCTGTCCACGCCGTACTTCGCCTCATAGCGCGTCGCGAAATCCAGTGCCACTTTTTTCACCGGATGGCCGTCCGGCAGTTGCCGGGCCACTACCACCGGCCCGGTCGGGAACAGCGTGCCGTCCACATCCTTGCCGCCTACCCGCAGGAAGTCCCAGGTGGCGATGCCGTGGGTCTGGTACACCTTCCCTTTATACCCCCGCTCGGCCAGCGTCTTCTGCGGCAGTACCGAAGGCGTGCCCGCGCCGGCCACCAGGATCGCATCCGGGTTGGCCGCCATCAGCTTCAGCACCTGCCCGGTTACCGAAGTATCGTTGCGCGAGAAGCGCTCGTTGGCCACCACCTTGATCTTGCGCAGCTCCGCCAGCCTGGAGAACTCCCGCCACCAGCTCTCGCCGTAAGCATCGTTGAAGCCGATGAAGCCCACCGTCTTCACACCATGGTTGCTCATGTACTCGGTGAGCACCGTGGCCATGTGCGAATCGTTCTGCGGCATCTTGAACGCCCAGCGCCGCTTCGGGTCCGTCTGCGGCTCGATGATGGCGGCCGACGCGGCCAGCGCCACCATCGGCGTCTCGCCCTCAGCCACCGCATCGAGCGCGGCGATGGCCGTCGGCGTGATGTTGGGGCCGACCACCACGTCCACCTTCTCCTCGGAAATCAGCTTGCGCACATTGCGCACCGCGGCGGCGGGGTCGGAGCCATCGTCCAGGATCACGTATTGCGCGCGCTGGCCGCCCAGGGTGGGCGGCCACATCAGCACAGCGTTCTTGGAGGGGATGCCGATGGAGGCGGCGGGCCCGGTGGTGGAGACGTCGATGCCCACGCGGATGTCGGCGCGCGCGGGCAGGGCGGCCAGGAGCAGGGCGGAAGCCAGCAGGGTGGCGCGGATGCGCGGGTGGGGCATGGATGATCTCCTCGTGTTCTATTTTTTGGGTAATGCGGCGAAGGCTATCTTAACGATTTATCGGCCCCATGCGGGAGGGGCGCCCCGGCCGCCCGCGCCGGGTTTCCGGTCAATGCGGGCGGAACGCCAATCCCCGCCAATGAGGGGAAAGCCCTTCGAATGGGGGGTGCTAGGAACCTTCCTAAATCCGGACAATGCGCAGTTGCTTCTTTTGAGGCAAATAGCACTAAACATTCCCATTGCCGTGCCGTTATTGCTGGGAAGGTGGGGGTACAGGAACCCGGGCGAGGTGCCGCGCTGACCCGCCATTCCAATCGCACAGACCCACCTTGCGCACGGCGGGAAGCATCGCACAGAACCTATACAGATAGAAAGCCGGTGCAAGCGGGCCGCCGGGCAATCGCGCCGGGAGCATTCCCCGGCCGTCGGGTGTCCGAGGCCAGGCATGGGGAGGGGCTGCACGCGCAGCGCCGCGGGTCCGCGCTACCGGAAGGGCTGATCGCCCCGGTGCGTGCTGGCGGGGAAGGACAGCAAAGAAGGCAACGATAAATGAATGCAGAAGATAGGGGCAGGCATTCCAAGGCATGGCAGTTGAATTCTGGGGACTGGATGGCAGCGGAAGAGGGGGGTGGCTTCGTGCTCGACCGGACCACGCAGAGACATGCCGTGCCGGAAGCCGTATCGAAGGACGACTTGCGCGTGCTGATGCAATGCGGGCGTTCAAGCGCGGCGGCACCAGGTCTCTATCCGCCTGAATTCAAGTTCGATCCACAGACCGGACATGCCCTGCTGCGGCCCGCGGCGGCGCCGGCCGCAAGCTGGATCCCGCCGCACGGCGCCGCCGACATCCTGCAACGCAGCGCGCGCCCGTCCCGTGGACTGAGGCAGGCAGCGCGGCCGTTGCGGCTGAGCGAGCCGTTCCTCCGGCGCGCCGATACGGACCCGGATGACAGCCTGAGCATGCCGCCGGAAGGCAGCTACGAGTTTTTCTCGCTGCCGGCTGGCACCCGGGCGCCGGTACTGCTTGCGCTGGATCCTGCCAAGGGGCTGCTCTATGCGCGGCTGCCTGCCAGCGGCCGCTGGGAACCCGTCGACTACGAGGGCCGCGGCATGCTGGAGGTGTCCGGCATCCCGCGCGAGGACTGGCGAGCCGAAGTGGCGCTGGATGGCAGCGCCAGCCGCATCTTCTTCGGTACCGATTCCGGGCTGGCCTGCGTGCGCGTGGATGTGCCGGGACTGCGTTTCGGGGTCGACTACATCGGCGCGGGCAAGGCGCTTGGCGCCCCCATCCATTTCGCAGAACGGATCTGGGTGCCGCTCGACGCCGGCGCCGGCTCGGTGCGCTTTGCCAGCGCCGACGCGCAGGGCGCGCCGGGGCCCGTGGTGGCGCTTTCCCTGGCCGGCCTGGATACCGGGGCGCTCCATGCGCCGCTGGTCAGCGGCCGCATCGCCATCTGGCCCGCCGAGCGTGGCCAGTTGCTGCTGCGCATGCTTTCCAATGGCGATTGCGAAGCCAGCTTCAGGCCTTGGCCGGACAATCTCCGGCCGGATTTCCGCTTCGGCTGCGCCAGCCTTTCGCCGGTGGGGCATCTGTCGCAGCTGTGCTTTGACGATGCCGCAGGCACATATTGCTACCTGGAGCTCGGCATCGATCAGCCCGCCCGGCATCCGGTGCAAGCGCCGCGCCTGTGCTCGGGCAGCGTGAACTACCGTTTCGCAGCCCGCTTCAAGACCGATCCCTGGGTCGAGCCGGAGCATGGCGACGATGGCGCCACCGACGAGGTGGTGATGCCGCTGCTCGAATCGCAAGACGGCGTGGTGGTCGGGATCAAGCTCGCGACGGCGAAAAGCCTGGACGAGGTGCTGCAATCGGTCGATCGCACGCCCGCGAAGCTGGTGATGGACGACGGATCGACGGAAATCGCCTTCCACTCGTTCTCCGTAAGCGAGCCGTGGCGTCTGCGCCTGTTCGTCCATGATGGCCTGCTATGGGCCTACCACCCCTTGATCACTCGCATCGACGGCTGGAAGCTACAAGCATGAAGCGATTTGTCGTTGGGGTCGCCGCGGCGATCTTGTGCTGTGCCGTGCCGGCGCGCGCCGCGGGCGTGCAACAGGCCTTCCTGGTGCAGAACTCCGGCTGGATGGAGCCTTTCTATGCCGATCCCGCTTCCCGGCTGAAGCCGCTGGTGGCTGCCGTCGCGGGCGCCGCGGCCAGTGCCGAGGACAAGGTGTATCTGCTGGCGTTCAGCCAGAGCACCGCCGGCAATGCCTCGCCGGCCCTGCTTTCCCAGGGCACAGGCGCTGCCGATGTGGCGCGGCGCCTGGCGCCGCTGGCGGTGGCCCGCAAGGGCGCGGGCGAGGCGCTGGCCGACACCGATTTCCAGGAGGCGGTCACCAAGACCATCACCGGTCCGTTCAAGGCGGCGCCGGGCATCATCTGGATCTTCACCAATAACAAGAACAGCCCTAACAACGACGCGCAGACTGCGGAGCGCAACCGCGATTTCTACCGCCTGCTCCACCTCGAGCCGTCGATCACCCGGACCCTGGCATTCCCGCTCAAGATGCCGGTCCAGGGCAAGCAGTACGCGGCCAAGGGCCTGATGGTGTATGCGCTGGCCTACGGCCAGCCGGCGGCCGACGCGCTCGGCCGCATCATGGCCGAAGGGCGGCTGTCCAAGGTGCTGACGCGCGCGCCGGCGCGGCTCAAGCCGATCGACCAGGATGCCGTGCGGATCGTGCCGGAACTGGTCAGGAACACGCCCAATGTGCGCGCCAGCCTCGGTACCGACCAGCGCACCATCGTGCTCGACGTGGACGCGGCCAGTCTCGTGCCCACGGTGGCCTTGCAGGCCTCGCTGCAGAACCTGTTCTATCCCTACGTGATCCGCTCGGCTGGCGTGAATGCCACGCTGGGCGCCGGTGGCCAGAGCGTGCCGGTGCAGGTGGAGCCGGCGGCGGTCAAGGACCTGCAGCCCGGTGCCAGCCAGCCGGTGCAGGCGCAGTTCGCGCTGCCGATGGCGCAGGTGCCCTCGCCGTGGTCGGCGCAGGCCATGTCGGCCATGGGCAAGCAGGTGCTGCTGCCGATGACCGTCGAGATCGGGCTCGCGGGCCAGCAGCTGGCGCTGTCGGACGGCTTTGCCGGCGAAATGCGCGAGCTGTTCCCGGGCGATCCCATTTCCGAAGTCTTCACGCCACCGGAGAGCGTGCGCGCCTCGGTGGCGCGCGTGCCGCTGCTGGTGCGCATCCAGTATCCGCTGCTGCCCTTGCTGGTGGCGATCGGCGGGCTGCTCGCGCTGGTGCTGGGCGCGGGTGCGCTCGGGCTGGTGTCGGGCCGCAGCAAGCGCTACGAACTGCTGGTGGACGGGGTGCCGCGCCACGTGGTGCTCAAGCCGTTCGCCCGCCTCGTCCTCAAGGACGACGCGGGCCAGCCCATCGGCGAGGTTCGCCGCGGGCTGGGCAAGCCGCAGGTGCGCAACGCGGCCGAGGGCCATTCGCTGCGCTTCAGCGGGCGCTGACGGCCCCGGCCTGATATCGCCCCCGATACCGCATTTGTTACCGCACTGAATCCGAATTTGAGTTCGCTTTGAACTCGCATTGATATTGAACAGGGAGAACGAGGGGATGGCACAGACTCAGCAGAACAATTCCGGTTTCGCATTGCCCGCGCCGGTCGAAGGTGGCAACGCCCAGGCTCCGGCCGCAGGGGCTCCAGCCATGGTGAACACGAGCACGGAAGTCTCGCAGCCGGCTTCGCTCAACGAGCTGGGCGCCACCGCCGACACGGGCTCGCGCGACCTGCTGATCGGCGGCGGCATCCTGCTGTTGCTGTTCATCGGCTTCTTCTTCGCCCGCAACGCCTATGCCAATACGCTGGTGGGCAAGCGCGTGCCGCCCAACAAGGCCAATGCGTCAGCCTGGTGGCTGTTCGTCTTCCTCTCCAGCCTGGCGACGGGCGTGGTGCTGTCTGCCGTCAATGCCGCCAAGTTCCTGACGCCGCTGATCATGGGCCCGGTGGCGCTGGTGGGCCTGGTGGCGCTGGTGCTGATGCTGGTCTCGGGCCGCAAGTAAGGCCGCATCAAGGCCGCATCAAGACCGCAAGCAAGAGTAAGCCAAGAGCGCAGGAAGGGGAGAGAACATGTCCGACACCATCAATCAGAGTATTCGCGCCGAGCGCAAGCAGGAGCAGAGCATCGAGCTGCGCCCGACACTGTTCATCGGCGTCGGCGGCACCGGCATGGAGGTGCTGATGCGGGTGCGGCGGCGCATCCTCAACACGCTCTGGGGCGGCTCGGGCATGCGCACGCGCGTCGAAAGCCTGGCGGATTTCCCGGTGGCGCAGTTTATCCAGTTCGACCTGGACTCCGGCGCCGTCATCGACAGCGGCCGCGCCCAGGCCGAGGACCTGCAGTACGAGCTGGTCAAGTTCAGCGACGAGGACAAGATCGTCGAGTCCTTCGACATGGACAAGTACAGCCGGGACGACGATTCCCTGGCGCGCTTTCCCCACATCCAGTCCTGGTCGCCGCTCACGCCCAAGAAGATCCGCGAGCTGGGCATTGACCCGTCCAAGGGCGCTGGCCAGATCCGCGCCGTTTCGCGCCTGTATTTCTTCGACAAGTACGCCAAGCTGCGCGACAAGATCCGCCTGAAGCTCAAGGGGCTTAAGGCCGGGCTGTCCCACGAGCGCCAGCTGAACCAGCTTGGCCTCAAGATGGAGACCAGCAAGTTCCGCATCGTCGTGGTCGGCTCGGTGGCGGGCGGCACGGGATCGGGCGCGTTCCTCGACATGGGCCTGCTGGCCCGCTGGCTCGCCGGCACCGAGGTCGGCAGCGCCGACGTGGAACTGATGCTGTTCCTGCCCACCGGATACTCGGGCGCCAACAAGGACCGCACCGAAGCCAACGGCTACGCGGCGCTGATGGAGCTGGAGTCGGCCATGCTGGGCAACCGCGGCTACGTGGGCCGCTGGGATGCCTATGACCAGCCGGAGCTCAAGCGCGAGCCCTACAACGAGGTGTACCTGATCGATTCCGGGAACCTGGCGCAGCAGCACACCAAGGATGTGGGCGATATCTATCACATGGTGGCCGACGCCTTGTTCGAGGACTTCGCCTCGGGCGACTTTGCGCGCCGCAAGCGTTCCGTGGCAGTCAACCAGGCGCACCACAAGAATTTCCTGCATGACGCGCTGGTACCCAAGAACCGCTTCGCGGACATGCGGCTGTCTTATTCGAAGCGCTATTCCGCGATGGGCCAGGCGGTGCTGGACACGCGCCAGGAATCCCGCCGCGACGAACGCGCGCATCGCTGGGCCGGCGAAATGCTCAAGGCCTTCTTCGGCGTCGGCGGCAACGACCTTGGCGCCAACCGCGCCACCGACAAGCAGCGCGACGAGTTCATGGCCAACCACATGGCCCTGCGCGCCGCGCCGTTCAGCGACTTCCCCGAGTTCTCCGACAAGAGCGTGGAACTGAAGCGTTCGAGCGGCGAGTTCCTCGACTATTTCCTGGTCGAGGAACTGTTGCAGGACAAGCACGGCCTGCTGGTCGCGGGCGTGGACCAGCGTGTCAATACGCGGATCGACGAGATCCGCAGCGGCTTCGATCGGGCCGAATGGCCTACCCAGGTACGCGAAGCGATCAAGCAGCTCGAGCGCGATGCGGTGCGCGACCAGGACTCCGCGGCGGATACGACGGAGGACCGCGTCTCCAAGCGCCGCCGCGAAGTGCTCGACCGCATCAAGCGCGTCATGCGCGACCAGCTCTACGGCTACCTGGACAACAAGGATTTCGGCGGCCTGGAGTACGTGCTGTCGCTGGTCGAGCAGATCAACGACCGCCTGGAAGCGCCGGGCAGCGGACTGACCGCCGCGCTCAACAACAATGCCGAGCGCTACCGCGAGATCAAGGAAGCCGTGCGCAGCCGCGAACTGGAGCGCCTGCTGGCCAACCTGGAGCAGACCAAGGGCGGCTTCTTCGGCGGCGGCGAGAAGCAGGCCGTGCAGGTGATGGACCACCTGCGCATCGAAATTGCCAATGCGCTCAAGTTCCACCTGCGCGCCAAGGCGGCCGAGGAAGCCGCGCTGCTGCTTACCGAACTGTCGGCCTGGCTGGGGCGCCGCGTGGGAGTGGACGCCGCGGGCAAGCCGGTGTGGAACGGGCTGGTGGGCGAGCTGCAGGCCGGGCGCGAATCGGTCCTGGACATGCTGGCCCAGTTGCAGCGCGCCAACGCCATCCTGCAGCACGAGCTGAAGAAGGACCACGCGACCCTGATCGCCATCGACGCGGGCGAACGTGAGGTGCCGATGCCCGGCGCTATCCAGCTGCGCGAGTGGGCCGATGAAGCCTTCAAGGACCTGGGCGGCTCCAAGGCCCTGTTCCCGATGCTGGCCGATACCGACCAGCGCAGCCAGATACTGACCAAGGTCAAGCGCATGGCCGAGCGCCAGCTGGTGCTGGTCAGCGCCGTGGACGGCGATGCGCCCGCCACCGATCCGCTGCTCGAAGCGCTGGAGCAGATGAGCTCGGCCGAGCGCATGAACCATTTCCGCAAGCTGCTGGCCTGTGCCATGCCGTGGATCGACGCCAACATGGCGGGCGATTTCACGGTCAAGGCCGACCAGTACAAATGCTTTATCGGTGTGGCCGGCGCGGACGAATTCAAGCGCAGGTTCAGCGTCGAGCTGGAGGCCTGCATTCCGACGCAAGCCGGCATTACCACGGCCCAGCTCTCCATCGTCGAGACCGGCGTGCCGGGGCGCGCGGTCTGCTATTGCGAACTCTCGGGCGTGCCCATGACGGTGCTGCGCGGGCTGGAAGGCTGGCGCACCAGCTACCGCAAGGAGGCGGAAAAGAGCCCCACGCACACGCATATCGACGCCACCCAGTTCAGCCATCCGATCGCGCCGAACACGGATGAGCTCAACCGCCTGGCGGAAGACTTCAAGCAGTTCCTCTACGCCGTGATGCTGGGCGTGCTGACCCGCTCGAGCCAGCGCGTGGTGCCGCCCGGCCAGTACCAGTTCGCGGTAGCGCGCGGCGACGTGCGGCGCATCGGCAACGAGCGCGCGGTGCGCCAGAACGGCTTGCCGCCGGCTTACCGCGAAGCCATCGTCGAGCGCGTGCAGGATCGCATCGCCGAGATGGGCCCCTGGCAGACCGCGGCACTGGCCGCCCTGTGCGAGTACTACGAGAGCGCGGTCTACACGTCCAAGCTGGTGGCCGACGGCAACGGTGCCGAGCAGGAGCGCAAGGGCTTTGCCAGCGCCATCGCGGCCGAGGCCGCCGCCGAACTCAACGAGCGCGCGCGCCGCCAGGGCCTGTCCGACAGCGAGGTCAAGCAAGCGGTGAACCGGCTGCTGGGCAACCTCAAGCCCTGGGCCACGGTGATCGCGGAATCGGACGCCGATGCCTACGAATGGGAAGTGCGGGAGGCCGACGACGACGGTCCGCTGCGCCTGAAGTTCATGCTCAATGCGGAGATGCTGGAACCCGGCCGCCTGGAGGCGCTGCTGCAAGGGCAGCCCGCGGCCGCCGCCACGGCCATCCCGCAGGCAACGATCCCGCAAGCGGCCATGCCAGGCCTGATGGCCGCGCCGGGCATGCCGCCCGCGCCTGGCACGCCTCCGCCGCTGGGCGGCATGCCGCCGCCCCTGGTGGAACACCAGTACCACCTCGGCGTGAACGGCCAGCAGTACGGTCCGTTCCAGGCCAGCCAGATCGGGCAGATGCTGCAGGCCGGGCAGATCGCCCTGGCGGGCACCAAGGTCTGGCGTGCCGGCCTGGCCGGCTGGCTGGAGCTGAACCAGGTGCCTGAACTGGCCGTGGTGCTGCAGGGTGCTTCGCCGTTCGCGGCCGCGCCGCTGATGCCGCCGCCGCTGTCCTGATGTCGTTGGGGTGAGTCTTGGAAAACTGTCTAGCTTGTGAAGCGCGTCTGTACGACGCGGTAAGTCACTGCCCCTACTGCGGCAAGGCGGTGGGCGACGCCGTCGCGGATACGCCTCAGGCGCCGCCGGCCAGCCAGCCCGTGGCTGGCGTGTCCATGCCGGCGCCTGAGGCGTCGGCACCGGTTGCGGCACAATCGACGCCGGCCGCGCAGGAAGCGGTGAGCGCCGCGCCCGCGCCCCAGCCTGTGGCGGCCAAGCCGCCGCCCCAGCCCAAGCCCAAGCCTAAGGCCCAGGAGAAAGACGAAGGCAAGGCCAAGGTCAAGGCCGAAACCAAGCCCGAAACCAGGGCCGAAGCCGAATCCAGACCCAAGCCCCCCCGCAAGGGCCGCGGCCTGATGGTGGCCGCAGGCGTGGTGGCTGCCGCCGTGGTTGGTTTGTACATGGTCGGCAAGTCGGGGGAGAAGAACCAGGCCTGCGAGCAGGCGCTGGTCGCCGGCGCCAGGCACCTCGCAGCGGGCGATCCGGCCTCGGCGCGCGCCCAGGCCGGGCTTGCCGCGGCCTCTTGCAGCGGGCAGGCACGTGTCAAGGCGGTGGATCTGCAGGCCGCCGCGGACAAGGCAGAGGCTGCGCTGGCGGCGTGCCAGCGCAGCTTCCGCACCATCGCCAGCCGCATCAGCGAGCGCCGGCTGCTCAGCGCCCGCAATGGGCTGGACCAGCTTGGCGCGCCCTGCGCCGATACCGCAACCGCCAAGGATTTGCGCCAGCAGGTCGAGCAGGCCCTGGCCGCCGCCGCGGCGGCCGGCGCGGAAGCGCGCCAGCACATTACGGAAGGCAATATCGGCGCTGCCCGCGCCGCGCTCGACCAGGTGCAGGCGCGCAATCGCGAAGACCTGGATCTGGCGGCGCTGCGCGCGCAGGTGCAGGAAGCCGCGCGATCGCAGGATGCCGCACGCGCACAGGAGGCCAACCGCGCGTCCGCGGACCCGGCCACCGCCGTAGTCCAGGCGACCGGGGTCAGGCCGCCGGCGCTTCCATCGGCACCGGCACCGGCCGCGCGCAATCCCCAGGCCGACCTGGCCCAGTCGTTCCTGCGCGATGCCGATCAGGCGCTTTCGCAGATGAAGTTCGACGCGGCCAAGACCTATGTTGAAAGCGCCCGGCGGATCGACCCCAACAACCCGCAAGCCATCAGCCTGGGGCGCCGCATCCGCGAGCGCGAACTGCAATACCTCAGGGATGAGACGACCATCAAGTGACCGGGAGCCGCGCCGCGCAGGGCGGCTTCTGCATGGCCGCCGCGCACGCGCGGCCAAGGTTGCCGCGTAGCTGCCGACTGGTCTCACCACATCTTTCCCGTTTGTTTCGATTGACCTCGTTCCACACCTACTGCTAACCCACCTTGGATACCCCGATGAAACGCATCAAGCCGGCCCAGCACGCCGTTGTCTATCTTTCGGTCCTGGCTTTGCTGGGCGGCTGCGCGGCTTCCCAGCCGGGCGGCCCCGGCCGGCCGCAGAGCAGTGCGGCTACAGAAGATCCCTGCGGCGTGGGCACCGGCGCGCTGGTCGGCGCGGCCGCGGGCGCGATGCTGGGTGCCATTCTCGGCGGCACGAAGGGCGCCCTCGCAGGCGCCGCGCTGGGTGGCGCAACGGGCGCCGTCGCGTGCCTGGCGATCAATGTCCAGTCGCGCCAGACCAAGACCGCTGCGCAGGCCGATGTCGACTACCGCAAGACCCGCGGCACGGCGCCGCGCGAGCCGATGGTGGTGTCCTATTCGCCGCAACTGAGCAGCCAGGTGGTGAAGCGCGGCCAGCCGGTCAAGGTCAGTTCCTCGGTGGAGCTGGTCAATGGCACCAACAAGCCGGTGCAGGAAGTCCGCGAGGAGCTGCAGGTTTACGCCCCCGACGGCAACCCTATCCGGGCCAGCACCAAGCCATTCACCGCGAACTCGGCCGGCCGCTTCGAAAATTCCTTCGAGCTCAAGCTGCCGGATAGCGCTCCGCAGGGCACCTACGCGATGAAGACCAACCTCTACGTGAACGGCAAGCTCAATACCACGCGCGACCTGAACACCCAGCTGGTCTGGGACGGCAACACCGGCGTGCTGGTGGCCTCGCGCTGAGTCGCCGGCAGCCGTCAGCAGTCGAGTCGCCCGCGCGGCGCATCGAACGGAATCATCACGTGCCCGCGATAGGCGGGCCGTAGTCTGCGCTGTCCGTACCACGCCTCGACGCCAGGGAGGCGTGGCCTTGCAGGAAGCTCGCGATTCGGCGAGAACGCCGAGCTACGTCGTGCCCATGCAGTCGGCACGATAATCCCCTCCCGTAATCCGGTACCCCCTTCGCAGTCCGTGATCGTACTGCGGACACCGGCCGGCTAGCCGCCGCTGTCACCCCGGCGATACGTTCCCGGCGCACTACCTGTCCATCCCTTGAATGCGCGCTGGAATGCCGCGCTGTCGGTAAATCCCGGTTCCTGCGCCAGCGCGGCCAGCGGCACCTTGCTGGTGTTCAGCCGGACGATGGCGATGTCGCGGCGCAGTTCATCCTTCAGCGCCTGGAATGAGGTGCCTTCCGTGGCCAGGCGACGCTGCAGCGTAGAGACCGACATGTGCAGCGCGTCGGCGGTGGCGGCAAGGTCCGGCCAGCCGGGTTGCGTATGCTGCAGATGGCCGCGCACGCGCGCGCTGGTCATTTCTTCGCGGCGGCGCGGCATGATGACATTGGCCTGCGCTTCCGCCAGGATTTGCGGGGGGCCAGGCGGACAGCGGAGTTGCGTGCGGCGCGGGTTGGCACTTACCTTGGCGCCGCCGCCTCCCGCCGCCAGCGGCGCAGTTCCACCCATTGCCATGACAACAATGCCGGCACGCCGAACAGCACCTCGCGTGCGCGCTTGACCAGCGCCAGCGACAGCGACACTTGCGGGTCCACCCCGAGCAGATGGCCCAGCAGCATCACGACGGCCTCCTGCACGCCCAGCCCGGCCGGCACGAAGAAGGCGACATGGCGCGCTGCCTGGGTCAGCGATTCGATGGCGATGGCCTGCCAGAACGGCACCGGATGGCCCAGCAGCATCAGCGCGAACCAGATTTCCAGCGTGCCCGCGAGAAAACCGGCGAGCTGCCAGGCGAGCGCGGCCGCAAGTTCGCCGTGGCGCGCATTGAGCGCGCGGATGGCGGCGTCGAGGCGAGCGCCGTCGATCAGCGCCACCAGCCTGTGGTCCCCGCCGAACAGGCGCTTGGCGGCACCCTCCAGGCGCTCGAAGATGGCGCTGTGACGCAGCGAGAGCGCGAACAGTACCGGCACGGGGAGAGATAGCGCCAGTCCGAGCAGGATCACCCACGCCTGGCCGCCATCGTGCATCGCGAGTATCAGCAGCATCACGCCCAGCGCGGAGAAGAGGTATTGCGCGAACAGCGTCACCATGACTTCCACCACGATGCTGGCGGTGATTGCGGTGGTGTCGTGGATGCGCAGGCGGGTCAGGTGGATGCCGGCCAGTTCACCGCCCACGCTGGCGGTGGGCAGAAGCCTGTTGACGGCTTCGCGCACGGTGGCCACCCACCAGAGGAAGCCCAGGCCGGCGCGCTCTCCGGGATCGGCCGAGGTCAGCAGCACGCGCCAGCCCTGTGCGTCCAGCAGCAGGGGCAGCGCGTGGAAGGGCACGAGCAGCAGCAACAGCCAGCCGCCATCGGCGACGATGCGGGCCACGTCGCTCGCGCCCTCGTGGCTGATCAGCAGGGTCAGGCCAAGCAGGCCGAGCAGGCCGGACAGGTAGATCAGCCGCTTCATCGCGTGTTTGCGGCCAGGGTTGCCGCTGGTGTTGCCGCCAGCATTGCCGTGCCCTTCATGCCGGGGCCAGCACGTCGGCGAAGCCGCCTCGGCGCGGCGCGGTCCGGTCCAGCGCGGCGCGCACGCGTGGCGACAGCAGCGCGGCCAGTTCGTCGGCATGGCGATAGCCGCGCATGGTGGCCGTGACTTCGGCGCCCGATACCACGGCGGGATGGAAGTAGATCTCACCCACGCCCGCGGGCAGGCGCGCGAGCGCGGCCAGCAGCGTGGCTTCGTCCATGGCGCCGCTATTGGCGATGCCCACCACGTAATCGTTGTGCGCCACGCCCGCGGCGGCAAGGCGGCGCCGCAATAGCGCGAGCCAGGGCCGCAGCAGCAGCGGCGCGCGGTGCTCGCGCGGCAGGCGCACGGCGCGCAGGCCGAACTCGCGGCCGATCGCCAGCGTCAGCGACAGCACGGTGGGATGCAGATGGAAATGCTTGTGGGCGTTGACGTGGTCCAGTGCCAGCCCGGTGGCTGCAAAGGCTTCGAACTGCGCGCGGATCTCGGCGGCAAGCTGCCGCCGCGCCCCGGGCAGGAAGAAGAAGCGGCAGCCGTCACGTGCCATGGCGGAGCCGAAGCGGCCTTGCGCGTCGACCAGCGCCGGGATCCGTGCGGGCGGCAGCATCGCGGGCCCGTCGGCCAGCACCAGGTGCAGCCCCACCCGCAGGCCGGGCAGGCGGCGCGCGCGCGCCACCGCGTCGGCGGCGGCAGGCGCGGCCACCATCAGGCTGGCCGCGTTGAGCACGCCATCGCGGCAGGCCATCTCAACCGCCTCGTTGACGGCGGGATGCAGCCCGAAATCGTCCGCGGTGAGGATCAGCGCGCGTGGCGATGCCACCGCGGTCTGCCCTGTCATCTTGTCTTGCGCCGGGCTCACGCTTCGTGCGAACGCAGGAAACGGAAGAACTCCACGCCTTCGCGCAGGCGCCGCTTCATCATCTCCCAGCTGCCCAGCATCTCGCGCACGATCTCCCAGATCTTGCCGGGGCGGAAGTAGAAGCGCTTGTAGAAGGTCTCCACGCCGTGATAGATCTCCTCCCTGGAGAGGTGCGGGTAGCTGATCGCGGCGAGCTGCACGCCCTTGTCGTTGACCAGGTTGATGACCTTGTTCTCTTCCAGCCAGCCGTTTTCCACCGCCTGGCGGTACAGCGTGGTGCCCGGATAGGGCGCCGCCAGCGATACCTGGATGGTGTGCGGGTTGATGTCCTTGGCGTACTCGATGGTTTTCTCGATGGTCTCGCGGGTCTCGCCCGGCAGGCCCAGGATAAAGGTGCCGTGGATGGTGATGCCGAGCTTGCGGCAGTCCTCGGTGAAGCGTCGCGCGATGTCGGTGCGCAGGCCCTTCTTGATGTTCAGCAGGATCTGGTCGTCGCCGGATTCGTAACCCACCAGCAGCAGGCGCAGCCCGTTTTCCTTCATGATCTTGAGCGTGCTGTACGGCACGTTGGCCTTGGCGTTGCACGACCACGTCACGTCGAGCTTGCCCAGGCCGCGCGCGATTTCTTCCACACGCGGCTTGAAGTCGGTGAAGGTGTCGTCGTCGAACATGATCTCCTTCACCTCAGGCATGTTCTCCTTGATCCACTTCACCTCGGCGATCACGCTCTCCGGCGAGCGGGTGCGGTAGCGGTGCCCGCCCACGGTCTGCGGCCACAGGCAGAAGGTGCACTTCGAGCGGCAGCCCCGGCCGGTGTAGATCGACACGTAGGGGTGCTTCAGGTAGCCGATGAAGTAGTTGTCGATCTTCAGGTCACGCTTGTACACGGGCGCCACAAAGGGCAGTGCGTCCATGTTTTCTATCATCGGGCGCGGGCCGTTGTGCTCCAGCGAGCCGTCCGGCAGGCGGTAGCTCAGGCCCGGCACGTCCTTGAGCGGCTTGCCCGCCGCCACATCCTGGCAGGTGTAGTCGAATTCCTCGCGGCACACGAAATCGATGGCGGTGCTGGCGCCCAGCGTGCCACCCGGGTCTACCGCCGGCTTGGCGCCCACCATGCCGATCAGCACGCCAGGCTTGCGCTTCTTCAGTTCCTCGGCGAACTTCGCGTCGGTCGGGAAGGACGGCGTGCTGGTGTGGATGATGACCAGGTCGAAGCCGGCGGCGATATCTAGCGTGGCCTGTGCGTCCAGGCCGTCGGCCGGCGCATCCAGCACGCGGCTGTCGGGCACCAGCGCGGCGGGCTGGGCCAGCCAGGTGGGATACCAGAACGATTTGATCTCGCGCTTGGCCTGGTAGCGCGAACCGGCGCCGCCGTCGAAACCATCGAAGGAAGGGGCCTGCAGGAAGAGCGTTCTCATAGCGGTCTCTGTGGAAACATGCCGTTTGCAGACGGGGCGGGAGAGCGGTCGCGCTCGTCATTGTCCGCGCCATCGGCCTGCAGGGAAAGGGGCAGCGCCATCATGCCGGCGGCAAAGCCAGTGACCGCTTGCGTGCCGGTGCCTTGTTGCGGAACAGGGCCGGAGTGCGGGCTCGCGAACTCCGGGCGGGGCGCGGCGGCAGCGGCGGGGTAATCGCGTACCGACATGACCTGGTCACGCCAGCGCACCTTCTCGCCGAACAGCGCGGCCGCCCATTCGACGAGCAGCAGCGCGTCGCGCAGCGGCGCGCGCAAGGCCGCGGCGGCGCTGCCCGCCAGCACGCTGCGCGCCAAGATACCGGCCAGCGCCACGGCCAGCACCAGAGGCTGCGGCGATAGCCAGGCGGCCAGCGCCAGCACGGGCCAGGTAAAGGTGATGAAGGTAAAGGCAAAGCCGGGAGGGTTGATGGAACGGATGGTGCGCAGCCAGCGCAGTTCGTGCGCCCACAGCGCGGGCAGATGCGTTTCCGTCACGTCCGTGCTCACCACGACGTCCGATAGCACGGTACGCAAGCCGCTGCGGCGGGTCAGCTCGCCAAGCCAGAAATCGTCGGCGAGCCGGTTGGCCAGGGGCGCGAATCCACCGATGGCGTCGAGTACCTCTCGCCGCAGGGCAATCGTCGCGCCGAAGGAGAAGCGGCGCGAGCCGCCGCCGTGGGCGATGCGCACGGAGGGCGCGAACCAGTCGTCGATAAACTGCGCGCCGACCCGTGACCATAGTCCGCCTGCGGCCCTGCCGCGGTACAGGCAGGTCACCACGCCAACCGCGGCGTCGGCCAGCGGCGCGGTGACGCGGGCCAGGTAATCCGGGGGCGCCGCAATGTCACTGTCGGCAATCAACAGCCAGGGATGGCGCGCTTGTGGCAGCAGGTTGATCAGGTTGCTGACCTTGAGGTTGCTGCCGTGCACCCGGGAGTCGGTCACCAGGGCAATGTCGCATGCCGGAAATTCCGCGCGCAGCCGCGCCACCACCGCGATGGCGGGATCGTCCGCCGCATGGACGCCGAACACCAGCTGGAACGCCGGATGCCGTTGCCGGCACAGGCCTGCAAGGTTCTCATAAAGCTGGGGGGCGGCACCGCACAGCGGCTTGAGCACGCTGACCGGGTGCAGGCCGGCGTCTTCCGGGGCGGCGCAAGGGATGGCGGCCTGCGCCGGCGCGCGCCGGCTGGCCAGTACCGCGGCGATGGCATAGCCTGCCGCCACGCACGCCAGCGCGACGTCCGGCAGTGTGCCCCAGTTCATCTTGGGCAGCCGCTGGCACGAACGGCGTTGCTCCCCCTGGCATCACCGCCAGGCACTTCCATCCGAAGGGCCGCGGGAAGATCAATGCGAGGATCAACAGGCAGTTCGAGCCGGATGCAACCGCGCTGGAAAAAAGTCACCTGCATCGAAGGCTCCCGGTCCAATCACCGCATTCATTGTGCGTGGATTTTCTGCCGGTTAATCATAGGGCAATCGATATAAGAAATTCCATGAATTCCTTAAAAATAATATTTGTTTTGAAATGAGTTTGTAAGGTTATGCCGATTAATTTTCGCTTATGCTATTGGTAATCATTTTCAAATGAAATGTGCTGACAGAAAGTGATTATCGTTTCATGACAATGCGTGGCATGGCTGCCGCCCCCGGGTGCCTGCTAACCCTGTTTGGCGCAAATGACGTCATTGATCATATTGCTCGCCATCGCGGCCGGCCTCGCACAGCGCTTTGTTGTCTGGGAAGAAGCAGAACGGGCACGCGGCTGGATTCCACGAGCATGTACGCCGGATCGGCCGCTCCGCGCCGGACCCGTTCGGTAATCCATTCCCGATCCTGTACATGGCGCTGCCGTCCTGAAGCGCGCCAGGACGGCAGCCGTCCGACAGGCAGCGGGTTACGGAGCGCTGCCGACCGGCTCGGGCAGATCCTTTTCAGTGCCCGGCGCGGGCACTGAAAGCCGGCAAGCGCGGCATGCCGCGCCGCGGGTCATTACCCAGCCAGCCCCTTGTTCGGATTAATCAGATACTTCTCGCCGGTCGCGCGCTTGTTGTAGACCGCGATCACGTCCAGGTCCAGTACCTCGGCCAGCGAGATCTCCTTCGAGTAGTGGCTGGCAAAGGTCGTCTTCAGTTCCGCCACCACGCGCTGCTTGAGCGCGCCCGCCGCATGCGGTCCGATCTTCTGCAGGAAGGGAAACAGCAGCCAGCCTCCCATTCCCCAGGCCATGCCGAAGTTGCGGGTGAACTCGGTCGGCGAGGTGTCCAGGCCGCCGTAGAGGTAGACCTGCTTGTGCGTCGTCGAGCCATAGCGGCTGTACTCGCCGGCTTTCCTGCTCAAGGCCGCCTCCATGCAGCTCAGGATCTGTCCCGCAAGCTTGCCGCCGCCGGTGGCGTCGAAGGCGAGCGTCGCGCCCGTGGCCGCGATCGCTTCGGTGAGGTCTTGCAGGAAGGTGGGCGAGGCCGCGTTGCAGACGTGAACCGCACCCTGCGCCTTGAGCAGATCCGCCTGCTCTTGCTTGCGCACGATGTTCACCAGGCCGACGCCATCCTTGAGGCAGATCTGGTTAAGCATCTGCCCCAGATTGGAGGCGGCAGCGGTGTGCACCAGCGCGGTATGTCCCTCGCGCCGCATGGTTTCGACCATGCCGAGCGCCGTGAGCGGGTTGACGAACGACGAGGCGCCTTCGGCCGGTGTCGCCCCTTCCGGCAGGACCAGGCACTGGTCCGCCGGGATACAGCGGTACTGCGAGTACATCGCGCCGCCAATGGCCGCCACCGTCTTGCCCAGCAGCGCCTGCGCCGCGGCCGATGAGCCCGCCTCGACGACCACCCCCGCGCCTTCATTGCCGACCGGCATGGACACATCCACCCGGCCCGCCATGCTCCTCATCGCCGCCTCAGGGACGCGGGCGGTGACGACGGGCTGGCCGGCCGTGCCGCTGGCCTTTGCCGTGCTCATGTCGGCGGCGCCGAACAGCAGGCCGAGGTCGGACGGGTTCAGGGGCGAGGCTTCGACACGGATCAGCACTTCGTCCGGGCCGGGCTGGGGGATGTCGACGCTGGCAAGCGACAACTCCAGTTCGCCGCCGCGCTTGATCAGCGAGCGGAGTTGAAGGGCGGTGCGGGTGCTCTCGATGGGCATTCGGTATCTCCTTGGATCGGTCGTCTGAAGCTGGCCGGGGCTGCGTTGGCCGCAGGGAGCAATGTAGCAAGTTCTGGCAAAACCGGCTGGCGGCGCCTCGCGCCGCCGGTCCGGGGCAGGCCAGGCAGCGCCCGATTACTCCCTTGACACTCGGAAACTTTCAACCTAAAGTGCGCCTGCAGATCTAGATAAGAGACCATCTGTAAGATGGTCTCTCCCTGCGTGCAGATTGCTGCGGCCTCTTACAGAAATAAAACAAGGAGACCGCTGTGCAATCCACGATCAAGATCCGTGGCATCGATGATGTCATCTCGTTTATTGATTCCTGCCCAGGCATAAAAGGCAGAGCCGGCCTCATCTGGTGGCTCGCGCTGGGGGGATTATTCCTTGACGCATTCTCCAATTCCGCATTGAGCGCGGGCCTTGGGCCCATGACGCGGGATTTGCATCTTGCCGCGTCGCAGGTCGCGCTGCTGACCTCGTTCGCTTCGTGGGTGGCCATTGCCTTCAACCCGATCGGCGGCTGGATGGCCGACCGCTGGGGCCGGGTTCGTCCGCTGGTGCTGGCGAAATTCCTGGCGGTGACCGGTGCGCTGCTGGTGGTCTTCGCGCCGGGCTTTGAAGTCATCCTGGTCGGGCGCTTCTTCGTGGGCGCCGCCTACGGCATCGATTTCGCCATTGCCATGGCGGTGCTGGCGGAGTTCACGCCAGTCAAGTTGAAGAGCCGGCTCAATACCTGGCAGGGCATGTGGTACACCGCCGTCTGCAGCAACCTGCTGCTGGCCTTGCTGTTCCACTCGTGGCAGGTGGGCGATTCCATCTGGCGCTATTCGGTGGCCGCTACGGCCATCTTCGGGGTCGGCATTCTCATCCTGCAGCTTGCCTTCCTGGTCGAAAGCCCGATCTGGCTGGCGCGCAAGGAGCGGCTGGACGACGCTGCCGGGGCGATGACCCGGATCTATGGCCGGCCCTTCGTGGCCGCGCCGGTGGACGAGCGCCTGCCTGTCCTCAACCAGGCAAAACGCGGCCTGGCCAATGTGTTGCTTATCTTCCGCGGCGTGTACCTGCCGCGCACCATCCTTGCGGCGACCGTGCAGATCGGCCAGTCCATCCAGTATTTCGCGGTCGGCTGGTATTTGCCGCTGATCAGCGCGGCCTTGTTCGGCAAGGACTTCATCTACGCCACCGTGGGCGCGCTGGTCTTCAATGTCTTCGGCATCTTCGGGGGCTTCATGTCGCCGCTGATCGGCAGAAAGCTTGGCTTGCGGCGCGCTTCCGCCTTCGGATTCGCCGCCGTCTTCGTCATGCTGCTGATCCTCGGCCTGTTCAACGGCAAGATGCCGGTCTGGGTGGCGGTGATCGTGCCGTCGCTGTTTATCCTTTTCCACTCGGGCGGCCCCGGCGCCAATGGCAAGAGCCTTTCGTCGCTGTCGTTCCGCAGTGAACTGCGCGCGGGGGCGAACGGCATCATCGGTGCCCTGGGCTCGACCGGCGCGGCGCTGGGCCTGCTGATTTTCCCGATCTTCCGGGAGAACTATGGCCTGGAAAAAACCTTCCTTATCCTGTCGATCGTGCCGCTGACGGCCAGCATCATCTGCTTTGTGATCCGCTGGGACCCGACGCGCACCACGATCAATCCAGACAACGAAGCCGATGCCCCGCAATTCAGCGGCGATGAACAGCCGGCCCCGGCGTTCCTCAACCCGGCGATAGAGAAAACCCAGCGATGAAGCACAACAGGCACGTCATACTCGCCATCGACGAAGGCACCTCCGGAACGCGCGCGGCTGTCGTCGCCGCCGACGGCCATGTCTCCTGCCTGGAGTACATGGCGCTCCAGGTGGACGCGCCGCGGCCCGGCGTGGTGGAACAGGATGCGAACGCGATCCTGGAGAAGACCATCGCCGTGTGCCGCGCGACGATTGCGCGCGCGCAGCAGGAGCAGTTGCAAATCGTGGCGCTGGGCCTGGCCACGCAGCGGGCCACGGCGGTGCTTTGGGATACCCGCACCGGCCGCGCGCTCGTGCCCGCCATGGTCTGGCAGGACACGCGCTACGTCAGCGAACTCAACGCGCTGGCGCCGGCCTGGGACAAGACGTTGATCGAGCAGGTCGGCCGCCCGGCGGGCGTGCGGTCCCCCTACCTCTGGGCGGCCCGCCATCTCCACGACACCCCGGCCGTGGCCGAGGCGTTCCGGGAGAACCGTCTTGCGTTCGGCACGATCGATACCTGGCTGCTGTGGCACCTGTCCAGCGAACGCACCTGCGTAACCACGCCCACCAACGTGACATCCGCCAGTGCCTACGTGCTGGCGGAGCACCGCTACCACCTCGGCTGGCTGGACGCGCTGGGCTTTCCTGCTGCGCTCTTGCCGGCGCTGCGCCAGGACGCGGACGACTTCGGCCGCACCCGGCCGGAGCAACTGGGCATCGACGTGCCGATCCTCGCCTGCGCCGGCGACCAGCTCGCGGGCGCGGCGGGGCTCGGGTGCCTGGACCGGGGGCAATCGATGTGCGTGCACGGCACCGGCAGCTTCGTCGACCTGATGACCGGGCCGGAGCTGCCGGCCAGGGCGGGGCTGTACGACGGCACCCTGACCATGACCGCGCGCCGGCAGCATCATGTCTCGCACCTCTCGGTCGAAACCTTCGTGGCCACTACCGGTTCGGCGCTCAACTGGGTCTGCGAGAAGTTGCGCTGGTTCGAGAGCGCGAAGCAGATCAGCGCGCTGGCGGCCACGGTCGATTCGGCGCGCGGCGTGACGTTCCTGCCCGCGCTGACGGGGCTGCGGGTACCGCAGATGCAGCCCGAGGCGCGGGCCTCGCTGACGGGCGTTTCCATCGCCAGCTCCCAGGCCGAGGTGGCCTACGCCATCCTCGAAGGCATTGCCCACGCGGTTGCTTCGTGCATCGAGGCCAACGAGGAAGTCGCTGGCGTGAAGGTGTCCGAACTCATCGTGGGCGGCGGCTTGTCCGGCAGCGACGCCTTGCTGCAGATCCAGGCGGACCTGACCGGCATGCCGATCCGGCGCATGCGCGAAACCGACCGGGCCAGCTTGCGCGGCATTGCCTTCTTCGCGGGATCGTCGGGATTGCTGTGGGAGTCGCTGCAGCAAGCCCGCGCCACCAATGAAACCGATGCCGTCTTCGAGCCCCGGCTCGGCGCCAGCGAGCGCGGCGAACGCCGCGCGCTGTGGCATGCGCGGGTGGCGTCCGAGCTGCGTCACGCGCAGACCTTCCACAATCAATAAGCAGTCAGGAGATCTCTACGACATGATGGTTTTTCCATCCAGAAATCCGGGCAAGGACCGCGCCGCGATGACCTCCACCGAGCCGCTGCGCCTGGTCCGCCAGGAGCAGCTGGACCGCCTTGCCAGCGAACAGTTTGACATCCTCATCGTCGGCGGTGGCGTGACCGGCGCCTACGCGGCGCTGGACGCGAGCTTGCGCGGCTACCGCGTGGCCCTGGTGGAGAAGAACGACTTCGCCTCCGGCACCTCGTCCAAATCCTCCAAGATGGTGCACGGTGGCCTGCGCTATATCGAACAGGGCAACCTCGGGCTGGTGCGCCATTCCCTGCTGGAGCGCCAGCGCCTGCGCAGGAATGCCAGGCACCTGGTGCAGCGCCTGCCGTTCCTGTTCCCCGTGCTCGAAAAGGATGGCGTGTTCGACAAGCGCCTGTCCAAAGCGTTTGAAAGCCTGCTCTGGACCTACGACATCGCCGGCGGCTGGCGCGAAGGCATCCTCCACCAGAAACTCACCAAGGCCGAGGTGCTGTCGCATTGCCCGACCTTCAACGAAGAGAACCTGCTCGGCGGCTTCCTGTATTTCGATGCGCGGGTGGACGATGCCAGGCTGACCCTGAACATCGCCCGTACCGCGGCCTTCCATGGCGCGGCGGTGGTCAACCATGCGAAGGCGGTCGAGATCACCCGCAACGATCACGGCAAGGTCGATGGCGTGATCGTCCATGCCGGCGAGCGCGAGATCCGGGCCAGAGCCGGCGTCGTCATCATGGCGACCGGCGTCTGGCTGCGCGACTGGACCGGCCGCAAGAAGGGCGAGGAAAAGACGATGCACATCCGGCCGGCCAAGGGCGTGCATATCGCCATTCCCTGGCTGAAGGTCCGCAACGACTGCACCGTGACCATCCCAGTGCCGGGGCGCAACCGCCGCGCCACCATCACCCGCTGGGGCAACGTCTCCTACCTCGGCACCACCGATGAAGACTACGAGGGCGACCTCGACGATGTCTGCTGCACCCGGCAGGAGCTGGACTTCCTGCTCGACGGCGCGCGCTGGGCCTTGAAGACGGACCTGCAGGCCGAGGACGTGCTCGGCAGCATCGCGGGCTGCCGGCCGCTGGTCGCGCCGCCGGGCGGCAAGACGCTGGAGATCAAGCGCAACCATGAAATCCATACGGCGGCGGATGGCCTGGTCACCATCGTCGGCGGCAAGCTGACCACCTCTCGGCATATGGCCGAGCAGACCATCGACGCCGCGCAGAAAGTCATCGGCCAGCGCAGCAAATGCCGGACCAAATCGGCATACCTGCTGGGCGCGGCGGGTTACGACGCGCAGGCCATCGTGGCATCCGGCGGCCTGTCGGCCCACCTGGGCGAGCGTTACGGCACTGAAGCGCGCTTTGTCAGCGACATCCTGCAGGCCGATGCGCGGCTGCAGAAGCCGATCGTCGAAGGCCTGCCCTACACCGAAGCCGAGATCGTCTACGCCGCGCGCCATGAACTGGCGGGCAGCGTGGACGACATCCTTTCGCGCCGCATCCGTGCCCGCCTGATGGCGCGCGATGCGTCAGCGCGCGCCGCGGCGCGCGTGGGCGAACTGCTGCAGGCCGAACTCGGCCTGTCCGAATCCGTCGTGGCGCAACAGGTCAACACCTACCTGAGCGCCGTCGCACATGAAAAATCCGTTCTTATGGGAGAGAAGGCATGATCAGCAAGGAAGCAATCAAGCGAGGCTACAACCGTGGCAACTACGTCGTCGGCGCGCACACGCCGCCTGCTTACGCGGCCACCGTCAAGGAAACGTCCGACACGCCCGGGCTGCAACGCGACGCCGTGGCCGTCGATGCCGCGCAGATCGACGCGCTGCGCAGCGTGGCGGATGAAGTGCTCACCGATGCCGGCAGCGTAGTGACGTGGACGCGTGACTGGTGGGCCGGGTCGATGATGACCGAGACTGCCGGTAAGCCCGCGACCCCGCGGGCCGTCATCGTGCGGGTTTCAACCATCGGGCAGATCCAGGCAGTCATGCGCATCGCGCACGCGGCGGCGATCCCCGTGACCGTATCGGCCGGGCGCAGCAATGTGACCGGGGCCGCCCTGCCGGTGCGCGGCGGCATCGTGCTGGATGTGTGCGAACTGAACAAGATGCTGGACTTCGACAAGGAAAGCCAGATTGTCGAAGTGGAGGCAGGCGTGTTCGGCGACATCTTCGAGCAGACCATCCAGAGGGAGTACGGCATGACGATGGGCCACTGGCCGTCGTCTTTCGCCATCAGCACCGTGGGCGGCTGGGTGGCGTGCCGCGGCGCCGGCCAGCTCTCCACGCGCTACGGCAAGATCGAGGACATGGTGTTCGGCATGGACGTGGTGCTGGCCGACGGCAGCCTCGTCACGGTGGGCGGATACTCGCGCGCGGCGCTCGGCTCCGACCTGCAGCAACTGTTCATCGGCTCGGAGGGCACCCTTGGTGTCATCGTGCGCGTGCGCCTGAAACTGCATCGGCTGCCCGACTACGGCCGCGCCATCGCCTATGGCTTCAAGACCTTCGCCATCGGTCTGGACGCATGCCGCGAGATCGTGCAGCGCGGCGCGAATCCCGCGGCGCTGCGGCTCTATGACGAACTCGAGAGCGGCGTGCAGTTCAACCTGCCGGACACCAACGTGCTGCTGATCGCCGACGAGGGCGCCCGCGAGATGGTCGATGCGGTGATGGCCATCAGCGAAGGCGTGTGCAAGGAACTTGGCCATGCCCTGGATTCCGGGACCATCTTCGAGCGCTGGCTGGACACCCGCTACCTCACCGGCAAGAGCGCGGAAGGCTTCAAGCGCAGCCCTGGCTTTGTCGCCGACACCCTGGAAATGTCCGGCCCCTGGAGCGACCTGTCCGCCATCTATACCGATGTGGTCAACGCGATCAACGCCGTGCCCGGCACGCTGGCGGGCTCGGCGCACCAGTCGCACGCGTATGTGGACGGCGCCTGCCTGTACTTTTCGCTGCGCGGCGAGGTGGAGGTGGAGAACCGGGCGAAGTGGTACCGCCAGGCCTGGGATGCCGCCAATGCGGTGCTGATCAAATACAATGCCGCGTTGAGCCACCATCACGGCATCGGGCTGTTGCGCGCGCCGTATATGCGTGAATCGCTGGGCAGCGCGTTTCCGGTGCTGGTGGCGGTCAAGCAAGCGCTGGATCCCAAGAACATTCTCAATCCCGGAAAGCTCGGCCTGAGCGACGAGCTGCCCCACCACGCGGATCGGTAAGCATCATGGACAAGTCACTCGGGGCACGCCTGACGCGGCACCCGGTCATCGGGACGCTCTACGGCGTCGAGCAGGTCGACATCTTTATCGAGAGCAATGCCGAAGTCTCCATCGTCGCCAACGTCGAGCTGCGCAAGCTGCAGCCGGTGGTGGCCACGCTGACCAAGGCGGGCAAGTACGTCATCGTCAACATCGACAGCTGCGAAGGGCTGTCGCAAGACAAGGGCGGTGTCGAGTATCTTGCCGATATCGGTGTGACCAGCCTCGTCTCCACCCGGGTGGCAACCATCCAGCGCGCCAACCGGGCGGGGCTGATCACGATGCAGAAGGTATTCGTGACAGACCGCTCGACCTGGCCGCGCAGCGTCAAGGCGCTGGAGCAGAGCGATCCCAATCTCGTGCAGCTGATGCCCGCGCCCATGCTCTCGCATCTTTCCACCAAGGACCGCAAGGCGCTGCCGCCCATCGTGACATCGGGCTTCGTCTGCAACAAGGACGATATCCGCAGCGCGATCAGGGAAGGCGCCGTGGCGGTTTCCACCAGCGACAGCAAGCTGTGGAACCTGGAGCCTTCCGTGTTGAAATCCTGAAACCGACCGAGGCAATCGATGGCTGCTTCCCACCTGCAGGTGATCGCGCACTACTTTGCGTTGCCGGGGAATGGCGACAAGGTATGCGCGCTGCTGGCCGAACTCGCCGCGGCAACGCCAGGTGAGACGATGGCCAGCAGAGCGGCGGTCATGAATCGAGGTATCCATATTTTCGTCCATTCCGTTTTGTGCGCCGCATCGCCGCGACGTTTGCATTGTGGGATGCGCAACGCATGATCACATCACTCAAATTGGTGATCGGCGTCGCGCTGTCGGCGCCAGCCGGGCCGCGCGCGCTGTCCCCGATGTCCAGCCGGTGAGGTGTCAATTTCCCAAGTCGCTGGCGGCATCAGTGGCCTTCACAAGAGCAAGGATTCGGGCACGTTCCGACTCGGCTGGCTATGGCGTTTTTGGTCCGGGCTTGCAGCAAGAGCGTGAGTCCTGCAGCGGGTATTCAAAGCGGCACATGTCAAGTGCGGTCCGTGCGCAAGCGCGCACTAATTCCCGGAAAAAAGAGGCCGCGCCGACTCATCCCAATGGCTAGTTGAAAGGGAATTTTCGCTACTTATACTAAATAAAGAAATCCAATCGCGGGTAATGCTCATGAAGACGTTGGCTACCGCAGATCAACATGCCCCCTTGCCGTCGCCGGCAAGGGTCGCTGTTATCGTGGCCACGAAAGGCCGGCCGCAGGCATCGACGCACGTGCTGCGACTGCTCGAGAAGCAATCCGTGCGACCGGCCATCACGCTGTTTTCCGCCTGCACGGATGCGGATATCGAGCCTGGCCTGGAAACGCCACTGGCGGTTGAGTATATCTTTGGCCCGGCAGGCTTGCCCGCGCAGCGCAACCGCGCGCTGGCCACGGTCCTGTCGCGCGTGGATTTTGTCGTTTTCTTCGACGATGACTTCGTGCCGTCACCCTATTGGATAGAGCGCTGCCTGCAGGCCTTTCTAGCGGAGCCCGATGTCGCGGGGATCTCCGGCGCCTTGCTTCACGATGGCGCGGTCGGTGCCGCCCTGTCATGGGACGACGCATGCAGCCTTGTCCGGCAAGCGGAGGCGGTTGCCAGTACACCGCGCCCGCTCACCACGCTGAGCGGGCTCTATGGATGCAACATGGCCTATCGCGTTTCCGCGATCGGCAATCTGCGCTTTGACGAGCGGCTGGTGCTTTACGGCTGGCTGGAAGACAAGGATTTTTCGCGCGCGATCGGCAGGAAGGGCAGGCTGGTCGAGTCCGACGCGATGTTAGGGGTCCACCTGGGGTTGAGATCGGGCCGAGTCTCCGGAAAACGTTTTGGTTTCTCGCAGATCGTCAATGCCTGGTATTTGCACAAGAAGGGCGTGCTTTCCACGAAGGAAGTCTGGAGTTTCATCGCTAAAGCGCTCACTGCCAATGGTGTCAGGTCGATCCGGCCTGAATCGCACATCGACCGCCGCGGACGTTTCGCCGGCAACCTGGTCGGCGTGACGGATCTTCTGCTTGGCCGGTGCCGGCCGGAGAGGGCCAGTGATTTGTGAGGCGCGTATTGCGATGCCGCTGACTTTCGTCAGCGTTTGATGGATGGACCCCGGGGGCGGGGAAGGTTGTTATCGAAATGACGGCGGGGCCAACGCGGGCCCGTCGCGAAAGCACTCGCCATCAAGGACGCTGCCTGTGCGCAGCGGCACCTCGGCAATTTCCCCCGATAGGCTGGAATGACATTCGGCGGCGCGCTCCCTGAGGGCGCCATTGGGGGAGTCCCTCGTGGAGCGCCAATTGCGATCATGCCGCTACGCGCCATGCCGGCCGGAGTGGCGCGACATATGACTCGGAGACGTACCGGAATGACCACCTGGACCCGGCGCGCATGGCTGCGCGGCATTTCAGCAAGCATCCTGGCTGTCGCATCGCGCGACATGTATGCGCATGTGAGCGCGGGACCTGTCGATGCACCGCTGCCCACGCTAGACGGCTGGGTGGTCGACCAGTTCGGCCGGCGGGTGCGTCTGCAGGACATGTTGCTGGGCGGCGTCACGGCATTGCAAACGATATTCACGGGCTGCAGCTCGGTTTGCCCGTTGCAGGGCGCGCTGTTCAGCGCGGTGCAGGACGGCATGCCGCGCGTGAACGCCCGGTATCCGCTTCGCCTGGTCTCGCTCAGCATCGATCCGCTGTCCGACTCTCCGGAGGCGCTGCGGGCATGGCTGCAACGCATGGGCGCCGGCCCCAACTGGCGCGCGGTGGCGCCAACGGGCGCCGTCGAGCAGATCAGGACGGTACTTGCCGGCAGGGCGCCGGGTCCGAACCTCGATGCGCATTCCACACAAGTCTATTTTTTCAACAAGGCTGCGCAATTGTGCTGGCGCAGCCCTGCATTGCCGCAAGCGAAAGAAGTCCTGTACGTCATGGAGCGCTTGGCCCAGGCTTGACGGATCCGGCACGGGCCAATCAACAACAGCAGAGCAACAGCAGAGCAACAGCAGAGCAACAGCAGAGCAACAGCACCAAACCACCAACCCACCAGCAAACTTCGCCATGACTCCCATCTCACTGCAATCCAACGGATTCACGAGGGCACTGCTTAAGTGGATCGGTACCTGTCTTGTTCTCTTTGCATGGACGTTCTCCGCGCCGGCGGCGGCGCAGACCGGCGCGATGAGCCTGAGCGGTAAGAACTTGTGCGCCGATGTCTCGGGTGCCTCGACCGCGAACGGCGCACCGGTCATCGTCTGGGCGTGCAGCGGCGACCCCAACCAGCGATGGACATTCGCCCAAGACGGTACCGGGTACAAGATCACGGTGGGCCACACCGGCTATTGCCTGGACATTAATGGTGTCAGCCTGGCCAACGGGGCCGCGGCAATTCAATGGCCATGTCAGGTACCAGCCGCCAACAACCAGCGGTTCACGCTGAAGCAGCAAAACGGCGGCTATGCGGTGGTGGCCGTGCACAGTGGCAAGTGCCTTTCCGCGACGGGGAAAGCCAGCGCGCAGCAAGGGCAGGCTGTGGCTCAATACACCTGCGACGGCAGCGTCGGCCAGACCTGGCTGCTCCCCAATCTGAACATTGTCACCCTGCCGTCGAAATGGACGGCGCCCAAGGCACTGTCGCTCGTACCGGTAGCGGCGGCGAGCCTGCCTTCCGGCAAGGTGTTGGTGTGGTCCGCCTACGATCGCTTCACGTTCGGCGGCGACAACGGGCAGACTTACACCGCCCTGTTCGACCCGGTCGCCATGACGTCCACCGAGAAGCTGGTCACCAATACCGCGCATGACATGTTCTGCCCGGGGATCGCGAATCTCCCCGATGGACGCATCTTTGTCAACGGCGGATCCAGCAGTACCAAGACCAGCATCTACGATCCGGCCACGGCCAAGTGGTCCGTGGCACCGGAGATGAACCGCGGCCGCGGGTATGAGGGCAGCGTCACGTTGAGCAATGGCGGCGTCTTCACCGTGGGCGGTTCCTGGAGCGGCGCCATCGGCGACAAGGACGGCGAAACCTGGATGCCGAACAACCCGTGGCGCCTGAACAGCGCCGTGTGGGACGACTACATCCTGACTGGCGACTCTGCGGGCCTGTACCGTTCGGATAACCACGCGTGGCTGTTCGCCTCGGCCAATGGCCGGGTGTTCCATGCGGGGCCGAGCAAGCAGATGAACTGGATCGACACCACCGGTGACGGCAGCGTGACCCCGGTCGGTACGCGGGCGGCGGATGGCGATGCCATGAACGGCAACGCCGTGATGTACGACATCGGCAAGATCCTTACGGTGGGCGGAGCGCCGGACTATGAAAACACGACGTCAACCGCGAACGCACACGTGATCGATATCACGAGCGGCACGCCGGTGGTGCGCAAGCTCGCTTCCATGGCCTATGCCCGCGCCTTCGGCAACAGCGTGGTCTTGCCGAATGGCCAGGTCGTCGTGATCGGTGGCCAGACCGTGCCGGTGCCGTTCTCCGATGACGGGGCGGTGCTCACCCCGGAACTCTGGGATCCGGCTACCGAGAAGTTCCAGAAGCTGGCTGCGATGGCAACCCCGCGGACCTACCACAGCGTGGCCCTGTTGCTGCCCGACGGGCGGGTGCTGAGCGGTGGTGGCGGCCTTTGCGGTGATTGCACGACCAATCATCCCAATGTGGAGATCCTGTCACCGCCCTATCTGCTCAATGCGGATGGAACGGCGGCGACCCGCCCGACGATTTCGTCGGCGCCGGGGGACGCCCTGCTTGGCACCACGATCTCCGTGACCACGAATACCCCGGTGGCCAAGTTCGCGCTGGTCCGCATGTCGTCGGTCACGCATTCCGTGAACAACGAGCAGCGCCGGGTGCCGGTCACCTTCACGGTCGGTACGGCGGGAGAGAATCTGATCAAGATCCCGTCCGACCCGGGCGTCGCCGTGCCCGGCTACTACTATCTGTTCGCCATGAATTCGGCGGGCGTGCCGAGCGTGGCCAAGGTCATTCGCGTCCACTGATGCGCCGCGCGAACAGTAGGGCATGGCGGGCGGTCGTGGGTGTGGCGCTGGCCGCCGCCAGCATGCTGGCGGCGGCCGCGGATGGCAGCGGGGACGTGGAGCGGGGGCGGGCGCTGTTCCACGGCGAGACGGATCTCTCTGCGCACTTGCGGGGGGATCCCGCGCCGCTGCCCGCTTCAGCCGTGCGCTGCATCAATTGTCATACCAAGACCAGCCGGGGGGAGGCATTTGCCCCGCCGCTGACGTCGGATTCCCTTCGTACCTTAAGCCCGCGCCGGGGCGGCCCGCCCACGGCTTACGACCGCGACGCTTTCTGCAGTGCGCTAGCCAACAGTATCGACGTGGCCAACGTGGTATTGGTAAAGGCGATGCCGCAGTACGTCCTGTCGGATAGCGACTGTTCCGCCTTGTGGGCGTACCTGATGACGCAGTAAGCAGGGTGATGGCGTTGCCATGCCTGCGCCGGTCGAAAGCTACACGAGTAACCACACGGAAACGGCATGACTCCATTCAGGCGACAATTCTTTGCACGGCTCGCAGGCACGGTCGCGGGGGCCGGTGCCGCGCTGGCGTCGACCGTTGGCATCGGCAGGGGCGCCATCGCGCGCACCGCGCAAGAGGGCAGGGCGGAAGAGCGCGTGGTATCCGTCAAGGATTTCGCGGGCCTGGACGCGACCGGCTCGAGCCCGTCCGACCAGGCGTTCAGCAGGGCACTGAAAGAAGTCGCCTCGCTCAAACGCAAAGCCCTCGGCGACGAAAACTCCAACAGGATCGGCAACAAGCGCATCGTGCTGCCGCCCGGCACTTACCTGATCACGCAGCCGGGCGCGCTGGTGGACTCCGGCGCATTCGGGGAGCGCACGCAAGGCCTGACGATCGAGGGTGACGGGGCGCCGGGAACGGTGGTCATCATCTACCAGCCGGCCATGCCGGGGCCGCTCATCAAGAACAACGACAAGCTGCTGGTGCTCCGCTTCAGGAACATCCAGTTCCACGGCAAGGCGCCGAACAGCGACCTGATCGACAGCACCAGTACGGGCGGCGCGCAGGACTACGCCTTCGACGACTGCATCTTCACCGGCAACTGGAGATATGGCGCCAACCTCACCGGCGGGAACAACAACAGCGAGTGGCATTTCGGCCGCTGTTCCTGGGCCGGCAAATGGCAGTCGTTTCTCTACGTGGGCACCGCCAATACCTCGGACCAGTTCCTGAACTACTGGTTTGACCACTGCAAATACTGGAGCTCCAGCACCTGGATCGACATGGCCAAGGGCGGCAATATCAAGCTGACCGATTGCGATGTCAGTGGCTATGAACCCGCCGCGCAAACCTACCTGTTCAACCTGCGCGGGCGCTCCCATGCGCGCGGCGTCTGTTCGTTCAAGGCGTCGGGCTTGCGCGTCGAGCAGAAGACCCGGTTCGCGGGCCTGATGTATTGCGAGTGGGAGCAAGGCAACATCGGGTTCAAGGATTGCGATTTCAGTTCGCAGGCTTACCAGCCATTCGCCGCGGGGGTGATGTCGGCCTTGTTCTCGCCGGGTGACAGTTCCGGGGCGCAAGTGGTGTTCGACAATTGCCAGATCATGGGCCGGCACCACTACACGACCGGACAGGCGCCGGCCGGCCAGGGGCGCTCCAGCTACCGGAACTGCGATTTCCTCAACTGCACCTACCCGGACGAGGCGTTTGTCTTCTCCGAGGCAGGAGGTCAGGCCGGGCGCCGCCGCGCAGTGCTGCTCGAAAGCTGCCGGGGCAACGGCACGGGCAGTGTCTACGCCGATGCCGAAGTGGGCTGGGACGTGGCGGCGATTGCGACGGTCAAGCAGAAGATCGTCTCGTTCAAGTCCGCCTTCGGCAACCTGCCGAGCGGCGCCGACGGCCCGCTATCCATCGTGTTGCCGCTGCACGCGATCATCCTGCGCGTCATCGTGGATGTCCCGGCCGGCGCGCTCGGATCCGGCGGCAAGGCAGGCTACACCGTGCAAACGGGCGAGGCCTCCACCACTGCGCTGGCTACCCTGAGCCTGAGTCCGGCGAGCTCGGCAGGCCGGGTGGATAACCACCCGTACTTCCGCTGCAGCACGCGGCAGAAGTGCACGATCAGCCTGGTGCCGGCGGTGAAGGACCAGCCTCCGGGGTTCGGCGCGGTGGTCCTGGTGGAATACATTGGATGAAGGTGGCGGCCGGATAGCGCGCCGGCGCGGAGCCTAAGGGCAGCGCTCAATGCCACCGGAAGCCCAATGCGCAACGCGCGCCGGTTCGTTGGCCGGGTAACGCGTGCCGCACCGCCGCCTGGATTCAGCCGCCGGCCGCGCCGCGCGCCACTCCGGACTCAGGCTTGCGCGCGCGCATCTGCGCGGTGGTATTGCCCTCGCCATCCGGCGTCCAGCCCGGCGGCATGAACAGGTATCCGAAGAAGGCGCGGGCGCTGCGCGCCCCGGCCAGGTCGCGCAACAGGCGGACCCACTGCGTGAACTCGATCCGCAGCGGGTTGGCGCTGTGGATCGGATGCACCAGCCCATACCGGCAGGGCACGTCGTCGCGCTCCTTCACGTAGGTGCCGAACAAGCGGTCGAAGACCAGCAGCACGCCGCCATAGTTCGCATCCAGGTACTCCAGGTTCGACGCATGGTGCACCCGGTGCGCCGACGGCGTATTGAGGATTCCCTCCAGCCAGCCCAGCCGCGGAATCCATACCGCATGAATCCAGAACTGGTAGAGCAGATTGAGCGACAGCACCGCGAACACCACGCCCGGCTCGAAGCCGATCCACGCCAGCGGCACGAAAAACAGCGCCGTGCCGGTCAGCTTACCAAGCACCCCGATGCGAAACGCAGCCGACAGATTGAGATCGTTAGGCGAGTGATGCACCGCGTGGTTGCTCCAGAACCAGCGCACCCGGTGCGCGGCGCGGTGATACCAGTAGTAGCAGAACTCCTGCCCGATAAAGAGCAGCGGCAACGCTACCCAGCCCACGGGGTGGATCGTCAGCAGCCGATGTTCGAACGCCAGCCGCACCAGCGGCGCGGCAATCGACAGCGGCAAGGCGATCCCGATCGCGATGCGCACGACCAGATCCAGTGCCGACACACCAAAAGCCCGCCAGTCATAGCGCTGGCGGCGCGACAGGATGATCGCCTCGATCAGCGCGAATGCCAGGACGCAAGGGACGGCGATGAACAGCTGAAATTTTTCTATTGCGTTCATGACTGCTGGCTGGTGAGTTGTTCGGGCTGGCGCATGTGATTAGCCCGGCATGCCGCAGCGCGGCGCCTGTCGCGTAAGCCGACACGTCACAAGGCCGCGTGCGAGGAAGATACCGCTAACGGTGCCATAGATAAAGCCGGCTGCCAGCGATGTGCTGCTCCGATGCAATAGATCAGGGTTTATCGCTAGTGCGACGCTGACGAAACCTGGCCATGGAAATGTCGGCGAGATAAGACCCATCGGGCAGGCGTATCCGCTTCTCGAAGCGTCCTTCCTTCCTGCGCTCGCCTGCGCAGCATTGGCGCCGTAAGTGGAATTTGCCGGAGTGGGTACGAAAACCCCGAGCCGCCATTACCAGCGTATGGCGGCCACCTGTCGAACTGGCGAAATCCTGGCGACGCTCATGTCCGGCTCGTATGCGCGCCGGCGTGGCCCCCCTCAGAGGGGAGGACAAGCGCCCGCCCTCTCCCCCGACCCCTCCCGCAAGCAGGAGAGGGGAACGCCGAGTGCCCGATCTCTTGATCTCTTGATCGTTCCGCGGGAGACATGAAGGCGAACACCGGGTGGAGTCATACCGCCCGGTGCCTCAAATCAAACCGCCACTGCTTCCAACAAAGAAGGCTGGCTGTCGATCCAGGGCTGCAACGCCGCCTCACTCATCGGCCTGGCGCACCCCCTTCCCACGCAAAACCGGCCCGCCGCGGCCGTCCGGCTAAGCGTCCACGATCATCTCGAAGCCGCCAAAGATCATCCGCTTGCCATCGAACGGCATCGGCTCGTCCATCTTCAGCCGCGGATCGGCCATGGAGGCCTTCATGCCCTCGTCGCGGACCTTGCGCGATGGCCACAGGATCCAGGAGAAGACCACGGTCTCGTCCTTCTCCAGCTTCACGGCCATCGGGAACGAGGTGAGCTTGCCCTCGGGCACATCATCACCCCAGCACTCGACCAGGCCCAGCGCGCCATGGTCCTTGAACACCACCGCGGCGGCCTCGGCGTGCTTGCGATAGGTCTCCCGCTTGGCGGTGGGCACGGCGAGAACAAATCCATCGATGTAATTCATGTCCGATCTCCTTTGGGATTGTCTGCAAACTGGCGCGCAACAAGTGCCGCCATGCAGACGACGAATCAGGGGTGCCAGTCTCGACACGCTGCGGGAAGAATTCTCAATATAGGCGGGGTGGCTGGCCGCGGGCGCCCGCGCTTGCCGTCCGCCGGCGTTCGGTGTGATGAATATGACACCGCGGTGCTGCCGCGCAACCTCTGCCCGCACGGCGCGCCGGTGCGCAAAAACAACCCCGGCGCGAAAGCGGGCCAGCCGCCACGGGCCCGTATCCGCGCCGTCGGTGACGGACCTGGCCACGTGTTGCCCCGGATTTTCCGAAGGCGGTGTCGATTTCCGGTATCCCGGTTCGTCGTAGTGTCAGAGCCGTCCGTCTATCCTGAATCGAGTTCGGGGCGGTGCGGCTCCGGCAATCCGATCAAGGAGAAACGGCGATGCGTGTCATGGTGATGGTGAAGGCCACGAGCCAGTCAGAGGCCGGCAAGATGCCCGGCACGGAGTTGCTTACGGCCATGGGCAACTTCAATGAAGAACTCGTCAAGGCCGGCGTGCTGCTTGCGGGCGAAGGCTTGCACCCGAGCGCGAGGGGAAAACGGGTGCGCTTTTCTGGCAGCCAGCGGACCGTGATCGACGGACCGTTCACGGAAACCAAGGAACTCGTTGCCGGGTTCTGGCTGTGGCAAGTGAAGTCCATGGACGAGGCCGTCGAATGGGTCAGGCGCTGCCCCAACCCCATGGAAGGGGAGTCCGAGATCGAAATTCGCCCGGTCTTCGAGGCCGACGATTTCGGCGCGGAGTTTACCCCCGAGCTGAGGGCCCAGGAGGAACGCCTGCGCGCGCAGGCCGAAGACGCGGCGAACAGGCCGCGGTAAGGCGAGCAGGCGCAAAGGCGCGCAAGCGGCGCCTTGTCGGCCAGGACAGGTGCCGGTCCTGGCTTGCGACTCAGTTTGCGATTCCTGTCGCTCTGGAGGGAAAAGCAATTGCCGCCCTTCCCTGGGCCGGAGTTCCGCACGCATCATCAACTATCGTGCGCCAGCGCACACTACGCCCCGCAGGCAAAAAAGATTTGCTATACGCTTTCACCTTGGAGCTATCGACATTGCATCCATTTATGAAACCCTGGTAAAAAGTGCGAGGTCATACCGTGGCGAAGCGGCTTCGATTTGACAGGGGCGTTGGCCTCAAGGATTTTCGTAGTGTAGTTCCGATGCAGGCGATTGCCGAGATCAACGCGGCCATTGATTCTCTGCCTGGCAATGTGTCGGAACGCCCCCATCCAGACGCCATAGCGGAAATGCTGCGTCGTAGCGACGCATTCCGGCAACTCGAGGAGGCCGTCTGTGCGGATACGCGCGCGATGGCGGCGAAGGCTGTACCGGGAATATTGCGTCCGGAACCCGTGCACGTGATTCGTTGCGCGGACCCGGTAAAGCGGAGGGACAGTCATTGCCGCCATTACGATTCCCATCTGCTGACGATGCTGATTCCGCTACAACTGGCGCCGGATTGTGCCTGCAACGGTGACCTGCTCATGTATCGGCGCCCCCGTCTGGCGGTCTCCACGCTGGGCAATGTGATGTGCAAGGTTACCCATGGCATCCATCGCAAGCTACCGTTCGAGTGGCGGAAATGGCTGACGCTGCACGATCTGCGTCGAGGCCACTGCGCGCGCGTGCCGGTGCAGCTTGGCAGTGTCTACGTATTCAACGGTTTTGCGCTGAAGCACGCCAACCTCGATGTGGAGATGGGGCAGCGGCGCTCGCTGCTGATCCATTACTACGATCCCGGCCACTCGCTCGGCCTGAGCGAGTTGGTGCGGCGTGTGCGCGGGGTCTGAGTTTGTCTCGGGGGCCGCGCACAGGCGCTTCAGTTCGGCCTCTGTGCGCTCGCCACATACGATGCAGGTGAGAGCGGCGCTTCCCGGGGAAGGGTGGCCACCCGCGATCCCGGTGGAAGCAGGTGCCCGTGAGACGGCGACGCTCAAAGTGAGGCTGTCTATTCGACCCGGATCCCGCGTGCCTTGACAAGGGTGTGCCAGCGCAGTGATTCGCCTTGCAGGAAGCTCTTGAACGCCTGTGGAGAGTTACCGACCGGGTCGAGTCCGGCTTGCTGCAGCCTGGAACGCACACCCGGATCCGCGATAGCCTTCTGCACGGCACCTGCGATGGCTTGCACGCGATCCTGCGCGGTGCCCTTCGGCAGGAACACGCCATTCCATTCGAGCACTTCATAGTCCGGCATGCCGCTTTCCGCAAGGGTGGGCGTATTGGGCAATCCCTGTATCCGCTTCCTGGATGTCACCGCAAGCGCCCTGAGCTTGCCGCTGGTGACGTATTGCAGCGTGGACGCCGTGTTCCCGAAATAGATCGCAACCTGTCCTCCCATCACATCGGTGAGCGCTGGCGCACCGCCTTTGTATGGGACATGGAGCAACTCGATCTTCGCCTGCTCGTTGAACATCTCCGCGGCAAGATGCGATCCGGTCCCCGCGCCGGCGGACGCGTAGGCCAGCTTGCCGGGCGTCTTCTTCGCCGAGGCGATCAGGTCAGCGACGGTCTTGTAGGGCGCATTCGCGGCAACCACGAGGATCTGCGGCGCAGTCGCCACCAACGAGACCGGAATGAAATCGCTGGCAGGATCGAATGGCAGCTTGCGCAGTGCACCGTTCACCGCGAATGCCGAGGCGTCATAGAGGACGGTGTAGCCATCGGGCGCGGCTTTAGCCACCGCGTCGGCGCCGATGACACCGCCGGCGCCCGGCTTGTTGTCGATCACGATCGTCTGCCCGAGGATCTCCCCCATCTTCTGCGCGACGACACGCGCCGTATTGTCGGCGCCGCCGCCCGCCGAATAGGGCACCACCATGCGAATCGGCTTGTCGGGGAATGCCATGGCGCAAAGCGGCACCGAAGCAGCCATGATCGCCAGGCCTTTGCAAAGCGCCTGCAGGGTTCTTCTCATCTTGTCTCCTTCAAGTCCGGCCGGCTTACGCGGCCTCGAATCCATACAGCAAGGCAGGGTTGTCCACCAGTATCTTGCGGCGGATTTCCTGGCTACCTGCCCATTGGGCAAGCAAGTCGTACAGCAAGGCATCGTCGGGCTTGTGCCACGCCTCGGTGGGGTGAGGCCAGTCGCTGCCCCAGACGAGCCGTTCCGGGGCCGCTCCCACCCATGCCTTCGCCACCGGATCCATGTCGTCGTAATGGCGGGCTGCGCCGACGAGGGAGTCGAGGTATGCGCCAGACAACTTCAGCCAGGCTTTGCCTCGATCCAGCAGATCAGACACGACCGCGAACGCGGCATGCGCCGTTCCCCCGGGGAGCGGCATGCGGGCCAGGTGGTCGAAGACCAGGGGCGCGCGCAGCCGCGCCAGCAGGTCGCGGTGTCCAACGATCTGGTCGGCGGTCCAGTGCAGTTGCAAATGCCATCCGAACTCGGCGATGCGGTTTGCCAGCGGCTCCACCATGTCGAACCCCACAATGGCATGCATTTCCGTATAAAGGGAGAAGCGTATCCCGCGGATACCTCCCGCGTGGAGGGCATGCAAGGCCTCGTCCGTGACGTCCGGGCGTACCACGGCGATTCCGCGGGTACTGGCCGGGCCCAACCGCTGGATGGCATCGAGCGTACAACTGTTGTCTGTCCAATAGGAGCGTGGCTGTACCACGACGGCGCGGCTGGTCCCGATCAGCGCCTGAACGCAGCGGTAGTCCTCCACCGTCGCATCCGCCACGATCGGCGCAATGGCTGTGAAGCGTGGATCGTAGATATGCAGATGGGAGTCGCAGGCATTTGCGAGTGCCGCGCTGACCGGGACCGTGGTGGCCGAACTGTTCGGCACCTGCACGGCAGCGCCGCCATGCGTGGAATCAGGCATTCCGCCCCAGCCTGTCCGCTGCGTCGCGGACCATTTCTCCGTGTTGATCGAGCACAGGTGCGGCGAATGGCTCCGGGCCGGGCGTGCGGCCGAATTTGACGCCACGCGTGAAGCCGCGATAGCGGCCAACCACCGGATGGTCGAACGTCGTGATCATTTCCTCCGCGGCCACCTGGGGGAAGTCGAACATGTCCTCCACCGACCGCGCCGCCGCGCATGGTACTTCTTCGCCGAACACGGCTTCCCAATCCAGGGCCGTGCGTTGCTGTAACGCGGCATGCAGTTTGGGGACGATCTCATCATGGTGCTCGGCACGCTTGCGCACGCTATCGTAGCGATCGGTCGACAGCAACGCAGTCAGACCGGTCTTCTCGCACAGCGCCTTCCAGAAGTGCGGGGTGTTGGCGGAGATATAGAGATAGCCGTCCCTGGTGGGATGGATGCCGGTGATCCCGCCGGAACGCATGTCGCGTCCCACATCCCTGGGTTCCGAATCGGCCCATACCATCCGGGCGGACTGCATGGTCAGCGCCGCGCGAAGCAGGGACACGCCGACATATTGCCCCTCGCCGCTCTTTTCACGCTCGTAGAGCGCAGAGGCAACGGCGCCGGCCACGAGGGCCGCCGCATAGTAGTCGACCACGGAGCCGTAGAGAATTTCAGGCGGGCCGCCACGCTTGCCTTGCAGCGTGCACATGCCGGTCATCGTCTGCAGCACCTGGTCATAGCCAGCCTTGTCTTTCAGCGGGCCCGTTTCGCCATATCCCGTGACGGCGCAGTAGATGAGGCGCGGATTGACGGCGCGGAGCTGCTCGTAGCCAATGCCGAGCCGGTCCGGGACGCTGGGGCGGAAGTTGTGCACAAGTACATCCGCGTTGTGCACCAGCGCAAGCAGCCGATCCAGGTCGGCGGGATCCTTCAGGTCGAGTACGACGCCGAGCTTGCTTCGGTTGACGCCGAGGAACGCCCGGCTCTCGGCCTCCAGCGTCGAAGGATACTTGCGCAGGTTGTCGCCCACGGGCGGCTCGATCTTGATGACGTCCGCGCCCTGATCCGCGAGCAGCGAGCAGCCGTACGGCCCTGCGATATAAGCGCTCAGGTCAAGCACGCGCACGCCGGTCAGCGGGCCGGACGGCCCCGTTCGGGTTGCGCCGAATGCGCCGAATGCGCAGTCTCCGACAGTCATGTTGGTTTGCATACAGCCTCCGGATTCAATTGGACACTCAGTCCGCGACAATGTTCTGCTGCCTGGCAAGCTGCTTCCACCTGGCAACATCGGCAGCGATCGTCTCTGCGAACTGTTTGGACGTGCCGGGCTTTGCCTCGGCGCCTTCGTTGAGGATCGCTGCCTTGACGGATGGCTTTGCCAGAGCCTTGTTCACGGCCCCATTGAGCCGCGCAATGACTGCCTCCGGCGTTCCTGCGGGCGCGAGAAAGCCCCACCAGAGTTCAAACTCGTAGCCGGGAACGGCGCTCGCCATGGGTACCAGGTCGGGTGCGATGGGGCTTGGTTTCAGGCTGGTAATGCCTACGGCCCGGACCTTGCCGGCCCTGACCATGGGCAGCAGCGACGGTCCGCTTGAGATCAGCACCTGCGTCTGGTTGCCGATCAGGTCAGTGATGGCGGGTCCCATGCCCCGGTAGGGGACATGCGTGATGGCGAGCTTTCCGGCCTTGGCCTTGAGCAACTCGGTGCCGAACTGATTGACGCTCCCTGGCCCGGAAGACGCATAGTTGAATTTGCCCGGATTCGCACGGATCGCGTCCACCAGGTCCTGCGGGCTCCTGGCAGGGAACGCATTGCTGACAGCCACGATGAATGGGCCCTGGGCCAGCATTGCTACCGGGGAGAAGCTCTTGATCGCGTCATAGGGCAGTTTGCCCTGCACCGCCGCGTTGGTCGTCATGCTCGAGGACACCGCGACCAGGGTATAGCCGTCCGGGGCCGCCTTCGCCACGATGCCGGTCCCCGTGTTGCCGCTCGCGCCGGGCCGGTTGTCGATGATCACGGGCTGCTTCAGGTCCTCGCCGATCTCCTTCGCCACGATCCGCGCGAAGGTATCGTTCGAGCCGCCGGGCGGATAGGGAACGACGATGGTGACGGGCCTGGACGGATACGCGCTCTCCGCGCCCGCGTGAGGCGAAGCAGCCAGCGAGCCGACCGTGGCAAGTGCGGCTATCAGCGCGAAGCGTCCTGCGCCCCCGCTTGAAGATGACGTGTTCATGGTTTGTCTCCTGTCAGTCTGATTTTTGTACAGTCCGGTCAGGCAGCGATCAGCCCCAGCCGCTTGCCGATATCGACAATGGCCTGCGCACGCCTGACAAAGGGTGGGTCGATCATCTTTCCATCAACGACGTAGGCCCCGATCCCTTTTGCATGCGCCTCGGCGGCGGCCGCCACGACCCGCATCGAATGCGCGATCTCTTCGTCGGACGGGCGATACACTTCGTTGGCCAGCGCGATCTGGCTCGGGTGGATGCAGCTTTTGCCAAGAAAGCCCATCCGCATGGACATCTCCGCCTCGGCACGGAAGCCTTCGGTATCCCGAATGTTGGCGAACACCGTGTCGTAGGCAAAGACGTTGGCCTCTCCCGCGGCCATGCGCACGGCGAACATGGCCGTTGCGATGGCCGCGGGATTGCGCCGGTGAATGCCGATGGGTTCGAAGAGATCTCCAAGCCCGAGTTGAAGGCCGGCGACGCGTGGATGCGCGCTTGCCAGTTCGGCAGCGCGGCGCAACGCCGCCGGCGATTCGATATTGAGCAGCAACCGGACTTTGGCGTCGGCTTCGGTAAAGCCGTTGGCCCGTTCCGCTTGTTCGACTGCCTCAGCCGCGTGCCGGACGTCGTCGTCGGTCTCCGGCTTGGGCACGTTGACCAGATGCAATCCTGGCACTACGACTGCGGCAAGATCCGCTTCGAAATGCCCCGTGGCAATGCCGTTGACGCGAACGATGAGCGTCTTGCCGGCGCTCCGTGCCTCGTCGGAGCGCAGGAGCCGTGACAGGAGGGATCTGGCTTCGGCTTTCCTGTCTTCGGCAACGGCATCCTCCAGGTCGAAGGACAGCGCGTCCGCATCGCTTGCCAGCGCTTTTGGGAAAAACTCGGGGCGCGAACCGGGGACAAACAGCTTGCTTCTCATGGCCAACACCTAGCTCTGTGGGACGAGATGCAGTGTCGTGCTATCCACAACAAAGATAAACTATGCTTTTCTACGTTCGCTCAATAGAAATTCTATGGAAACCGCCTATCTGAGAGCCTTCGCCCTGGTTGTCGAGACCGGCTCGCTGGCCGAGGCTGCGAGGCGGCTTGACGTCACCCCGGCGGCAATTTCCCAGCAGATTCAGGTGCTTGAACGGGAACTCGGGACCCGGCTCCTGGGACGGGCCGGCAGGACGGTGGCGCCCACGGAGTCCGGGAGCCGGCTCGCAGAACGATGCGGCCCCCTGCTCAGGGAAGTGGACAGCCTGAAAGGCTGGATCAGCCAGGCCGATGAAATTCGCGAGCTTCGTATCGGGACGATCAATACCGCGCTCCACAGCCTCCTGCCAGACGCGTTGGCGCGCTTCACAGCCGAACACCCGCGCGTGTCCGTCTACATACAGTCGGCGATGTCGAGCGAGTTGTATGACGCGGTCAAGCGTTCGGATCTCGATGCCGCCGTTTGCCTGCATCCGCCCTTTTCGATGCCGAAGGCGATTGCATGGGAACTGCTTCGCCAGGAACCGTTGGTCGTGCTCGCTGCGGAGCGTGACAAGAAGGCAGACCCCCACGAGCTTCTGCGAACCAGGCCGCTCATCCGATATGACAGAACCCTCGGCGGCGGGAAGCAGGCAGACGAATACCTGCGCAAGGCCGGCATTGCCCCGTCGCAAGAGCGCTTCGAACTCAGTTCCCTGCTCGCGATCGCGATGATGGTGGATCGCGGCCTGGGCGTGTCGCTGGTCCCGGACGTCGCGTCTCCGCTGACGTCGGCGCTGCACATTGCCAAGATCTCGCTGCCCTCGGAACCGGAACCACGCCGGTTCGGTATGCTATGGCAAAGGACGTCGCCGCGTACCCGTTTGATCGGATCGTTCCTTGAGCAGGCTCGCCTCGCGGCCCGACTATGAACAGGCCTTGCGCCGGATGATGTGTAGGCCGATCAGGGTCATCGGGATACGCTCGCAGCAAGGGGGACAGCTTCGGCCACAAGATGGTCTTGATCGCGTAGTCGGTCGCCGAAATGCGCACTGTTCCGGACGGCTTGTCCCGGAGCTCGCCAACAGCCGCGAGTTCGGTTTCGATCTCTTCAAAACGAGGCGCAACCGACTGCAGCAGACGTTCCCCCGCTTCGGTCGGAGAAACGCTGCGCGTGGTGCGCGTCAGAAGGCGAACGCCCAGTCTCGTTTCAAGCGAGCGAATGGTGTGGCTCAAGGCAGATTGAGATACTCCGATCTGTGCGGCGGCCCGGGCAAAGCTCCGCTCGCGGGCGACGGCGATGAAGGCAAGCAGGTCGTTGAAATTCTCGCGTGGCATTGGCGAGTTCAGCACACAGGTCTTTGCAGATCCTGGCACCTGGCCAGAGTGCGGATAAGGTCTCTGGCAAGGTATTCCGGGGACGCCGGTGGCGCGATGAACCCATTGCGCACAGGTGTCGGAGGCTAAGGGCGCGGCTTGCGCGACCTGCTGAACAGCACCATCGCAATGCCGCCGAGGATCGCCGCGGAGGCGGCAGCCAGGCGTGGTGTGATCGCTTCCGACAGGAACAGCACGCCGCCAAATGCAGCGATCAGCGGCACCGACAACTGTACGGTGGCCGCGCGCATGGCAGAAAGGTTGCTCAGCGCCGCATACCAGATGACATAGCCGATGCCGGACGTCAGTGCGCCGGAGGCCATGGCCAGGGCAACTCCGGCCTTGTCCGTGTACGCGTTGGCGACGAACAGCAAGCTCAGCACGAGGGCGAGCGGCGCCGCCCGCGCGAAGTTGCCAGCCGTGGCGGCAAGCGGGTCGGCCACACCGCGGCCGCGCAGCGAGTACACGCCCCACGCTACGCCAGCGATCGCCATCAACGCGGCGCCGAGTGGTGGCGGGGCAGCAACACCCGGCGAGACCAGGTAGACGAGCCCCGCGACCGCCAGCACGAGTCCAAGCGAGGCGATGGGTCCGAACCTCTCGCCCGAGCGAAAGCCCACGCTGAACATGGTCAGTTGCACCGCACCGAACAGAATCAATGCGCCCGTGCCCGCGGGCAAGGTGAGATACGCGAAGGAGAAGAATGTGACGTAGGCAAGCAGCATCGCCGCGGCGCGCCAGTCGGCATGGCCGCGCGCGAACCGCTCCGGCCTGATCCGTACGATGACCGCGAGCGTGATCGCTCCGGAAACCAGCCTGATGCTGCCAAAGCTGGCCGGATCGATGTGCCCTTGCTGCAACGCAAGCCGGCACAGCAGTGAATTGGCCGCGAAGGCAAGCATCGCCGCCACGGTAAGGATGATCGTCTGCGAGGCCGGCACGCCACGGGGCTCTTCAAGCATGGGTTGTCACCAGGACGACTGCCCAAGACAACAGCGCGACACCGAGCGGCGTGCTGAGACGGCGGCCCCAGCCCACGTTCTTTTCAATCGCCATCACGGCCGCAAGCAGGAGCATCCAGCCGAGGCTGCCGGTGCCGAGCGCGAACATCAGCAGCATCAGCGCCCAGCAGCAGCCGACGCAGTACAGGCCATGCTGCGCGCCAAGCGCGAACGCGTGCCACGCGTGCGCCTGTCCACGCCAGCGCTCGATGACGAAGCTCAAGGGCGTGCGGCACTTCTCCAGGCACCGGTACTTGAGCCTGCTGAACTGAAAGGCGCCGGCCAGGGCAATGATCGCGGCGCCGATCAGCCAGCCGTGCCAGGCCAGGCCGGGTACGCTGGCGAGCAGGGATAGCAGCGCACTGTGTAGTGCATGCGCCAGAAGCCCGAAGGCTCCCCACACCGTCATGTAGCCGAGCGCGAGCAGCATGAGCAGTCGCACGTGGTCCGGGCGCCCGGCCGTCAACCGATCGAAGGCGTTGAACAACGGCAAGGTAGTCGGCAGCATCATGGCCGCCGTCATGAGGATCCACGCAGCGGCGTAGAGCACCACCGGCACGACCACATCGCCGGCGGGAACGACACGGCACAAGAATGCCGCCGGTCCTGATGCGGTCCAGTCATCGTGCTCAAGATAGCGTCCGTATGGCGTGCGAGTCCAAGCCCACAACGCCACCCACGCGAGCGCAATCAGCGCGGCCAGGATCGGCAGGAACACGCGCTGATGGCGCGAGGCGCCGGACTGCGGTGAGCCTGCCATCGGGCTCATGCGTCGAAGACGAAGGTGCTTTGCAGGGCGTTGTGGTTCTTGATGTCGAGGTCAATGCCGAGGGCGGCGTTCTTGGAGCGATAGGTCGGGGCTTTGCCGACGAATACCGGAGCTCCCGGCACTGTCGAGAACACGGTGTCGGAGAGGGTGGTCTGGCCACCCGTCGCGCCGAGATAGGGCTCAAGCTCGGCGAAGTAGTCCTGGCCGATCTCGAGCGTGCCCTTGCCCGAGACTACTGTGAAGCGGATCGGTGCCCGCTCCACGGATACGACCGTGCCGATGAGCTTGGCGAGTTCGGCGACCGGCCCACCGGCCTGACCGGTGTAGACCTTCAGGAGTGCATCTTCCTGCGCTTTGGAGGCATTGTCGTCGACGTAGATCGCTGCCGTCCAGTTGCCTTGCAGGATATTGCCGGGCACATGTGCGACAGCCGCGATGGTATTGCCGCTGACATCGACGCCGTCGACCGTTCCCTTGTCGATGCGCCACGCGACGATGGTGTCGCAGGTGCCGTTGTCAGGGTCTTCGCCGATCCAGCAGGGGCAGAGGACGTTGCAGTTGCAAACCTCGAGCAGACGACCTTCCAGGTGATAGCTCATATGGACCTCCGTTGAAGGTACACAGGTACACGAACACCGGCCTGTTGCCGCAGTCACGGCGACAAGTAGCAAATCAATCCTCTGCTACGGGGGGGGACAAGTCAAGGTCAACGAAGGTCGGGCAGGCGGTCGGGCGAGTGCAGCCGGCCATTCTCGCCCGGGGCTGTCGAACTGGCTCATTGGATACCCGCTTTGGGCGCGCCAACGCGAGACGGATTGCGGCCCGGTGTGATTTTCCAGTAATTTTAAGATTCGCTTGCCGGCGGATGACTGTCGCCGGAGGGTTCTTTGTCCCGGGTCGCGGCGCCGATCGTGATCGTATTCCTGCGCCATGTCGCGGGTGGCTTGCCGAACTCCCGCTTGAACGCGCGATTGAATGAGGCTTCCGATTCGTACCCGGCAGCCTCGGCGATCGACGCCAGCGACGAATCAGTGAGGCGAAGCTGCCGCGCGGCGAGCTGCAGGCGCCACAGCGCCAGATATTGCATCGGTGGCAGCCCGACCAGTTCGGTAAAGCGCTGTGCCAGCCCCGAACGCGAGATGCCAACTTCGCGGGCGAGCGCTTCCACGGTCCAGGCATACACCGGCCGCGCATGCATCAGCGCGAGTGCTCGCGCGACGAAGCGATCACGTAATCCCGCCAGCCACCCCTTGCGATCATCGGCCATCGTGCCGACGTAACGGCGAACCGCTTCGACGAACACCAGCTCCGCAAGCTTGGCCAGCACCGTGGCGCTGCCCGCCTGCGCCGAAGCCGCCTCCTCGGTGGCGAAGCGCAGTGACGATTCGAGCCACGACGCGCCGGATCCGCGCATGCTCACCTTGAACAGCCTGGGCAGCGCGGACAGCAGGGGGTTGCGCGAATTGTCCTGCATGGAGAGAAAGCCGCACACCATGCGAGTGATCTCGCCACCGCCGCCGTGGACGAGTGTCATGACTTCACCCGGTTTCGCCTGGACATGATTGGCCAGTATCGGCGCCAGGAATTCCGGCAACAGATCGGTGGAACTGCCTAACACGTGGGTCTCGCCCTGCGGTACCACGATGACATCGCCTGCTTCCACCTGCAGCGTGCTCGCCGGGTCGCCTGGCAGCATCGCCCAGCACCTTCCTTCTGTCACGAGATGGAACGAGACGACGTTCTCGGAGGGCGGCAGGTATGCCGAGCAAAGCGCCGAATCAGCCTGCCCGATGACGCACCAGGGCGCCGAAAAGCTGCCGTCGAGGTGAACCGCCCCCGTCAACTGGATGACGCGCAACACATCGGAGAGAGCATCCATGGCAGCGGTTGCCCAATGTTGGGGCCACGCACAAGAAATCCGGACGACCGGCTATTCAATCGCGTGCTTACCGTCAGGATACTAGCCCCGTGCCTGAAGGCCAACACACGCAAGAAGATTCGATTGAAGCAGGGCAGCAATAAGGGTTGTGGCGTTCTCCGCGAATCAGGCGGGTGATGCACGCGTTGTATGCGTCTACTCCAGACGAACCTGGCGATTTGCGAATGCACCGGCGCGCACGCTGCGACGTCGTCGGACCTCAATTGTCCCTCGACCGCATTTTTTGCAGCAGCACCAGCTGCAACCCCAACCCCGTCTCCCAAGGAGAACCGTCATGTCCGCAATCCATTCACCTTCTCTGCCCGATACCGATCCCGCCGCCCTCAGGATCCGGCATGCCGTTGCCGGTATTCAACCACCTCTCTCGCAACCTTACGTCGATTCCGCGCGCTACGCCAAATGCGTGGAAGTGTCCAGGCGCGTCCGGTGGGACATTGATGGCGACGTGCTTCGCCATCGGGATTTCGACTTCACGAAGAAATTCCTGCCTGATGGCCTGTCGTTCGTCGATCGCCTGCCGTTCCTGAACGGCAACGAGCGCCGCCTGCTGTCGCAGATCCAGGGTCGCTCGTATGCCAATATCTTCGGCCTGGTCGAGCGGTTCATCGGCGCCAAGATGCTTGAGGTGAGCCGCGACCACTGGCTTGGCGACCAGATCGCGCTTGAGGCGCTGGTTCGCTTCACCGACGAAGAGCTAAAGCACCAGGCGCTGTTTCGCCGTATCGAGACCATGATCGGCGCCCGGATGCCCGCGGGATACAAGTTCGAACCGCAGCCCGATGACGTCGCGTCGTTCGTATTGGGCAAGTCGACCTGGTCGGTGCTCGCGCTGACCTGCCTCATTGAACTGTTCACGCAAGCCCACTACCGGGCCAGCATTGCGCCGGACAGCGAGCTCTCACCCCTGTTCAAGGATGTGTTCCTGTTCCACTGGAAAGAGGAGTCGCAGCACGCGATTCTGGATGAACTGGAATGGGTCCGTGAGAACGCGAAACTTTCGCCGCAAGCACGCGATGCGGCCGTGGACGACCTGATTGCGCTGGTCCGCGCCATCGATGTCATTCTGCAAGCCCAGGCGGCAGCGGACGCGCGCTACTTCATCGAACTTTGCAACCGGCCCACGACAACGGCCGAGAAGGATAGCGTGATGAACACCGTCCTTGCCGCCTATCGCTTCCAATACATCGTGTCGGGCGTGCAGATCCCGCGCTTCGGCGAAACGCTCAACGCCATGATCTCGCCGGCGCAAGCGCACCGGATCGGGGCCGCGCTCGCGCCGATCATGGGCTGACAGGCAATCGAAAACACGGGCCACCGGCAAAACCGCGACTTGATTGGAGACCGTGATGGATATGCAGATCCGTAACCCAACGACGGTGAACCCGGCGCCCGTGATCGCATTGCATTGCTCGGGTGCGGGTGCGGGGCAATGGCGGCAGCTTGGCAGCGCGCTCGACCCGCGCCACGCGCTCTTCGCACCCGAGCATTACGGCTGCGACAGCTCTGGCCCATGGAGCGGCGTGCGCGCCTTTACCCTGGCAGACGAGGCGGCTAGAACGATCGACATCATCGATCGTGCCGGTTGCAAGGTGCACCTTGTCGGCCACTCCTATGGCGGAGGCGTCGCGCTCCATGCTGCTGTCGAGCGACCGCATCGAATTGCCAGCCTTGCCCTCTATGAGCCGTCCGCCTTTCACCTGCTGAAAGCGATCGGCGCGCACGGGACGGCCGCGTTCGCCGAGATCCGGGCGATTGCCACGAAAACCGCGGAGGCGGTGTGCACCGGCGACTACATCGGCGCGGCCATGTCGTTTGTCGACTACTGGAGCGGCCCGGGCGCGTGGGCCGCGCTACGGCCGTCCGTGCAAGCCGCGCTGGCACGCTGGACGCCAAAAGCACCGCTGGATTTTCGCGCGCTGATCGAGGAGCCGACGCCTATGGCCGCATACGGCGACCTCGATTTTCCCGTGTTGATCATGCGCGGCGAACACGCGCCCACGCCGACGCGACTCATCGCGGAAGCGTTGCCGGCACTCATGCCCGCCGCCAGTCTTGTTGTCATCGAAGGCGCCGGTCATATGGGCCCGCTTACGCATACGCTCGAAGTCAACGCTGCGATCGTGCGGCATATCGGCAGTGCGGGAGCGCGGCTGGCGCTCGCCTGACTCAGGAACAGGCGTGCTGGCTGGTACTCGTGTGCTAGATTAGCGCCTGACTTCGAACGGGGAGCGTGACAAGTGTGGCGGGATTCAGGTAGATGGATTCGCTGATCACCGCCGCGGCGCGTGCGCTCGCTGCGGGCGACCCCCTCGGCGCGCTGAACCGGGTCGCCTTGCGCGACGACGCGCCCGCGCTCGCGCTTCGCGGCATCGCGATGGCACAGCTCGGGGATCTCCCCCGGGCCAAGGCGCTCGTGCGGAGCGCGGCGCGCGCCTTCGGCCCCAAGGAAGCCGTGGCCCGCGCCAGGTGTGTCATTGCCGAAGCCGAGATCGCACTCGCCTCGCGCGACCTGGGCTGGCCCGCCAGGGTGCTCGACGCAGCCCGATCAACGCTCGAAGCGCACGGCGACCACGTCAACGCCGCGCATGCGCGGTATCTCGAAGTCAGGCGCCTCCTCCTGATCGGGCGCCTCGACGACGCCGAACATACGCTCGCCGGAGTCGTCTCCTCGCCCTTTCCACCTGCCGACTATCCACCTGCATTGAAGACCGCGCACGAACTGGTCGTCGCCGGGATCGCAATGCGACGCCTGCAATCGAAAACGGCGCGTGCCGCGCTCGATCGGGCCCAGCGCGCCGCACGCCTCGCGGGAATCCCAGCGCTGACGGCGGAGGTTGAAAACGCATCCCTCATCCTGAACACGCCCGCGGCGCGCCTGGTTGCGCGTGGCGAGGAGCGGCTCCTGCTGCTGGATGAGGTGGAAGCGCTGCTGGCGTCGAAAGCGCTCGTCGTGGACGCATGCCGCAATGTCGTGCATGACGCCGGCAAGGCGGTCTTGCTCGCCAGGCGTCCCGTGTTGTTCGCGCTAGCACGCACACTGGCCGAAGCGTGGCCCGAAGACGTAGCCCGGGAAACGCTCATCGCACAGGCATTCCGGACGAAGCACGCCGATGAATCGCATCGCGTGCGGTTGCGCGTTGAAGTCGGGCGGCTTCGCACCGTGCTTCGGGAAGTGGCCGGCGTGAGCGCCACGAAGCGAGGATTCGCACTGGTGCCGGGCCACGCGCGCGAGATCGTCGTGCTGGCGCGTCCCGTCGAAGACAAGCACGCGGCAGTGCTGGCCTTCCTTGCCGACGGTGAGTCATGGTCGAGCTCGGCCCTGGCGCTTGGCGCCAGCCAGCGGACCGTGCAGCGCGCGATCGATGCGCTGGCGGCAGCAGGCAAGGTGCAGTCGTTTGGTCACGGGCGGGCGCGTCGCTGGGTGACCCCGCCCGTGCCGGGATTCGCGACGACCTTGTTACTCCCCGCGCCCCTGCCAAGTGACTAGGATGTACACATGCAACCAGTGACGAGGACAGAGAAATGAAACACTCGGCAGCCGAAATCATCCGTGAATACGGTCCCTTTCCAGGTATCGACAACGTGCATGGCGTCACCTATGACGGTCAGCAAGTCTGGTTCGCCACCGGAGACAAGCTGAACGCCCTCGATCCGGCGAGCGGCAAGACGCTACGCTCAATCGATGTCGCCGCGCACGCAGGAACGGCCTTTGACGGCCGGTACCTCTATCAGATCGCCGAGAATCGCATCCAGAAGATCGACCCGGCAACCGGCCGCGTACTTGGCACGATTCCGGCGCCCGGCAGCGGCGGCGACTCGGGGCTCGCGTGGGCCGAAGGAACGCTCTGGGTGGGGCAGTACCGGGACCGGAAGATCCATCAGGTCGATCCCCAGACCGGGGCGATTCTCCGCACCATCGAGTCCAACCGTTTTGTCACCGGGGTCACGTGGATCGACGGAGAACTCTGGCACGGCACCTGGGAAGGCGACCAGAGCGAACTGAGGCGAATCGATCCCCGAACGGGCGTGGTCGAGGAGAAGGTCGAGATGCCTCCAGGCGCCGGCATCTCGGGACTCGAGTCCGATGGCGGCGACCAGTTCTTCTGCGGTGGCGGGAGTAGCGGGAAGGTCAGAGCTGTCCGCCGACCCAGGCGAGGCGCCGCGGCTGGCGGGGACGACGGGGTCGCCGCCGATACCAGGAGCAAGTAATCGAAGCGGCCGTCGCGGGCGAGGTTGCGCAAGCGGGGACGACAAGGCGCGCCACCATCGGCGGCAGCAATGCCGCTGCGCGGCAAGACTCAAGCGGCGCGCGACAAGTTGCGGGCGCAGATGGGTTTTGATTAATTGACCGCTCGGTCGGCTTATTTTAGGATGTTCCGGCGCCATAAGGAAAAGAGACCCCGGAGACATCATGCCCCTGCGCCCCCGCCTTGCCTGCGTTGCATCGACTGCCGCCATCCTCGCCCTCGGCGGCATCGTGGATATTCCCATTGGTGTTGCGACGGCCCATGCTGCCTCGGCCCCTGCCGCGCAGCAGGTCGTGATCAAGCGGGACGAGTATGGCGTGCCGCATATCTACGCGGACACCGCCTACAAGCTTTTCTATGGCTATGCCTATGCCGTCGCGCAAGACCGGCTGTTCCAGATGGAGATGGCAAAGCGCAGCACGCAAGGCACCGTGGCCGAGGTGTTCGGCGAGCAGTTCGCCAAGTTCGACCTGGCAACGCGCGGCAACTACTGGCCCGCGGCGATCGAGCAACAAATTGCAGCTTTGCCGAAAAGGGAGCGTGACATCCTCGATGGCTATGCCGCCGGGATGAATGCGTGGATCGCGCAGGTCCGTGCGCGGCCCGACACCCTGATGCCCAAGCAGTTCAACGACGCCGGCTTCAAGCCTTCGGACTGGAGCGCATTCGACGTGGCGATGGTGTTCGTCGGCACCATGGCGAACCGCTTCTCCGACAGCACCAGCGAGGTGGACAACCTCGCGCTGCTCACCGCCCTGAAGGACCGGTATGGCGAAGCGCGCGGCATGGATCTGTTCACTCAGTTGAAGTGGCTCGTCAACCCGAAGGCGGTCACCACCATCGCAGCCGGCGAGCGTACTTACCCGATACGGCTCGGCGCCGCGTCAGTCACCGGTGGCCTTGCCTACACGTTGCCGCGCTACGACGGACCGCCTCCGATGGCCGAGCGGCCCGCGCGCGGCGACGACGGCATGCTGCTCGCGCTCGACGCGCAGGCCAACCGCGACACCGTGTTCGCCCAGTATGCGCAGAGCGGCGCCAACGGCCTTGCCGGCTTCCCGACCACCAGCAATATGTGGGTGATCGGCAAGCAGCGCGCGCGCGATGCCAAGGCGATCATGCTCAACGGGCCGCAGTTTGGCTGGTTCAACCCTGGCTACACCTACGGTATTGGCCTGCATGGCGCGGGCTTCGATATCGTCGGCAATACGCCGTTTGCTTACCCCTGCATCCTGTTTGGCCACAACGGCAAGATCTCTTGGGGATCGACCGCCGGCTTTGGCGACGACATCGACATGTTTGCCGAGCGCATCGACCCCACCCGGCCTGACTTCTACTGGCACAACGGCAAGTGGGTGCAGATGCAAAAGCGCTCCGAGCTCATCCACGTCAAGGATGGCGCGCCCGTGACACTCGACATCTACCGCACCGTGCACGGCATCGTCATGCAGCGCGACGACGCCACGCATACCGCCTATGCCAAGGCGCGCGCCTGGAGTGGAAAGGAAGTCCAGTCGCTCCTGGCGTGGACCCGCCAGGCGCAGGCGCATGACTGGAAGAGTTGGACAGCCCAGGCCGCACGACAGGCCTTGACCATCAATTGGTATTACGCGGATCGCCAGGGCAATATCGGATACGTACACACCGGCGCCTATCCGCATCGTCGGACCGGGCACGACCCGCGCCTGCCCGTGCCCGGTACCGGGGAATGGGACTGGCGCGGCGTGCTGCCGTTCGCCACCAACCCGCAGGTCTACAACCCGCGCTCGGGCTATATCGCCAACTGGAACAACTCGCCTGAGCAGGGCTACCCGGCCTCCGATCTGTTTGCCTTTCTTTGGGGCGCGGCGGACCGCAACGTCGAAATCCAGCATCGCATCGAGGCGCACGCGACGCTCGACAGCGACGATGCCTGGCAGATACTGAAGGACACCAGCCGCTCGGACCTGAACGTGCGGCACTTCCTGCCGTTCATCCGCAATGCGGCGGCGGCGCTGCCTGCCGATGACCCGCGCCGCCGCCTTGCCGATACGCTGGCGGGCTGGAACGGCATCAACGACGACCCGCGCGACACCGGAAAGTACGCCCGGCCCGGCTCGGCAATCATGAATGCCTGGCTCACGTCGATGCTGGCAAGGACCGTCGTCAAGGCGGTTCCGGCGCCGTTCGACAAGTGGTACATGGCCAGCGGCTACGAGACGACGCAGGATGGCCCCACCGGCTCGCTGAACCTCAGCACGGGCAGCAAGGTTCTCTATGAGGCGTTGCTGGGGCCACGCTCGGCCATTCCCCAGCGCGTGGACCTGTTTGGCGGCGCCGCGCCGGACGACGTGATTCGCGCCGCACTGGGCGACGCCTGGACATCGCTGTCGGCCAAGTACGGGGACGATATCGCCCGGTGGCAACCGCCAGCCGTGATGCTCACCTTCCGCGCGAACAACTTTTTCGGCATTCCGCAGGCGGACGCGGCCGAAGCCATCCGCGTGCCGGAGTACCAGAACCGTGGGACGGAGAATGACCTGATCGTGCTCGGCAGTGCCGCCGCTGCCGGCAAGACGCAGGCATGGGATGTGGTGGCACCGGGGCAAAGCGGGTTCGTCGCGCCGGATGGCACCCGCTCACCGCACTACAGTGACCAGCTCGCCCTCTATACGGGCTTCGGCCGCAAGCCGCTGCGCCTGGAGGCGGGCGAGGTCGCGCGACATACGCGCAGCGAGGAAAAGGTCTTGGTCGCACCTCGGTAGATCGTCGCTGGCAGGGTCTGGCCGACGGTCTCGGCTTGATCGTTGGCGTCGGACCCGGTGGCGGTGTGAGCGCCATCATGGCAGCCAGCGCGCCAAGACGGGAGGCCTCGCTGGCGGGGTGATCGAATGACCACAGCGGACACGAAGACAGCCACACGTCTCCGCGCCGACTCATGACGCTGTTCGTTCGACAGACGTCTGCAAAATCCCCCCAACGATCGTTGCTCAAGCCATCTGTGCTTGCCTTCACTGCTAACAACTGAAAGCGCTTTTCACATTGCGGAATTCACTCCGAATTTCCGCAGCGGTTTGTTTTCGTTTCTCGAAAACGCGTTCCACATCATGAAATTCAAAGCCTATCTCATTGAAAAATAAGGATAAAGCAACTCTTATGTCTTATATAAGACTTCGCCGTGATGCGCCAGAATCGCCATACAATGATTCCACGCTGCTTGCTTCGACATCCGTAGCGGCACACGCAACCCTTTCTTCAATCGCGCTTAGGAATTTCACATGGCCCAGTATCAAGACGACATCAAGGCAGTTGCTGGTTTGAAAGAGAACCACGGCAGCGCATGGAATGCCATCAACCCCGAGTATGCCGCCCGCATGCGTGCCCAGAACAAGTTCAAAACGGGCCTGGACATCGCCAAATACACCGCGAAGATCATGCGCGCCGACATGGCCGCCTACGATGCCGACTCGTCCAAGTACACCCAGTCGCTGGGTTGCTGGCACGGTTTCATCGGCCAGCAGAAAATGATCTCCATCAAGAAGCACTTCAACAGCACCGACCGCCGCTACCTTTACCTGTCCGGCTGGATGGTGGCCGCGCTGCGCTCCGAGTTCGGCCCGCTGCCGGACCAGTCGATGCACGAAAAAACCTCCGTCAGCGCGCTGATCCGCGAGCTGTACACCTTCCTGCGGCAGGCCGACGCCCGTGAACTGGGCGGCCTGTTCCGCGAACTGGATGCTGCCCAAGGACCTGCCAAGGCCGCCATCCAGGAGAAAATCGATAACCACGTCACCCACGTTGTGCCCATCATCGCGGACATCGACGCGGGTTTCGGCAACGCCGAAGCAACGTACCTGCTGGCCAAGCAGTTCATCGAAGCGGGCGCATGCTGCATTCAGATCGAAAACCAGGTGTCCGACGAGAAGCAGTGCGGCCACCAGGATGGCAAGGTCACCGTGCCGCACGAGGACTTCCTGGCCAAGATCCGCGCCATCCGCTACGCCTTCCTGGAACTGGGCGTGGACGACGGCGTCATCGTGGCCCGTACCGACTCGCTGGGCGCTGGCCTGACCAAGCAGATCGCCGTGACCAACACGACGGGTGACCTGGGCGATCAATACAATTCCTTCCTCGATTGCGAAGAATTGTCGGCCGACGAACTGGGCAATGGTGACGTCATCATCAAGCGCGACGGCAAACTGCTGCGCCCCAAGCGCCTGCCTAGCAACCTGTTCCAGTTCCGCGCCGGCACGGGCGAAGCGCGCTGCGTACTGGATTGCGTCACCGCACTGCAAAACGGCGCTGACCTGCTGTGGATCGAGACCGAAAAGCCGCATATCGCCCAGATCGGCGGCATGGTCAGCGAGATTCGCAAAGTCATCCCGAACGCCAAGCTGGTGTACAACAACAGCCCATCCTTCAACTGGACCCTGAATTTCCGCCAGCAGGTGTATGACGCGATGAAGGCCGCGGGCAAGGATGTGTCGGCATACGAGCGCACCCAGTTGATGAGCGTGGAATACGATCAGACCGAACTGGCGAAGCTCGCTGACGAAAAGATCCGGACCTTCCAGGCCGACTCGTCGCGCGAAGCAGGTATCTTCCACCACCTGATTACGCTGCCGACCTACCACACCGCCGCACTGTCGACCGACAACCTGGCCAAGGAATACTTCGGCGACCAGGGCATGCTGGGTTATGTGGCTGGCGTGCAGCGCAAGGAAATCCGTCAGGGCATCGCCTGCGTCAAGCACCAGAACATGTCCGGCTCGGACATCGGCGACGACCACAAAGAGTATTTCAGCGGCGAAGCAGCCCTGAAGGCGGCAGGTAAAGACAACACCATGAACCAGTTCTGATACCAGTAGTACGCCCCAAACATAGCGCCAACCCAAAACGGGTTGGCGTTTTTTTATCCGGCGACATAGCTCGCGGGGGGCCTCATCGAACGTTTTCCAGTGCGCGTGAAACTGGAGTGCACGGTTCGCCACCTAGGAATTGAGGTGGACGGCGCTCTGGAGATGGCAGATCAAACAGAAGTCTGAATGGGAGCCAACCGACTCGGCCGGGGCTTCATGGTGTGGCTTCGAATGGCTCCGCGAGGAATAGGCGATGTAGTCGACGAATAGGTCGGCTAGTCTGCGGCCCACCCTGCGCCTGCCGTGCGGGCCATTGTATGGCGCCTTCCCTTGGCAGTTCGGATCTTTGGGAAAACCAAGGGTCCAAATCAGGCTTTTGAATGCCTTAGGGCCTCGAAGCTACGGCGCACACAGTCTGTCAGCCGATTAGCCAGGAATCCCACCGGAAAATGGTCCGATGTCACGGCGTAGCTATTGAACGGAACCTCTTCGGAAAAAGGTATCTCGGAAACATTTTGTATCCGAAGCGCTCGGGAATCTATCGGACTTATTATAGATGTTCCGAGGCCCTTGCTAACCATCGTGCAAATTGTCGAGGCGTATGGTGTCTCGATGGAAAGATGCCTGAGGTCATTGGGGAAATGACGATCTATCTGGTTTCGGTTGGGGCTACCCATGGGCAGCGATATGAAGTGTTCATTTTCAAAATCGCTTGGATACACGACATCATGCGTGGCCAGTCTATGCGAACTATTGACGATTGCCACACCGCGAGCGGTATTGATCAGTTCAAAATCCAGGCTCGGCAAATCAGTGATAATAGAGCAGAATCCAACGTCACAAAAACCAGTCGCCGTCCATTTTGCGACGACATCGGAGCGCCCCAGATTAACCACAATCGGTATGTCCGGAAACATACCCCTGAAAATCTGAAGGGCATCCGGCAACACGCAGTGTGCAATCGAGCCTACCGCGCCCACGCGGAGCAGGCCGGTCCCTCGGCGGCGAATCGAATCCGCACTTTCTCCCAGAGACTCCAGGCCGAGAAATGCGCGCTCCACATCGGCATAAAATGCCTCCGCTTCCGCCGTCGGGATCAGCCGCGTCCCGATTCGTTGGAATAGCGTGAACCCGACCGTCTGCTCCAGGAGCGAGATCCATCTGCTGACATTCGGCTGAGAGGTGTGGAGGAGTCCGGCTGCCGTGGTCATCGAACGCGTCTTCATCACAGCCCTGAACGCCTCGACTTGCTTGAAGTTCATATGAGGTCCTCAAAAGCGCACATTTTGGCCGACCCGCTCCGGCCCTGCACGCCGGATCCTATCATATCAATTTTGTATTAATAGCAGCGAAACACTGATTTGACGCATGGTCTGCTTCATTCCAAACTGGTTGTATCCTTCTAACAGAGTGCTGCCATCATGGAATCGAAAGTTAGCCGTCGACTCAAACAACCTCCGGCGAAAGAGGTTATTGATTACATTTTTCAGCCCCGCACGACCAGAGAATTCTTCGCGAAAAATTTCGCGATTCTGACTCAAATCAATTTCGCTCATCTGTTGATGCTTAACGACCAGGGCATTCTCGACCGGGCGACGTCGATTCGCCTGGCCAATGCTCTGATAAAGATGCAGGAGGACGGCCCCGAAGCGGTCGAGCTCGACGCAGCACGAGAAGATGCTTATTTCAACTACGAAGCTCATCTGATCAAGCTGGTAGGTCAGGACATCGGTGGCCGCTTGCATACGGCACGCAGTCGCAACGATATGGGCGCCACCAACGATCGTATTCGCGCTCGTGCTTTCATTCTACGCATCAGCAGGGCATTGACCGATGTCGCTGCCGTCGCGGCGGCGCAAGCGGAGAGATTCGCCACCTATGTGATGCCTGGATATACGCACATGCAGGCTGCGCAGCCCATCACCTATGGGTACTATCTGTCGGGACTGGTCGATGCCTGGTCCCGGGATATCGATCGCCTCATGCATGTCCTGGAAACGACAGACAATTGCCCACTTGGCGCCTGTGCCTTGGCCGGCACCTCGTTTCCCATCGATCGGACGTCGACCAGTTTGCTGCTGGGCTTCTCCCGGCCCATGCCGAACTCGCTGGACGGGGTTGCATCACGCGACTTCGCATTGGAGTTGAGCGCGGTGCTCTCGATCATGATGATCACTTGCAGCCGGATGGTGCAGGATTTTTACATCTGGTCGACGCCGGAGTTCGGATTCCTGTCGTTCCCCGACAGCATTGCCGGCACGTCCAGCATCATGCCGCAAAAGAAGAATCCGGTCGTTCTGGAGTATTTGCGGGGGAAGACGTCCCATCTGATCGGACTGACGTCGGCCGCACTGACGGCCGTCAAATCTACCCATTTTTCGCACTCGGGCGACAGCAGCCGGGAAAGCACGAGGACGTGCTGGGAAAGCTGCGAGGAAGCCGTAAAGGCTCTCGAACTGATGAAACTGCTTGTGGAACGCGTTGAGCCAAATCGGCCGCGCATGGCAGACCGTGCTGCGCAGGACTTCTCGGCTGTCACCGATCTGGCCGACCTGCTGGTCCGGAAAGCCGACCTCTCGTTCCGCGACGCGCATCACATCATTGGCGCTGTCGTTCGACAAGCGCTTGATCAAGGAATCCCTGCTACAGGGATTACGGCCCAAATGATCGATGCCGCAGCGCTCGAACAGGTGGGGCGAAGGGCCTCGCTATCGGAAGACGATATCGGCGAATGCCTGGATCCGGTTCGCAACGTTGCCGCGCGCCGGTCGTATGGCGCGCCGGCTCCGGATGGCGTCCTCCAGCACATTGGCGAGCAAAGACGCTCGCTCAAAGCGAAGACAGATGCCATCGATGCGGTTGGTCACCGGCTCGTCGAGGCGCAGACGTTGTTGGAACGGCGTACCCGCACGCTTGTTTCCCCTGAGTCCGACCAAGGCGCGTAAATCCTGCGCCTATTCACCGAGGAATCGAGCGATGTCCAAGTTCGTCGTGGTTTTCGCCTTTGCCATGGGTATCGTTTCGGCAGCAAACGCTGAAACCTACCCGGACAAACCAATCAATCTCGTAGTGCCGTTCGCACCCGGCGGCACCGTCAATCTCACAGCGCGCCTTCTTGCCACACGGATGTCGGAAGTGTTGGGGCAGCCGGTTGTTGTCGACAATAGGGCCGGGGCCGGAGGGAACATCGGAGCCGCCTATGTTGCGCGAGCGAAATCCGACGGCTATACGCTCTTGTACGCAACGCCGGCAAATCAAGTGATTCAGCCACTGCTATCCAAGAACCTGCCATTCTCGCCGTCAAGAGATTTCAAGCCGGTCGCGCTATTTGCTACGGTCCCGAATGTGTTGGTGGTGTCAGAAAACACCCCCGCCAGGAATATGGCCGAACTGCTGCGGTATGCCAAGGCAAATCCCGGAAAGCTGAACATGGGATCGGCCGGGATGGGATCGGCGAACCACATGGTCGGTGAACTGTTCATGCTCAGGACCGGCACGGCGTTCACCCATGTTCCCTACAAAGGTGCTGGCCCTGCTACTGCGGATCTCCTGGCTGGTCAGGTACAGGTGCTCTTTGTCAATCTTCCAACGGTGCAACCCTACATAAAGCCGGGCAAGGTTCGCGTGCTAGGCATTGCGAGCAAGGAGCGAAGCCCGGCGATTCCTGACATTCCGACTTTCGAGGAGTTGGGTATCAAGGATGCGAACACAGAATCGTGGTCTGCCTTGATGGCTCCGGCTAATACAAGTCCGCAGGTGATCAAGAAGCTCCAGGATACCGTGATCTCGATTGCGAACGACAAGTCCACGATCCAGCAATTGACTGCCCAAGGCGCACGCCCTTTGCCAGGCACGGCTGCCGACCTCCAGGAGCTGATCAACGAAGACAGCAAGCGTTGGACTGAAGTCATTCAGCATGCGAAGGTCCAGATTGACTAGCCGGCGCGGATGAATCTCATCGTCATCGCGCCGAAGGGTTAAGCACGCGGCATCACCAGGTCCAGGGACCACGCCTGCGGCGTTGCAGGCGTGGTCGGCCGCATTTTCTGACGAAGCCCGTCATCAGGGAAATATCGTCACCCGCGGTTCCGATGCCCCGCTTCGCCTCGCATACCTTTATCGACGAGATTCAGGCAGAGTCGTCCGTGCTTCCCCGAGCAGCCGCTGATTTTTCCGGCGTGCCAGAAATCCCGGCTCGACAGCCTGCTTCGCAGTGCTACGCATTGCCTGCGCAGCTGAACCTACTTGTGTAGGGCTCGCGCGAAAGCTGGCGCGTATGGCGCCCGTAAAGCGGGCTTGGCTGGAAAGGTCCCGCCACTATGCGATCCCCCTGTATGGCGAGGTTTCGCAGCTTAGAATTTTTCATGTCGGCGCGAGCACGAATCGCGCGTTGGCCCGGTATAGGTACGTCCCTCCGAGGCAAAGAGCCTGTACAGTGTCGCTTCGAAGACGCTACCGCAATCCAAAAAAGCCGAGTACAAACAGGACGATAACCACAGCTCCCACAAGCCAGATGATGTTGTTCATAACACTCTCCTTGAGTTCTACACTCACTTGGATACCATGCGCCGCGCGGGTCGCGAGCGACTTGGGAAACGTGCAGCGATACCGAGCGTTCCGCCTCAACAAAGACCTGGTGCATTGCGCCAGTTGCCGCCTGCCAGATATGCGTGCCTAGCGACAGCGACCCGATAGTCGCTGGCGCGCGCAGATTGCAAAATTACATTCTCACACTCGACGGGGTACGTCTGTACGGTAGCGGTCCAACAGCCGAGGGCGCCATTGAATTGAATGAGGCGTTCGCCGCGTGGGCCTGCGTTTTTCCGCCTGGTTTGCGTAGGACGGGCGGAGCCTGTGCGGCGGGAGGTACGCGGGCGAATCTGCTCTACACGCCAGACGCGCTTCTGCTCTGCTGGACGGCCTCCCAGCATCGTCCGCACCCAAGCATCGTGCGATCACGCTGACAAGCAAAGCCCCTCAGGAATACAGGTCACCGATCCGCGACCGCCAAGTGCGCGTATGAACCTCGGCGTGTCCGCCATCGTACCGACCTGAAGGCGAAATGGTGCCAGTCTTAGCCTGTCGGGGGCTGCGTGACGAAGGACAGGATCTTTCGTGATGCCAAGCCGGGCGGCTGCCTTCTTCAGGGCAGTTTGCGTACCGGAGCACTCCGCGTCCGCAATCACTGATTCGATCCGAATCGAGGTAGTTCAAATGAAATCCATCCCTCTTACCAAATTCGCCACCAGTGTCGCATGCATTGCGCTCGTGACGGGCTTCCATGCTTCGCTTAGCCAAGGCGCAACGAGTGCCCCGGCGGCATCGCTCACGAACCCCAATCCCACGCACGAGACGGCTGGCCAGGGCATCAACGATACGGAGATCACGACCAAGGTCAAGGCTAGCCTGCTCGATCGAAAGAATCTGAGTTCCACGAACATCCACGTGCGCACCCGCGAAGGCGTGGTACGGCTGACCGGCAGCGTTCCGTCAGCGGCACAGAAGCAGACGGCAGCCGATGTCGTCCACGGCGTCACCGGCGTGAAGTCAGTAGAGAATCAACTGCTCATCCACAAGTCGTGACGGGTCGGACAGCACGCGGCGAGCCTCATGGCCGGCAACGCCATACAGCCTTGCCGGCCTTCGCCGCTGACAGTGACAGGCTGAATCGCGCCGACACAGGAGCGATCATGCACAAACTGGTCTGGCCGGGATTGGCATTGGAATGACCACAATGTCCGGCGTCGTACCGACAGCCCGATCTGATTCCATCGGACAGGTCATGGCGCATGGCGCGGATATCTTCGCATCGGATTCGCAGATTCCGGTCCCCTTGGCGAGCTAGCCAAGGGTTCTAGCGAGGGCGATGGGGACCAATGACTGATGTCCCGGGGAACATCACCTTTTCATGCCCACCGGAAATCCGGCAGGACGTCACGGTGTTCCGCAACGCTGACGCCTCCCAATTCGCTAATCATCAGCTTCACGGATTCTTTTGTTCCCTTGCTGCAAGTTGCAACAAGCATCATTTCTCCTTGCGCAAGCTGCGCTTGCCGCCGGGCGATCCCGCCCCGCCGAATGCGTGCGCCAAGCCATCCGCCAAGCCGCCACCCGGACAGCGCACCGATAGCGCCGCCCCCCACGCAGGCGGAGCACAAACGCCAGCCCTCATGGTTCCCAAGATGTGGCGCCCCAACAAAGCCAAAATGGCATGGTTTCGTAGCGAAGTCGGTACGATGGCGGACACTGTGCGGGTCGGCAAGACCGCGCCCGCCATGGCCTGGGCACCGGGAGTTTCAAGCCGCCGTCACGGCAGGCAACAGGCGGTCGAACTCCCGCTTCACAACGGCATAGCATTCGCACGCGTGTTTTTCGAGCGCCGGCCGGTCGAGTACCGAAATATGTCCATGACTGTAGCGAATCACACCTGCGTTCTGCAGCTTCAATGCCGCTTCGGTGACGTCGGAGCGCCGCACGCCAAGCATGTTCGAGATCAGTTCCTGCGTCATCGTCAGCTCATTGGATGGGAGCCGGTCGATGCTCAGAAGCAGCCAGCGGCATAGTTGCTGTTCAATAGTGTGATGCCTGTTGCAGACTGCGGTATAGGCCATCTGGGTGATCAGCGCCTGGGTGTACCGCAACAGCAAATGCTGTATGGGACCGCCGAGGGTAAACTCCTGCTTCAGTACCTTGGCGCTTAGCCGGTAGCCATGGCCAGCGCTTTGCACGATGGCCCGGCTCGGTGTCGTCTCGCCGCCCATGAACAGGGCAATCCCGACTATCCCCTCATTGCCGACGTCGTCTGGTTCGACTGCACGCGTGCTCGATGTGCAGATGAGCATGCCCCATCGCTTGATGGCGGCCAGCGCGGAATAAGCCGGGACCGAACTCGACCTGAGCGCGCCCAAGTTGCCCGCCATGCTGTGCGGCAGCGAGCTTATCCCGCCGGCGCGTCAGCCTGCTGGCCTAATTGCCGCAGCAGGGCACCCACGTAAATTGCGGACGCAGCCGCGTTTCGCCGCGTGCATAGCTTTAGTGGCCGCACTGCCCATTTCTCACGCAGCGTCAACACGCGCACGCCGTCACAGTTGATCGACTGCAGCACCGAGCGCGGCACCATCCCGACCCCCGCGCCCGAGCGCACCATTGCCACCACCGCCGCGAACCCGGACACCTGGATGCGTACGTCCATGTGATGTCCCAGTGCTGCGGCCTTGCCCACCATGAAGGTATGGATGGCCGCCCCGCTTTGCAGGCTGACGAAGGGGCGGCTCAGGCAGTCCAGGAACGCTACCGACTGGCGCGCGGCCAGCGGGTCACCCTCGGGCACAACCATGACGACCTCATCCTGACGGTACGGCAGGAACACAAGTTCGGGATGCTCGTCATCCCATGTGACCACGCCGACGTCGGCGCGCCCTTCGGCCACGGCGGCCACGATGTTGTGGCTGAGACGCTCGTCCAGGGAGATACGTACTTCGGGGTAGTCGCGCAGGAACGTCTGCAGATCCCCCGGCAAGAACGAAGCGATCGCACTGCTGTTAGCAAAGATCGTGACCTGCGCCCGGACACCTTCGGCATAGGGAGCCAGGTTGGCGTGCATCTGCTCCAGCTCGGCAAGGCAGCGGCGGCAGTGCTCCAGCATGACCTGGCCAGCGCGTGTCAGCGAAACGCCGCGTGCCTCCCGCACGAACAGCCGGGTGCCCAGCGCTTGCTCCAACTGCTTGATGCGCAGGCTGGCCGACGAGGGTGCCAGGAAGCATGTGGCGCCGCCTCGCGACACGTTGCCTGCGTCGGCCACTGCCACGAATAGTTTCAGGTCTATCAGGCTGTAGTGCATAAGGTTTCGTATTTTACAAAAACTGTTTTCCAAACATCTCGTTTGTCCTGCATTTCACCCAGTGAAAGACTAAGCGCCAGCAATGCCTTGTGTCATCGATTTTGTGAAAAACGAACTGTTACTGGGAAAAACCCCTATGTGCTTGACTCTGGAAACCGACAATCTGGCCGCGCTGACCCGCGCGATCGACGCCGCAATGGCATTGCCGCCGGATCGCTTGCCCGGCGCGGTGCAACACGCCTTGCAGGCATCTTTCGCCGACGGTAACTGGCTAACGCCGGCACAGCGCCAGCCGGACCCGCAGCGCTATGCGCGCCACGTGCTGCAGGCCGACCCGCAGGGGCGCTATACGGTCGTGGCGCTGGTGTGGCAGGCCGGGCAGTTCAGCCCGGTGCACGCGCACCACACCTGGTGTGCGCTGACGGTGGTTCAGGGAGAACTGCAAGAGCACTACTACACCTGCGACCGCCAGAGCCTGCGCGCCACGCCGCTTCACTGGCAGCCGCGCGCCGTGGGCGCGGGCAGCAGCGGAACGGACGGCCTGGACCAGGTCCATCGGCTGGGCAACGCTGGCGCGGGTGTGGCGATCTCCGTCCACGTGTACGGCGTGGAGGCCGCGCGCGTAGCCACCGGCGTAAACCGAGTCCTCGCGCTGGCCCCTTGAATCCGCTGGATTGCGCAAACATCGAAGCGAGCAAACACATGCAGACCATGAATCATTGGCAGCGCATTGAAGCCGCCCTGCTGGGCGAAGCCACCGACCGCACTCCCGTCGCGTTGTGGCGCCACTTTCCGGAAGACGACCTGGACGTGGACAAACTTGTGCGGCACACATTGGAGTGGCAGCGGAAATGGGATTTTGACCTGGTCAAATTCATGCCACCGGGCACATACGGCGTTGAAGACTGGGGCGCCGCCACGGCATACCAGGGCAGTGCCAACGGCGCGCGCGCGGTGGTGGCGCCACCGGTGCGAACCACGGAGGATTGGCTTCGGATCCGGCCGCTGGATGTGAGACAGGGCTCCTATGGCCGCCAGAACGAGGCGCTGCGCGCCGCCGCGCGGTCCCTGCGTGGCGCGGTGCCCATCCTGCAAACCGTGTTCAGCCCGCTAACCACGGCGCGCAAGTTGAGTACGGACAAGCTATTTGCCGACCTGCGCTGCGAGCCGGATGCGCTCGAGGCGGCGCTGCGGGTAATCACGGACACCACGATCCGGTTCGCTTTGGACTCGCTGGAGGCCGGCGCGCACGGCGTGTTCTTCGCGACGCAACTGGCGTCGAGCCGCATGCTGACGACCCAGGAATATGAGCGTTTCGGGCGCCGCTACGATCTGGAGGTGTTCGCGGCGTTGCGTGGCCAGGCGCAATTCAACATGCTGCACGCGCACGGCGATGACATCATGTTCGATCTCCTGGCGACGTATCCGGTCGAGATGTTCAATTGGCACGACCGCCTGACTAAGCCTGGCCTGGAGGCGGCGGCGGCGCGCTTCCCGCGCCTGCTGGTGGGTGGGTTGAACGAGCACGACACCTTGCTTCATGGAAGCGAACAGGAAATTGCGGATGAGGTGCGCAACGCCATATCGCAAACGGACGGCCGCCGCCTGATGGTCGGCCCGGGCTGCGTTCTGCCAGTTGCGACATCGGACTCGGCGATACGCGCCGTGGTCCGCGCCGCGCGCGCCCCCCAGGAGCAAGCGCTGTATGCTTGACGCCGCCGCGAGCCGGTACCAACCAAGAATAGGGCAGCGCCTAATTGCCGCCTACAAAGATCAAGGAGATAACATGCGTCACGTCCTGGCCTGCCTGGCCGCTGCGGCGGCCCTGGTTCCATGTCTGCAGTCCTCCGCGCTGGCGGCGGACTGGCCCGACCCGTCCAAGCCCGTGCAGATCATCGTGCCCGCGCCAGGCGGTGGCGGCACGGCCGACACCCTGGCCCGTGTGCTAGCCGAGCAATTGCACAAGCAACTGCACGCCACAGTCATCATCGAGAGCCGGGGCGGTGCCAACGGCAATATCGGGGTGGGGATGGCCGCCGGGGCCGTGCCGGATGGGTACAAGTTCCTGTTTTCGTGGGCGGGCACGCTGGCGGTAAATCCCAGCTTGTATGCCAAGCTGCCGTTCGATTCGCAAAAGAGCTTCACGCCGGTGGCGCTGGTGGCCGATGTGCCCAATATCCTGGTGGTCAACAAGAGCCTGCCGGTCAAGAACCTGGCCGAGTTCATTGCGTATGCCAAGGCCAACCCGGACAAGCTGAATTACGGTTCCACGGGAAATGGCAGTTCCATGCACGTGGCCGGCGAACTCTTCATGCGCGAGACCGGCACCCGCCTGATCCACGTGCCATACAGTTCCCCCGGCCAGGCCACCACGAACCTCCTCGCTGACGATATCCAGGCCATGTTCCAACTAGTGCCTGGCATCCTCGGGCAGGTCAAGAGCGGCAAGGTGCGCGCGCTGGCCGTCATGTCGAACCAGCGTTCGCTCGCCCTGCCCGACGTACCGACCGTTGCCGAGCTGGGCCAACCCAAGCTGATGTCCTCGACCTGGTTCGCGATGCTCGCGCCCCGCAACACGCCAGAACCCATCGTGATGCGCATGAACGCGGCACTGAACGAAGTGCTGCGCGACCCGGAGGTGATCCGCAAATTCACCGAGATGGGGGCAACGCCGCTGGGCGGCACGCCGCAGCAACTGTCAGCGCACCTGGCGGGAGAACTTGTGAAGTGGCGAGCGGTGGTGAGCCAGGCGAGTATCAAGATTCAGTAGGGGCGCGCTCCGGTGTTGTACATCGGCAGGGACAGGACGTGATCGCGCTGGCTCAGCCAGGAATCGTCTGGCGTACCTGTCACCGCCTGGAAGTTGAACCGTTGCTGCGGGCGACGGGGTACGCCCCAGAATGCGCTAGACGTTGAAGGAGTCGTCATCCGTGAAGTCGTCATTGCCCAGCCCGTCATCCAGGAGGCCATTGTCCAGCGCCGCCCCGGGTTCCCCCAGCGGCGAGCGGTCTTCATTGCCGTAATAGTTGTTGACGACCGTCGTTTCGCTTGGCAGCGCACCTGCGGCTGGCTGTCCAAGGAATCCGCTTGCGCCCCCGCCACCGCTATTGCGATGGAACAGATTCTCGATACCCTGGAACAGGAGCGCACCCCCGGCTACGCCGGCAGCCGTGGTGGCAATGCCGCCCAGCGTGCCACCCAGGCCGCCGCCCAGAAAGCCGGGCCGAGGCGGCTGCGCGGGCGCGGCCTGGGGGGCCGCCGGCGGTACGGCGACAGGCGCGGCCGTCGCCTGCGGCGCGGCGGGGCTTGCGGCAACGCGGCCGGCGCTATTGCCCCAGGCATTGTCCGCGTCGAGAAAGCGATTGGCGCCGCCGGCCTGCGCCATCTGCAACTGGCTCTGCAGCGTGGCGATCTGCGCTTTCGCTGACGCCAGCGCCTGGTCAAGCATCATGGCGCGCTGGACCAGCAGGTAGGCGGCATCCGGTTGCCGGGCGGCCGCTTCGGCGATGAGGGCGTCCGCCTGGGGGTCCTTCATGCCGGCCCTGGCTTGGGTCAGCTGAGTCAGGAAGGCTTCCAGTGCTTGCATTTCTTGGGGGGTCATGGCACCTCCTACGCGGGTTGTCTTCGCGGGTTGTCTTGTGTGATGGCAGTTTAAGGGCAGAGACTTAAGCAAGCCTTAAAGGCCTTGGTGCCGATGTGCCTGCCGGTCCGCGTTCACCAGCCAGCCCGCCAGCGTGGCCAACGCGTTCAAACAAGGCTACGTCACCTACGGCAGCGATAGCGGGCACGACGCATCGGGCGGCGGCGCCTTCGCGCTCGACAACGAAGCGCTCGCCAATTTCGGCAGGCTGCAGTTCAAGGCGAAGCACAACGCGGTCAAGGCCATCATCAAGGCACGCTACGGACCGCTGCCTACGCACAGCGACTTCATCGGCGGATAGCAAGGAGTCTCCAGTGTGTTGCATCCACCGTTCGAATCCCCGTCAGGGGCGGTCATTCGGCTATCATGCTGAGTCCGGCCATGCCGGCAACTACCCGTCATGGCATGGAAATTCGGGTTTGCCCCGGTAAAGTATTTGCGCTCGTTGTCGATACGCAGTGCAGGCACCGCTCCGATCAATTCGCCTAACCCGCCGTCATGGCCAAACATACGCAGCCCAGCCGTAGCAAGCGTTTCCCGATGCGGGTTGGCTGCGCATTCCTGCTGTGTTTGCAAGCCCTGTCTTGTAGGGAATCGGTTGCCTCGCCGGGGGCTGCGGCGTTCTCGACTTCGTTGCAGGTTATCGCGGCAGAGACGCCGCCATGCCTTGCCATCGGTTCGCTTCCCGGTACATCGAAAGTGCCTGTGGAGGCACAGATAGCCCATCCCGAAGCCGAAAAGTGACCCCCCAAGCGCGACGCATCGAGTTTTCCTCCCTGCTAGCTGGGCTGGTCAGCCTCGTTTTATTGTTCCTATGCGGTTGTCAACAGCGAGACAACGCTTCGTCGGGCGCAGCCGTGCCGGCCAGGACCTCCATTACAGCGTTGATATGGGCGCCAGACTGGCCGGAGGAGATGCTCCGGATTGCTGCTGAATTCAGCAAACTCAATCCAGACGTCCGCGTGAATGTGCAGTTCATGGTCGGCAATTCGGTCGAAGAGAATATCAAGCCCCGGATTGCTTCCGGCAACTTGCCGGATCTGGTGAGTGTCAACCCGAACGCCTATGCGGCTGAATTGGCCGATCAAGGCATCCTGGCAGACGTGAGCGCGACATCGGCATGGAGCAACATGCTCGGCCCTCTCAAGGGTGACTGGACCAGTCGCCAATCCAGGCGTTTTGGCATTGCCGGCGGAGTGGCTACAACGCTGATCTATTACAACAAGGCACTGTTCGCGAAGGCTGGGGTCAAGGAACTGCCAACCAATTTCCAAGAGTTCCTGATGGTTTGCGAGCAGCTCAAGCTTGCGGGCTTAACACCCATCATGTGGAGCGGCGGCTTCCCGAACATGCTCGGCAACGGCCCCTTCAGCTTCGGCTTTGGCAACAATGTGGTGGCGCGCGAGCCAGACTGGAAGCAGAGAATCGGTGATGGCACGCTGGACCTGAACACGCCTCAGGTAGCAGCTATCTTTGCCCGGATTGCGCTGATGCCGCAACGTGGTTACGTACAAGATGCCTTCATGGCGACGGATTACGACGAAGGCATACGGCTGTTCAAGGAAGGCAAGGTCGCGATGGCTTTTCACGGCAGTTGGGCAGCCGGCCCTTTGCTGCACGGCAACCCTTTCGAGGTTGGCGTGTTTATTCCGCCCTGGAACGCGCCGGGCAAGCGGGTGGTGCCTGTGATCGGCAGCGAAACCGGGTTTGCGGTGTGCGAGACGCCCAACAAGGCCGCAGCCATGCGTTTTCTCGAATTCATTGCCGGGAAGGGGTTCTCCATTCTCCAGAGAAAACGCCAGAACATCCCCCCATTCAAGCAAGTCGCGGGAACGCTCGCAAGCGATCAGAAGATTGTCGACTACACAAACATGGTCAGCCGCTATCCGGTGACCGTCAGCCCATACTATTCGGTTCTACCCTCCAACTCGATCGAGCAGCTCCATCGATTGATGCAGGAAGTGCTGGTCAGGAAGATCACGCCCGGACAGGCCGCCAAGCTCCTCGACGAGTCTGTCAAGAATGAAGCAAAGATGCACTACCGATGAGCTCAATCATAGGTTCGCTGCGAAGCGCTTTCGCATATCTCTCGCTGGACCTGCTGCGCCGTGTCGAAATTCGCTACCGGCTGATGACTGCGTTCATCCTGCTGTCGCTGATACCGATACTTATATCGGGCTACATATCGTATGTGGAGTCGACCGCCGCGATCAAGGAGAAGGCGGAGGTATTCTCGAAAGAGATGGTCAAGCAGGTATCCAAGAACATCTCGTTGCGGATGGAGCAGATCGAGACGGAAAGCAGCCTTCTTGTACTCTCCGATCGCGTTCAAGGCGCGCTGACAAGCGTTGTGGATGGCAGTGCAAAGGAGCGGAGCGAGGCGCGCCAGGATATGACACGCCTGCTCCTGCAGCACTACGGATCGGTTGACTTCATCAACCAGAAGTATCTGCTCGACAAGAACAACCGGATCATGGACACCCAGGTCTTCGCGCAGCTGAGCCGGGGTGTGCTGCGTCTGGTCAAGCAGGCTCCCGATCGCAATGGCCGGCCTTACTGGGGCAGTTACGACAACGGCGTCGGGCAACAAAATCTCGGGATGGTGCGCGCCATCATCGGCAAGAGCAACAACCGGCAGATTGGCAATCTGGTTCTGGTCATCAGCCCCGAGCATTTTTCGACAATTTTTGATGACGTCGCCCTAGGGAGTGGAACGGAAATCTACGTTCTCGATGCCGGCAACAACAAAGTGGTTGTCCGCGCCGACGGCATTTCCACGAACACCGAAGGGATGGCCGAGCCTGACCTGATCAAGAAAATCGCAAGCAACGAGCTACACGGGGAGCCGAGTGGTTTCGTCGACTTCGAGGGCAAGCGCGAGGGGCGCTACCTTGCCGCGTACGCAGCAATTCCCGGCACGACATGGTTTGTCGTCAGCACAATCCCAGAAAAGAAGTTGACGGCAGAGGCACAGTCCGTGCGCAATCAGATCGTACTGGTTGGCATCTCGGGGTTCCTGCTTTCGATCTTCCTGGCCTACTTCATTTCCCACAGCATTTCGGCACCGCTCAAAGAGCTGGTGCGAAAGATGCACGATACCGGCAACGATGCGGGAGCCGAGGCGGAGGCGCATGCGCGCACTGATGCCGGCGGCAAGGATGAACTTGGCCGGCTCGCGCAGCGTTTCGAAAGAATGAGTGGGGCGATCAGCCAGAAAATCCAGAAGATCAACGAGATCAACGCCTCCCTTGAGCAGACCGTCGTCGAGCGAACAGCGGAACTCGTCTCCAGGGAGCAGGAGTCGCGAACGTTGATTGAGAACTCCCCGGACACGATTACCCGCTACGACCGGGACCTCCGCCGCACTTACGCCAATCCCGCGTTCTGTGCCTCGGCAGGGCGCACCCTAGGCGAATCGCTCGGCAAGCGGCCCTCGGAGGTTCCCGGCGGCGCCAACGCGCTGATCTACGAGGAGAAAATCGCCGACACCATTTCAAGCGGGAGAAGTGGGCAATTCGAGCTGAGATGGCTCAGCAAGGATGGACGGGAACACTGCACCCATATCCGCCTGACGCCAGAGATTGACCGGTCGGGCAAGGTGAACTCGGTGCTGGCTGTGGGTCGTGATTTATCGGACCGGATGGCATTCGAGGCGACAATCTGGAAACAGGCCAATTTCGATGCGCTGACCCATCTTCCGAATCGCCAGATGTTTCACAGCCGTCTCGAGGAGGAAGCCGGCATGGCGCATCGCTCCCGGCAGCGTATGGCCTTGATGCTGATCGACCTGGATCGCTTCAAAGAGGTCAATGACTCCCTGGGACACGACACAGGAGACATCCTGCTGATCGAGGCCGCCAGGCGCATCATCTCGTGCGTGCGCGAATCGGATATCGTCGCGCGCCTTGGCGGTGACGAATTCACCGTCATTCTGCCCAACATGGACGATACCGAACGCATTGAACGGATCGCAAAGGCCATCATCCACAAGCTGGCCGAGCCCTTCAAGCTCGGCGCGGATGAGACCTTCATTTCCGCCAGCGTCGGCGTCACACTTTATCCCGACGACACCGGCGAACTGGATGTCCTTTTCAAGAACGCAGACCAGGCCATGTATGCGGCCAAGAACGCCGGGCGCAACCGTTTCAGCTACTTCACGCCCGACTTGCGTGTAGCGGCGGAAAAGCGCCTGCGTCTCACGAGCGATCTACGTGCCGCCCTGCCTGGCGGACAGTTCCAGGTCTACTATCAGCCCATCGTCGACCTGGAGACCGGGGAAATCTACAAAGCCGAGGCACTGATCCGCTGGCTGCACCCCGAACGCGGCACGATCAATCCGCAGGATTTCATTCCATTGGCCGAAGACACGGGGCTCATCGTTCCGATCGGGGATTGGGTGTTCAAGCAGGCCGTGCACCAGGCCCGTCAATGGCGCGGCCGATTCCATCCGTCTTTCCAGATCAGCGTCAACATGTCACCGATGCAGATACGGCAAGACGGCCTGGTTTGCAATCAATGGTCCGACTATCTCGTGCGGGAAGGGATGCCGGGGCAGAGCGTTGTGGTTGAAATCACCGAGGGCCTGTTACTGGACGCCGAACTGAATGAGAAGCTGCTGACCTTCCGTGATGTGGGAATCGGGATTTCGATCGACGACTTCGGTACTGGTTACTCGTCCCTGGCTTATCTCAAGCGCTTCGACATCGATTACCTCAAGATCGACCGCTCGTTCGTACATAACCTCGGCTTTGATGGCGACAATCAGGCGCTTTGCGAGGCAATGGTCATGCTGGCGCACAAACTGGGATTGAAGGTCATTGCCGAGGGCGTGGAGACGACGGAGCAACGCGATTTTCTCATCGCCGTGGGTTGTGATTTTGCCCAGGGCTTTTTGTATTCCCAGCCGGTTCCGCCTGATCAGTTTGAGGTGTTGGTGTGGCCGAATATCGAGGAAGGGGCTGGCAGTCCGGCCTGCGCCACGCTTTAGTGACTGAAGGCGCCAGCCCGTGCCGACCACGCAATATTTGGGTGTCATCCGGTAGGGGGACGGACTCAATCCGACCCCCCGAGCAGGAAGCGAAGGGCATCGCGCCACCAGGCATCGTCTACCCGCTCGAACCAATCGTTGTGCTCGGCACCAGGCACTACACGCAATTGCCGAGGCGCTACCAGCCCGTCATGCAGTGCGACGCCAAAGCGCGCCGGGACAATGCTGTCGCGCTCCGCAACCACCACCAAAACGGGCCGGGTGAACGACGCCAGGTTGGCCGCGCTGTCGTAGCGATCCCGCAGCAGCCACGACACCGGCAGCCAGGGATAGTGGTAGCCGGCAACATGTTGCAGCGTGTCCCATGGCGTGATCAGCATCAGGCCTGCTGTCTTGTCCCGCTGGCGCACGCTGGCCGCCGCCGCAACGCCGGCCCCCAGCGATTCGCCGATCACCAGCAGCGGTGCGCCATATTGGCGATAGGCCTGCGCGATGATCTGCTCGGCGTCATTCACTAGGCTGACTTCGCCCAACGGTCCCGGGCGCGGTCCGTAGCCCGGATACTCGGCGAGAATCACGCGTGCGCCATGGGGCGCCAGAGCCGCGGCGTACGCTCTGCGGTGGCCGGCATGTCCGGCATTGCCATGGAAAACAATCGCCGTGGCACGCACTGGCCCGGTGGGTTCTGCAACCAGGCCCTTGACGTCTTGCGAAGACGGCCATGCCCTTAGGCCGCCAGCAACCAGTTCTGACAACTCAGCCTTAGCGGGGAAATACAGGAACTGATTCTGCAGGGCTGCAAGGGCAGGGGACGGCAAGAGACTCCCAAGCCATAGTGCAAGCCCGGCGGTTTTCGTCGCCATGCGCATTGCTGTGGTTTGGATCTGCCGTCCGGGACTGTCCCATTCCCTGCCGATGACGTGGCTGGGCTGGCGAACTGACGGCCGAATTGGGGCATTCATCGGCATCCCGGCATCCTTTACCATCAGGCAGCGCCGTCCCTGTGCGACTTGTGCTGCGACGCCATCGGTTTCTGCGGGGCGGGTGGCACGGATTCATAGTGACCGAGCTGGATCGTGTGGTTGTCGTGACCGCCCGTGATGTCGTTCAGGCGCGACTGGTCGTCGGGCGTGTCGAGCGGATCGAATTCGCACATCGTGGTGCGGCGCTCGACCGGCGAGGTTTTGCCGCAACCCGCGTTCCCCGGCAGGGCGGCTGTATGAATTGCTTCGGGACTATAAAGCATGGTCGCCCTCGTCCGGCAACGGCAGTTAGACCATTATTAGCGATATAGGGCGGGAACGCCATGTGGGGTAATGGCCGACCTGGGGCGAGCCGGCGACGCATGTAAGCCATGCGAGCACGTGAAAGGGGGGCAAGCAGGAGCCTCCTTCCTAGTGCACCGCACAACGATAGTTTCGATCCCTGCAGATGACCCGGCGATGCCTTCGTGACGGCGTCGCCGTGATTTCTGCTGCGAGCAGATTCGCATCGCGCGTGAGCCGCCAATGCCCATCGGGGTCTTTGCGCAGGATGGTGAGTGTATAGCCGGAGCGGTGGATGGCAGCGCTGCCGCCAGGCGGCGTGACGGTCATGCGGACGTGGTTTCGGAGACCAGATTGGCAACAATCGTTGGCATATGGGTGCGGCCGAACGTTAGCTCGAGCCATCGGCCACTATTGCTGCGTGAGCATCAGGTTCAGGTTCTGAACCGCAGCGCCGGATGCGCCTTTGCCAAGATTATCGAAAACCGCGGACAGCAGGACGTGCCCGTGTTCCATGTTAGGAAATACGCTTAAGCGCATGTCGTTCGTACCGTTCAGCACTTGCGGATCCAGGTGCTTTAAGGTGCACGATTCGTGCAGCGGCAAGACATGTACGTGGGCCGCCTCGGCATAGTGGCGTGCGAGGCATGCGTGTAACGTGGCGCCATCCACGTCGGGTGCCAACAGCCGCAACTCCAAGGGCACCGTCAGCACGATGCCCTGGCGGAACGCACCCAACGCAGGGACGAAGATGGGACGCTGCGCGAGCCCGGCGTGCTGCTGGATCTCCGGGGTGTGCTTGTGCGCGAGTTCCAGACCATATACCTGGTATGAAGGCGCGTTGACGGCACGCTGCCCCTCATGTTCCTCCACGCCGGCACGCCCGCGTCCGGAGTAGCCCGACACCGCATGAATGCTGATAGGGTAGTTGCCTGGTATGAGCCCAGCCTGCAACAGGGGACGCAGCAAGCCAATTGCACCGGTCGGATAGCAACCGGGATTGGTGACCCGACGTGCGTTCGCAATGCGCTCAGCCTGTCCCAGCGTCATTTCCGGAAAGCCGTATGTCCAGTCCGGCTGTGTGCGGTGGGCGGAACTTGCGTCGATGACTCTGACGGCAGGATTAACAATGGCGTCCACGGCCTCGCGCGCGGCGGCATCAGGCAAACAGAGGATGGCGATGTCGCAGGCGTTGATGGCTTCTGCGCGACGCCGCGGATCTTTGCGTTCCGCAGCGGCAAGCGTGAACAGTCTAAGGTCGGTCCGGTTGCGCAGCCGTTCGTGGATTTGCAACCCGGTGGTGCCTTGGTCGCCGTCGATGAAAACAACGGGAGAGCTCATACGTGGAATACTCCGGTGACTGTGTGTTGTAACAAGTAGAACGAGCCCCTATGTTCCATGGACCGCTAGAATAGGGAAAGTTGTATTTCATAACGTGAATATTCAGTTTTTCTGAATCTGGACGCCGACATGCGAGAGATCAGCCTGGACCGTTTGCGCACTCTGGTCGCCATTACCGACCGTGGCTCATTTGCCGATGCGGCGCGTGCGTTGCACCTGGCGCCGCCAACGGTCAGCCTCCACATCGCTGAACTAGAAGACCGCATTGGGGCGCCACTCCTGTCACGGAAGCGCGGACATGTCAGGCCGTCGGCGATAGGAGAGGTGCTGGTGGAGCGCGCGCGTCGACTGCTGGCCGATGCGGAGCAGGCGTTAGACGATATTCAGCGCCAGGTGCAGGGGCTCGAAGGGCGCGCGCGGCTCGGTGCGTCGACTGGCGTGATCGCGCACCTGTTGCCGCAAGCGCTTGAGGTGTTGCGCCAGCAACATCCCGCTATCGACATTCAGGTTGCAGTACTCACTTCGCATGAAACGCTGTCCCGACTGGCGGATGGAACGCTGGATGTTGGGCTGATCGCACTGCCTCAGCCCCCGGTGGCCGGACTCGTGATAAAGCCTTGGCGCCGCGACCCCGTGATGGCCTTTGTGCCGGCGCATTGGCGGTGTCCGGCCCGCGTCACGCCTGAATGGCTCGCCGCCCAACCTCTGATTCTCAATGACGCGACCACGCGTCTCTCGCGTCTGACTGCGGAGTGGTTCGCGACCGGGGGGCACCATCCTGCTCCGCGCATTCAGCTCAACTACAACGACGCGATCAAGAGTCTGGTAGCGGCAGGTTACGGCGCGGCGCTGTTGCCCCATGAGGCCACTACGCCATTGCCCGACAGCCGCATTGTCATGCGTCCGCTGCGCCCGGCGTTGTGGCGTCGGCTCGGCATCGCACATCGTGCGGGGTACGTTGAGCGTTCCACGCAACACGTACTTGATGTGTTGTGGGATCTGCGATTGGCGTAGGCGTTGCTATTTTCCGCTTCGGTTCGTTCTCGCTGGGACAGTAGCCTTATTGCACGCCACGACGAACGAATGGCCGGCTTGTAGAAATTGGACTGACCGGATTGGGGTCGATAACGGAAAAACGCAACTTCCGGCCGCAAGCCGCCATGCCGCGGGAGTGTGACGCGCCCGCCCAACGGACATCATGCCGTCGGCATGTCAGCCGCGCCCTCCGGAGCGAAGCGAGAGGGCCTGTCCCGCAGAACGCCTTACTTCCCGGCCAGTGCCGGGAATTGCGGGCTCGTCACAACCTGCTTCAGCAGTTCCTGCACGGCGGGGCCAAAGGCGTCAGCCACGTTTTTGCACGCGCCGGCGGCAGTCCAGCTCGTGTCGAACGGATATTTGACCGAGACCTTATAGCCCTTGTCAGCGGTCGACTTCACGACCATCGTGATCTGCCAGTACGCAGGCGACACGGAGCTGAAACTTAGTTCTTCGATGCGTCCCTCGATCGGGGCACCTTTCACGTCATAGGATTGAGCCATCAGGAGCTCTTCCTGGAAGGCGTCCTTGATGTACTGCGATGGCGTCTTGCCCGGCGCTACCCTTACCGGACCGTTCAGACGACACAGCGGGCTCTCATCGACGCCCGGCGCCAGACCGACGTCGGCAACGCTGACCTTCTTCGGTTGCAGGCTCTGCTGGATGGCGATGACATTGGCGGGGGAGGCCTTGTAAGGGATCGAATTCGTCGTCTCGCAACCGGTCAATAGAGCGCCAGCGGCGCAGAGGGTAGCAACAAGGGCGATCTTGCTTTGCTTCATGTCTTTCTTCCAGATGGGTTAAAGGGGCCTTGACGGTATGCGGGCCCGCAACGATAAACGGACGAATACCGGGGCAAATGAACCCCACCTTAGGAGGGGCCGCTGCTTGTCTGCCATGCGGCAAGCGCAAATGGCAGCTTCCGGCAGCCACAACCGGCCATTGAGCAAGCCGCACGACGTGCGGTGGAGCGACTGCTTTGCTCTCCAAACTGTCTCGCATTACCCCGAGCGCACGCTCACCCTCTCCCGGCAATCCGACCTACTCGCCGACCTGATCCGCATCACATTTCCAGCGGACACCCCCACAAAGCTAAGCGTGCAGGAGCTAGCGTACCAACTAGACGCTCTGCGCAGCGACGCCCAGATCATCGCCCAGGAAGGCTGCGCCGACCTGCTACGCGTAAGCGCAGGCCTCGGCTCCGTTCTAAAACTGCTGGATTACGACAGTGACGATGTAGAAGACAGTCACGGTTTGCATTGCTTGCTGATGCCGTTGAAGCGGCAATTGGATGCGGCTTTGAATCGGGTGCAAGGATTGCTTTGAGGTAGGGGAGGAGGGGGCTTGTGGCAGGGTGAGACGCGTCGCTCTTGCTAGCTCCCGCCCTCTCCCCCGCCCCTCTCCCGCAGACGGGAGAGGGGAGACAACAGAGCGGAGGTTGAGAGGCTCTGGTGTCTTTGAGCCGAGGCGGCGAGCGCCGCCCGGCTTGTCAGCGTGCTACAGCTTACTTAATACCCAGGCGCCACAACGAAGTCACTTCAGCCGCCCGCGCAGCATGCAGCGGGTCAGTCATATCAGTAGCCTTCGGATGGCTAGGCTTCACCTCCAACCGCCCCAGCACCTTCAACCCAGCCTCATCAATCCACGCCAGCAACTGGTCCCGCGAACGCAGCCCCAGGTGTTCAGCCAGATCAGACAGCAGCAGCCAGCCTTCACCCTTCGGCTCCAGATGATCAGCCAGCCCGGCAATAAATCCCTTCAGCATCTGGCAATCCGGGTCATACACCGCGCGCTCAATCGGCGAGTTCGGACGTGCCGGCACCCACGGCGGGTTACACACCACCAGCGGCGCACGGCCTTCCGGGAAGAGGTCGGCCTCTACCACTTCCACCTGGCCTGCCGCCTTGAGGCGGTGGATGTTGTCGCTGGCGCAGGCAAGCGCGCGCGGGTCCATGTCCGTGGCGATCACGCGCTTGACGCCGCGCTGGGCCAGCAGGGCGGCCAGCACGCCGGTGCCGGTGCCGATGTCGAAGGCGAGGTTGAGGGCGCCGGCGGGTAGCTGGGCCTTGGCGACCAGATCGATGTATTCGCCGCGCACCGGCGAGAAGACGCCGTAGTACGGATGGATGCGTTCAGCGAGCGCGGGAATCTCCACACCCTTCTTGCGCCACTCGTGCGCGCCGATCAGTCCGAGCAGTTCGCGCATCGATGCCACATACGGCGCATCGACTTCCCCATAGGCTTCCAGGCACGCCTCGCGCACATCGGGCGAGCGGCGCAGCGGCACCAGGTGGTCGGCGTCAAAGGGCAGCAGCAGCATGGAGAGCGTGCGGGCGCGCTGGGACTGGGCCTGGCGGTGCAGGTGGAAGGCTTCGGTCGGGGTGGGCTTTGCCTTGGGCACCTTGGAGGCCTTGGCGGCCTTCTTGGGCTTGTCGGCGCGGCGGGCCAGCGCTTGCAGCAGCTGGCGGGCGTTCTGGAAGTCGCCGCGCCAGAGCATGGCGGTGCCTTCGCAGGCGAGGCGGTAGGCGGTGTCGCCGGTGGTGGTGTCGTCGGCGATGACGACGCGCTTGGGCGGCGGCGCGCCGGCTTCGGAGCGCCAGTTCGCGCTGCGTTCTTCGCCGTTTTCGGTCCAGTGGATGGTGGCTTGCTCGGTCATTAGTTTCTTTCTGGCCACTTATGGCGGCCAATGGGGTTGTGCGGATAAGTCTGGCCAACATGGGCTGGCCATTCAAGGCGATCCGGCCCCGCCGCGCGCCGGCTGGCAAGCCGGGGCGCCCTGGCAGGGCTGGCATGGCGCGGCTGGTGGCGTTCCGGTCAGCCGCGCTGGATTGGGTGCTTCAGAGTTCGTACGCCTCGTGGTCGCCCGACATGGCTTGTTCTACCAGCTTGCGGTTCAGCGTCGGGGAGAACAACTCAATAAAGGTATACACAAAGCTGCGCAGGTAGGCGCCTTGCTTGACTGCCAGATGCGTCACATTGGTGCCGAACAGGTGTCCGGCGGGAATGCCGCGCAGGTTGCGGTCGCGCTCGGCGTCAAAGGCTACGCCGGCGACGATGCCTACGCCAAGGCCGATTTCCACATAGGTCTTGATCACGTCGGCGTCGATGGCTTCCAGGATGATGTCGGGCTTGAGGTGGCGCAGCTCGAAGGCTTTGTCGATCTTGGGGCGGCCGGCGAAGTTCGGATCATAAGTGATGATGGGGTAGCCCATCAGGTCTTCCAGCGCCAGGTGCTTCTTTTCCAGCAGGGGATGGTCGGGCGGCGTGACGACCACGTGCTGCCATTGGTAGCCGGGCAGGGAGATCAGGTTCTTGTCGGCGGAGATCCCTTCCGTGGCGATCCCGATGTCGGCATGGTCGTGCAGCACCATGTCGGCGATTTGCGTCGGATTGCCCTGTTGTATTGAAAGGCGCACTTTTGGGTAGCGTTTGGTAAACTCCGCGATCACCCGGGGCAGGGCGTAGCGCGCCTGGGTGTGGGTGGTGGCGATGGTGAAGTTGCCCTGGTCCTGGGCGGCGTAGTCCTTGCCCACCCGTTTCAGGCTTTCCACTTCCTGCAGGATCTTCTCCACCGACTCCAGAATGCGGCGGCCGGGCTCCGTCAGGCTGCGGATGCGCTTGCCGTGGCGGGTAAAGATATCCACGCCCAGCTCTTCCTCAAGCTCGATGATGGCCTTGGAGACGCCGGGCTGTGATGTATAGAGCGCTTTTGCGGCTTCGGTCAGGTTGTAGTTCTGGCGTACGGCTTCGCGCACAAAACGGAACTGGTGCAGGTTCATATATCCGTGTTCGTATAAACAAACAACTTCTTATTAGTTTGAGATATGAGGCCAGTTTATTACGATTCTCGAACTTTGTTAATGAACGGTCGGAACCTCCGCGCACGTGCCTCGTTTCCAGGCAGTCCCGGACGCTCACCGGCCTGGTGAACCCCAATGTCTCTTGCCTATACCGTTTCCGGTCTGCTAGTAGGCGTCCTCGTCGGTCTGACCGGGGTTGGCGGGGGTTCGCTCATGACGCCGCTGCTGACCCTGCTGTTCGGCTTCTCGCCGGCCACGGCGGTTGGCACCGACCTCGCCTTCGCCGCCATCACCAAGGGTTTCGGCACGGTGGCGCACCGCGCCCACGGCCATGTGCAGTGGCAGGTGGTGCGCCGCCTGTGCATCGGCAGCCTGCCGGCCGCGGTGGTGGCCATCCTGGTGCTCAAGAGCGCCGGTGAACTCAACGCGCAGTGGCTGCACGCGATCCGCCTGACCATCGGCGTGTCGGTGATCCTGACGGTATTGTCGCTCCTGTTCCGCAAGCAGATGCTGGCGTGGCTGGCACGCAACCCGCGCTTCCAGCTCGAAGGCCGTGCCCAGGCGGTTGCCACCGTGGTGGTGGGCGCCGTGATCGGGGTGCTGGTAACGGTGTCCTCGATCGGCGCGGGTGCCGTGGGCGCCACGCTCATTCTCCTGCTGTATCCCCGCATGAAGCCGGCCGAGGTGGCTGGCACCGATATCGCCTACGCCGTCCCGCTGACGGCGCTTGCCGGCTTGGGCCACGTTTGGCTCGGCACGGTGAACTGGACGCTGTTGCTGGCCTTGCTGGTGGGTTCGATCCCCGGCATCTGGCTGGGCGCGCAACTGTCGCGGGCGCTGCCCGAGCGGCTGGTGCGCGCCGCGCTGGCTACCACGCTGACGCTGGTCGCCATCAAGCTCGTCTCCTGAATTCAACGAATACTGAACGGACCCACACCATGTATCAGTACGACCAATACGACCAGCGCATCGTCAACGAGCGCGTAGCCCAGTTCCGTGACCAGGTGCGCCGCCGCCTGTCGGACGAACTGACCGAGGAAGAATTCCTGCCGCTGCGCTTGCAGAACGGCCTGTACATGCAGCGCCACGCCTACATGCTGCGCGTGGCGATTCCGTACGGCCTGCTGTCGAGCAAGCAGATGCGCATGCTGGGCCATATCGCGCGCGAGTATGACCGCGGCTATGGCCACTTCTCCACCCGCCAGAACATCCAGTACAACTGGATGGAACTGGAGCGCGTGCCCGACGTGCTGGCCGAACTCGCCAGCGTCGAGATGCACGGCATCCAGACTTCCGGCAATTGCGTGCGCAATATCACCACCGACCACTTCGCCGGCGTCGCGCCCGATGAGTCCGTGGACCCGCGCGTGCTGGCCGAACTGCTGCGCCAGTGGAGCACCTTCCAGCCGGAATTCGCGTTCCTGCCGCGCAAGTTCAAGATCGCCATCTCCGCTTCGGTCGACGACCGCGCCGTGGTGCAGATGCACGATATCGGCATCTACGCCTACCGCAATGCCCAGGGCGAAACGCGCCTGCGCATCCTGGCCGGCGGTGGCCTGGGCCGCACGCCGATCCTGGGTTCGGTGATCAAGGACGACCTGCCGTGGCAGCACCTGCTGTCGTACGTGGAATCGGCCATTCGCGTGTACAACCGCTATGGCCGCCGCGACAACAAGTACAAGGCTCGCATCAAGATCCTGGTGAAGGCCATCGGCGCGGAGAAGTTCGCGCAGGAAGTCGAGGAAGAGTGGCAGCACAGCAAGGATGGTCCCGCCACCATCACGCAGGCTGAGTTCGACCGCGTGGCGCAGTATTTCGCGCCCCCGGCCTACGACAAGCTGGCCGATACCGATGCTTCGTATGAAAAGCACCTGCTGGAAGAAAAGGCCTTCGCCCGCTGGGTGAGCCGCAGCGTGCATGCGCACAAGGTGCCCGGCTACGCCGCGGTCACGCTGTCGACCAAGCCCGGCCCGGCATCGCCCCCGGGAGATGCCACCGATGCGCAGATCGACCTGGTGGCCGACCTGGCCGACCGCTACGGCTACGGCGAACTGCGCGTGGCGCACGAGCAGAACCTGGTGCTGCCGGACGTGCGCAAGCGCGACCTGTACGCGCTGTGGCAGGAGGCTAGGAAGGCTGGCCTGGCTACTGCCAACATCGGCCTGCTGACCGACATCATCGCCTGCCCGGGCGGCGATTTCTGCTCGCTGGCCAATGCCAAGTCGATCCCCATCGCGCTGGCCATCCAGGAGCGTTTCGACAACCTGGACTACGTGCACGACCTGGGCGAGATCTCGCTGAACATCTCGGGTTGCATCAACGCCTGCGGCCACCACCATGTGGGCAATATCGGCGTGCTGGGCGTGGATAAGGACGGCGAGGAGTGGTACCAGGTCACGCTGGGCGGCGCGCAAGGCAACAAGAGCGCCATCGGCAAGGTGATCGGCCCGTCGTTCAAGGCCGACGAAATGCCCGACGTGGTGTCGCGCATCATCGACACCTTCGTGGCCAACCGCCATGACGACGAACGCTTCATCGACGTGCTGGGCCGTATCGGCATCGCCCCGTTCAAGGAACGCGTCTATGCCGACAAGCAGCGCGAACGCGCCGAAGCCTGAGCACCGGAGATAAACGACATGGCAAAGATTATTCAACTGCAACGCGGCGAAGGCGCCAACCCGGTCCCGGTCATCATCGATGACGCATGGACCGTGCTGCGCGGTGCCGAGGGCGCGGCCCTGACCGACGAACAGATCGTCGCCGCCGCGCAAGGCACGGACGCCGTGCTGTTCCCGCTGACCGCATGGCTGGCGCACAAGGACGGCGCACTGGCTGGCCGCGCGGCCGACGTCACCGGCATCTGGCTGGCGCCGGAAGACGAGCCGGCCGACGCGCAGGCCGCGTTTGCCAGCGTGGCCGTGGTGGCGGTGGATTTCCCCGTGTTCCGCGATGGCCGTGGTTTTTCCACCGCCTATCTGCTGCGCACCCGTTACAACTGGAAGGGCGAGCTGCGCGCCATCGGCGACGTGCTGCGCGACCAGCTCAATTTCATGAAGCGCTGCGGCTTCGACACCTTCGCCGTGCGCGCCGACAAGAACATCGACGACGCCATCAAGGGCTTCACGGAATTCACCGTGGCCTACCAGGCATCGGTGGACGAGCCGCTGCCGCTGTTCCGCCGCAACCGCGCCGAAGCGCTGGGCAAGGAAACGGCATGAGCGAGATTGCTATCGTCGAGGCTCCCGTCTCTTCGCTGCGTCCCCCGGCGCTGTGGACCGCGCCGGAGTACACCGGCAGCGTGGCGGATCTCGAAGCCAAGGAGCGTGAGCTTGGCCTGCGCCTGGCGCAAATCGCCGGCAGCTTCTTTCGCGCCCGCTTTGCCTCCAGCCTGGCGGCCGAAGACATGGTGGTGACGGATGCGATCCTGCGCGGCTCCGAGCAGGTGCGCGCGGGCATCCGCGTGTTCACGCTGCAAACCGGCCGCCTGCACGCCGAGACGTTGGCGGTGCTGGACGAAGTCAAGGCGCACTACGGCTACGACATCGAGCGCTTCACGCCGGACCCCGAGGCCATCGAGAACTACCTGAAGAACCACGGGCTGAACGCGTTCTACGACAGCGTGGACCTGCGCAAGAGCTGCTGCGGCATCCGCAAGGTGGAGCCGTTGAACCGCGCGCTGTCGCATGCGGACGCATGGCTGACCGGCCAGCGCCGCGAGCAGGCGGTGACGCGCTCGGAGCTGCCGTTCGAGGAAATGGATGAGGCGCGCGGCATTCCGAAGTTCAACCCGCTCGCCGACTGGAGCGAGGCCGAGGTGTGGGCTTACCTGAAGCGGCATGACGTGCCGGTCAACGCGCTGCATGCCAAGGGCTACCCCAGCATCGGCTGCGAGCCCTGTACGCGCGCCGTGCGCGCCGGCGAGGATGTGCGCGCCGGACGGTGGTGGTGGGAGAGCAAGGACTCGAAAGAGTGCGGGCTTCACGAACAGAACATCAAGCATTGAGGCCAGACGAAATGGGCATCATGAACGAACTGACTGGCGCGCCGGAAGTGGCGCACCTGCTGCAAGTGCAAAACGATCACCTCGACAAGCTCGAGGCGGAATCCATCTACATCATCCGCGAGGTGGTGGCGGAGTGCCGCAACCCGGCGCTGCTGTTCTCGGGCGGCAAGGATTCGATCGTCATGCTGCATCTGGCGCTCAAGGCATTCCGCCTGGGCGACCGCAAGACCGAACTGCCGTTCCCGCTGGTGCATATCGATACCGGCCACAACTACCCGGAAGTGATCACTTTCCGCGACCAGCGCGTGGCCGAGCTCGGTGCGCGCCTGGTGGTGGGCCATGTGGAAGATTCCATCAAGCGCGGCACCGTGCGCCTGCGCAAGGAAACCGACTCGCGCAATGCCGCGCAAGCCGTGACCCTGCTGGAAACCATCGAGGCCAACAAGTACGACGCGCTGATGGGCGGTGCCCGCCGCGATGAAGAAAAGGCGCGTGCCAAGGAACGCATCTTCTCCTTCCGCGACGAGTTCGGCCAGTGGGACCCGAAGGCCCAGCGCCCGGAACTGTGGAGTCTGTATAACGCCCGCATGGCCGCCGGCGAACAGATGCGCGTGTTCCCCATCTCCAACTGGACCGAGCTGGACGTGTGGCAGTACATCGCCCGTGAAGAGCTTGAGCTGCCTCCGATCTACTACGCGCACCAGCGCGAAGTGGTGAAGAAGAACGGCCTGCTGGTGCCGGTCACGCCGATCACGCCGAAGCAAGACGGCGACGTCAGCGAAGTGATCTCGGTGCGTTTTCGCACCGTGGGCGACATCAGCTGCACCTGCCCTGTGGCCAGCGTTGCGGCCTCGCCGATCGAGATCATCGCCGAGACGGCCGTGACCGAAATCACCGAGCGCGGCGCGACGCGGATGGACGACCAGACGAGCGAAGCGTCCATGGAACGCCGCAAGAAAGAAGGCTACTTCTAACCCGGACGCATAGGCGGGCACATCGCGTCGTTGCGAGAGTGCTCGTGTACCAATGTACACGTCGCCCTCACGCGCCTAGCGCTGCCTCCCGCCTATGCGCCGGAGCGAGCGCTGCGAGAGGGAAGAAGAAAGGATTTGACATGAGCACCCAAGCAACACACCAAGGCCTGCTGCGTTTTATCACCGCGGGTTCGGTCGACGATGGCAAGAGCACGCTGATTGGCCGCCTGCTGTATGACAGCAAGGCTGTGCTGTCCGATCAGCTGACCGCGCTGACCAAGGCCAAGAACAAGCGTACCGCCGGCGAGCAGATCGATTTCTCGCTGCTGACCGATGGCCTGGAAGCCGAGCGCGAGCAGGGCATCACCATCGACGTGGCTTACCGCTACTTCTCCACCGCGCGCCGCAAGTTCATCATCGCGGACACGCCGGGGCATGAGCAGTACACCCGCAACATGGTGACGGGCGCGTCCACCGCGCATGCCGCCATCGTGCTGGTCGACGCCACCCGCGTGACCGTGACCGACGGCCGCGCCGAACTGCTGGCCCAGACCAAGCGCCATTCGGCCATTCTCAAGCTGCTGGAGCTGCAGCATGTGATCGTGGCGGTCAACAAGATGGACCTGGTCGAGTTCAGCGAAGAGCGCTTCAACCAGATCCGCGACGCCTACACCGAACTGGCTGCCCAGTTGGGCCTGAAGGACGTGCGCTACGTGCCGGTATCGGCGCTGCGTGGCGACAATATCGTCAACGCCAGCCAGGCCATGCCGTGGTACCAGGGCGAGCCGCTGCTGCCGCTGCTCGAAGCGCTGCCGGTGGAAGAAGCCGCGTCCGAAGGCGACGATGCGTTGCGTTTCCCGGTGCAGCTGGTGATTCGCCAGGACGGCGCCCAGGCGGACGATTTCCGCGGCTATGCCGGCCGGGTCGAGGCAGGCACCGTGCGCGTGGGCCAGAAGCTGCGCGTGCTGCCGACCAATCGCGATGCCGTGGTGGCCGAGGTGCTGACGCCCAATGGCGTGGCCGAATCGGCCAGCGTAGGCGAGACCGTCACGGTGCGCCTGTCGGAAGATGTGGATGTGTCACGCGGTGATATGTTCGTTGCCGCCGGCGCGGACAGCGTTTCGGCCAAGAAGCTGACCGCCGACCTGTGCTGGTTCGACGACGAATCGCTCAACCCGGCCCGCAAGTACGTGCTCAAGCACACCACGGCCAGCGTGTTTGCGCGCGTCTCGTCTGTGGACCGCGTGCTGGATGTGCACACGCTGTTGCACGAAACCGGCCGCCACGACATCGGCCTGAACGATATCGGCTCGGTGCAGATCTCGCTGCAAAAGCCCATCGTCTGCGATGCATACGGCGACAACCCGGCGACCGGCGCTTTCGTGCTGATCGACGAGGCGACCAACCACACGGTGGCCGCAGGCATGATCCGTGCGTTCGCTTAAGGCGAATGAACTGATCAAGCGAACGCGAAGGAGCATGGCATGGGCAAGGTCTACCTGATCGGGGCAGGTCCCGGTGCCGCGGACCTCATTACGGTGCGCGGTGCACGGCTTTTGGGCGAAGCCCAGGTGGTGCTGCACGATGCGCTGGTGTCGCCCGAGATGCTGGCATGGTGTCCGCAGGCGCAGCTGATCGAGGTGGGCAAGCGGTGCGGGCAACGCTCCACCGCGCAGTTGTTCATCAACCGCCAGATCGTCGACCAGGCCCGCAAGCATGATCGCGTGGTGCGCCTCAAGGGCGGCGACCCGATGCTGTTCGGCCGCGCCGACGAGGAATTGCAGGCGCTGGAAGAAGCTGGCATCGAGTATGAGGTCGTGCCGGGCATTACCGCCGCGCTGGCGGCCGCGTCCGCCATCCGCAAGCCCCTCACCAAGCGCGGCGTATCGCGCAGCGTGGCCTTTGCGACGCAGTCCAAGGCAGCCGACACGGTCGACGTGGAGGCCGATGTGAAGGCCGATACGCTGGTGTATTACATGGGCCGCGATCAGGCCGCGTCCATTGCGGCGCAGTTGATCTCGCATGGCAAGCCGGCTTCCACGCCCGCCTGGGTGGTCGAGGCCGCGACGTCGGCGCACCAGCGCAGCAGGCAGTTCACGCTGCGCCAGATGGCGGCGGGCGAGGCGGCGGCATGGATCGATCCGACCCATCCCAGCCTGTTGATGATTGGCGAGGCGCTGGCTTCGCGGGCCAGCGAGGCGGTGCCGCAGGATGCCGATGGCGGCGTGTCGTACGGGGAAACTCGCGCAGCCTGAATCGTGGGCGCGATGTGAAAAAGCCGGACAACGTAGGTGGCGTTGTCCGGCTTTTTCTTTGGGCTTTCGTGGCGCGCCTGCGTCAGACTTTGCTGCTGGCAAGCGTCCCCACGCAGTAGGCCGCAATCGCATCCAGCACGCTCTCATCCTCTCCCACCGCCGTGGCGCAACGGATCGTCACCCCCGGAAGCCGCTGGCGGCAGTCGTCGAGCAGTGCCGGCAGGTCACGCCGCAGATGCCCGCCCTGGCCAAAAAAGACCGGCACCACATTGATATCGGCAACGCCGGCCGCAGCCAGTTCGGCCAGCGTGTCCGGCAGCGAAGGCGTCATCAGTTCCAGGAACGCCAGCCGCACGGCGCTGTCCGGCAAGGCAGCGGCCAGCTTGGCGTGCAGCCGGTCAAACGGCTCCCGCCAGCGCACGTCGCGCGCACCGTGGCCGAACAGCACCAGGGCCTGGCGCGCAAGGGGGGCGGGGGTCGCGGTCATCTTCGGGCCTCGATGCGGGTCTTAATGCCGGTCCACCCAGCGCAACGCGCCAAGCGCCACCAGCAGGTACAGCGTGCCGGGTATCAGCGCCGAGACGATCGGCGGCCAGGTATGCAACAGCCCCACGTGCGAAAACAGCGTGTTGGACAGGTGGAACGACAGCCCCAGCATGATGCCGCCGAACACCTTGACGCCCACGGCGCCGGCCCGCGCGTGCAGGTAGGCGAAGGGCAGGGCCAGCGCCACCATCACGAACAGGGTCAGCGGGTAGATCACTTTCTTCCAGAAGGCGATTTCATAGCGCTGGGTGTCCTGCTTGTTGTCGCGCAGGTGGCGGATATAGCGGAACAGGTCCAGCGTGGACATGCGCTCGGGCTCCACCAGCAGCACGGACAGGATCTGCGGCGTCAGTTCGGAACGCATGGCCAGGCTGGGTACGCTTCGCTGCTCGCCGCGGAAGACCGGCGCCAGGGTGTCGGCCTTGCCCGGCTCGCCCCTGGGCAAATCCAGGAAATGGGTTTCGGTGACGCCGGTGAGCTGCCAGGACTGGTTGCCCTGGTAGCGGCCTTCCTTGGCCACGCGGATCACGCTGAGCCGGTATTGCTGGTCGAATTCGTAGATGGTGACGCCGGTGATGCTCTGGTCGGGCCGCAGGCCGGCCACGTTGACGAAGCGGGTGACCTCATGGCCCAAGGTGGCGTCGCGGTCGCGGTCCTTGACCCACACGCCGGAGCGGAAACCCGCGGAGACGGTGGCGCCCAGTGCTTCCAGCTTGATCTTCTGCGCGTATTGCTCGGCCTTGGGGCCGATGAACTCGCCGAAGATAAACGTGGCGATGGCCAGCGGCACCGCCAGCTTGAACAGCGAGAACAGCGCCTGGCGCGTATTCAGGCCGGCCACCCGGAAGATCGTGTATTCCGACTGGCTGGCCAGTTGCGAGAAGACATAGATCGCACTGATCAGCACGGCGATCGGCAGCACCTCATAGATGCGCGTGGGCGCTTGCAGGATGACGTGGAAGAACGCCACCAGCGAGGTGTAGCGTCCGGCCACGCTCTCCAGTTCGCTGAGCATGTCGAAAAACACGAACAGCGCCAGCACCGCAAACAGGATAAAGGCGAAAACGCCGTAGATCAGCTGCCCGAAATAGCGCTCGTAGACCCGCAATACCCTCATGCCTGGCTCCCCGTGTTGCCGCCCTTGCGGGGCAGGCCGAAGACGGCACGCCAGCCTCCCAGGCTGCGGTTCTGGCGGTAGCGGAACAGCATCACCGCGCCCAGCAGGGCAAGCAGGTGGAATGGCCACCAGGCCAGGGAGAACGGGATCGAGCCGGAGCGCACCCAGGCCTGCGAGAGATTGATCAAGTTACTGTAGGTCAGGTAGATCAGCACCGCGAAGACCAGCGGCGTGTAACGGCCCAGGCGCGGGTTGACATAGGCAAGCGGGATGGCGATCAGTACGAAGTTGAAGGCCAGCAGCGGCAGCGACAGGCGCCACAGCAACTCCCCCAGGTTCTCGTTGGTGGGGTTGCGCAGCAGGTCGATGGTGTCGCGGCTCTTGGTCGGGATGTCGCCTTCCGCCTCGGGTGGTTTGCTGTCCACCTTGACCGCGTACTGGTCGAACTCGACGATGCGGTAGTCGAGCTTGCCGGGCGTGCCGGCATAGCGGCGGCCGTTTTCCATCACCACCATGCGGTCGCCGTTCGGCAGGGTCTGGAACTGGCCCTGGTGGGCCAGCGCCACGCCGATCTTGTCGGCTTCGGCGTTGGCGACAAAGACATTGCGCGCGTACTTCATGTCGGCGTCGATGCCTTCGATAAACAGCACATAGTTGCCCTTGGCCGGCTCGATGAAGCGGCCGGCGGCGATCATCGACAGCACGCCGCGCTGCTCGAAGCGGTCGCGGAACAAGGAGGTCTGCTGGTTGGCCCACGGCCAGGCGAAGATACCCAGCAGCAGCGACAGGATGATGAAGGGCGCGGCAAACTGCAGCACCGGCTTGACCAGGTCGCGCAGCGAGATGCCTGCCGAGAACCACACCACCATCTCCGAATCCTTGTACCAGCGCGTGAGCACGATCAGGGTGGAGATGAACAGCGTGGCCGACAGCAAAATGGACAGGTAGCCGATGGTGGCCAGGCCGATCAGCATCAGCACGTCGTTGGGGCTGGCCTTGCCGTTGGCGGCCATGCCCAGGATACGGATGACGAGCGAGGTCAGCATGAAAGTCAGCATGACCAGGAACACCGCGCCGGCGGTGTAGGCGAGCTCGCGACGCAAGGCTTGTTGAAAGATCATGCGGAGTCGGTTCCGGGCTGCCGGCCGGCGCGGGCGATGTCGGTGCCGGAGGTGCTTGCTAGCAAGCATAGCGGACCGCCGGCAGCAAATCGCGGATAATAGGAGCTTTCGTGGTGGACGAGCCCCTGGAAGGAAGCGCGATGGAATTTAGCACAAAAGCCCTGGATTGGAGCAAAGCGGGCCAAAATGGTTTCCTGGCGACCAAGACCGATTGCCTGGTAGTGGGCCTGTTTGAAGGTCAGAGCCTGGCCGGCGTGGCCAAGGCACTTGACGTGGCGACAAAGGGCTTGGTGTCCCGCATCGTCAAGCTCGGCGATTTCGAGGGCAAGCGCGGTACGCAGCTGATGCTGCACGAAGTGGCCGGCGTGGGCGCCGCCCGCGTGCTGCTGGTGGGATTCGGCAAGGAAGCCGAGTTCGGCGACAAGGCATTCGCCGAAGCCGTGCGCACTTCCCTGCGTGCCTTGTCCGGCACGCGTGCCGCCAATGTGCTGTGGTGCCTCGCCCAGCAGCAGGCGCCCCAGCAGGCCGGCAATGCCCGCGACCTGGCCTGGCGCCTGGTTACCACCGTCACGCTGATCCGCGAAGCCGGCTACCGCCTGCTGGAGCGCCATCCCGGGCTCAAGCGCGCCAACGCCAAGGGCAACGGCGCCGGCAACGGCAATGACAAGCTGCCTGGCCTGCGCAAGGTGGTGCTGACGGTCGACGCGGCCGACGCCAAAGCGGCGGCCCAGGCCGTGGTGCGCGGCGCGGCCATCGCCAACGGCATGGAGCTGACCAAGGACCTGGGCAACCTGCCGTCCAATATCTGCACCCCGACCTACCTGGCCAACACCGCGCGCGGCATCGCCAAGCGCCACAAGCTCAAGGTGGAAGTGCTGGGCCGCAAGCAGCTGGAAGCCCTCAAGATGGGTGCCTTCCTGGCCGTCACCAAGGGCGCCGTCGAGCCGCCCCAGTTCATCGTGCTGCGCTACGACGGCGCCTCGGCCAAACAGGCGCCGGTGGTGCTGGTGGGCAAGGGCATCACCTTCGATACCGGCGGTATCTCGCTCAAGCCCGGCGAGGGCATGGACGAGATGAAATACGACATGTGCGGCGCCGCCTCGGTGCTGGGCACGCTGCAGGCGGTGGCCGAGATGGGCCTCAAGCTGAACGTGATCGCGGTGGTCCCCACCTGCGAGAACATGCCGTCCGGCAACGCCACCAAGCCCGGCGACGTGGTCACCAGCATGTCCGGCCAGACCATCGAGATACTCAACACCGACGCCGAAGGCCGCCTGGTCCTGTGCGACGCGCTGACCTATGTGGAGCGCTTCAAGCCGGCCGCCGTGGTGGATGTGGCAACCCTGACGGGCGCCTGCATCATCGCGCTGGGCCACGTCAACAGCGGCCTCTACGCCCGCAACGACGGCCTGGCGGATCAACTGCTGCAAGCCGGCCGCAAGGCCATGGACACCGCCTGGCGCATGCCGCTGGACGATGACTACCAGGACCAGCTCAAGTCCAACTTCGCCGACATGGCCAATATCGGCGGCCGCCCGGCCGGCAGCGTGACCGCGGCCTGTTTCCTGGCGCGCTATACCGAAAAGTACGACTGGGCCCACCTGGACATCGCCGGCACGGCCTGGAAGAGCGGCGCCGCCAAGGGCGCCACCGGCCGTCCGGTGCCGTTGCTGACGCAGTTCCTGATGGATCGCGCCGGCTGACGGCGGGGGGGGCCGGCGCCGCCTTCCGGCGCCGGCCCGCCCGGTTTCATCTTCACAGGATTGGTTTTCACCCATGACGCGTATCGATTTCCACAGCAACGTGCCCGACAAGCTCGGCTACGCTTGCCGGCTGATCCGCAAGGCCTACGGCGCCGGCCAGAAGCTGGTGGTGCACGGCGCGCCGGAGCAGCTGGCGCAGCTCGATGCGCGCTTGTGGACATTCTCCGCGCTGGATTTCCTGCCCCATTGCGGCGTCGACAGCCCGCATGCCGGCGTGACGCCGATCGTGCTGGCAGCCAGGCTGGACCAGGCCCCGCATCACCAGTTGCTGATCAACCTCAGTGTTGAGACGCCCGCGCAATTCGCCAGTTTCGAGCGCATGATCGAGGTGGTCGGCAGCGACGCCGGCGACCGGGCCGCGGGGCGCGAGCGTTTCCGCCTTTACCGCGAACGTGGCTATGCGCTGGCCCACCACGATATCGCACAGGCCAGCCAGGGCAAGGGGGACGCCGCATGACCGAACGCACCACCTCGCGCGTGATCCCGCGCATCGGGCCCAACGACAGCATTCCATTGCTGACCGAGGTGATCGACCTGCCTGCCGACGGCGCCAGGCCGCCGGTGCAGGACGGGCCGGGCGCGGGCACGGTCGCCCGGTCGGAAGCCGAGGCTGGCGGCCGAAGCCATGCCCAGCCCGCTCCCGATATCAGCTGGCCCGGTGCGCTGACCCATGTCGTCGTGCCGCGCGAGGCGGGGGCGGGCATTCCCGCCGTCGAGGTGCCCGCGCTGCACCAGCCCACCCCATCCGCCCGGGACGGTGCCTATTCGGTTTCCCATGCCGCAGCCCACGCCAGCCCGCCGCCCAGCGCGGACGAACTGCGCGCGGTGCGCAGCGAGTTGCTGACGCGCGTGATGATGCGTTTTCGCACCGAGTGGCCGCAGGTGGTGGAGGCCCATACGGAGGCCACGCTGCAATCGCGGCTAGCCCCGCTGACCGCGCAGCTGGCGTCGGAACTGACGCAGTCGCTGGAGGCCCGGCTGGTGGAGTGGCTGGATGCCACGCTGGAAGAAATTGAGCGGGATCCGGGCGGCATGTGAAAGCCCCAGGCACGGAACGAAGCCGACGAACAGGCCAGGCGGGTGTTCGAGTCTCCGCCGCACAAAAAAAAGCCCGCGATCGCTCGCGGGCTTTTCCTTTCCGGCGCCAAAGCACTCAGCCTCAGTCCGTCACTGCGCCCTTGCTTGCCGTCGAAGCCAGCTTGGAGAACTTCGCCAGCACGCCACGCGTATAACGCGGTGCCGGCTGCTTCCATGCCGCACGGCGCTTGGCCAGTTCTTCGTCGCTCACGTTCAGTTGCAGCAGCAGCTTGTGCGCGTCGATGGTGACCGAGTCGCCTTCCTGCACCAGCGCGATGTTGCCGCCCACGTACGCTTCCGGCGCCACGTGGCCGACCACCATGCCCCAGGTGCCGCCCGAGAAGCGGCCGTCGGTGATGAAACCGACCGACTCGCCCAGGCCCTTGCCGATGATGGCCGAGGTGGGGGCCAGCATTTCAGGCATGCCGGGGCCGCCCTTGGGACCCAGGTAACGCAGCACCAGGATGTCGCCGGCATTGATCTTGTCGGCCAGGATGGCGTCCATGGCGCTTTGCTCGTCCTCGAACACGCGGGCCGGGCCGGTGATGACCGGGTTCTTCAGGCCGGTGATCTTGGCGACCGCGCCTTCCGGAGCCAGGTTGCCCTTCAGGATGGCCAGGTGGCCTTCCTTGTACAGCGCGCGCTCGATCGGCAGGATCACGTCCTGGTCGGCGCGCGGGGTGTCCGGCACGTTTTCCAGTTCCTCGGCCAGGGTGCGGCCGGTGATGGTCAGGCAGTCGCCATGCAGCAGGCCGGCCTTGAGCAGGATCTTCATGACCTGCGGGATGCCGCCGGCGCGGTGCAGGTCGGTCGCCACGTACTGGCCCGAGGGCTTCAGGTTGCAGATCACCGGCACCTTGCGGCGGATGCGCTCGAAGTCGTCGATGGTCCATTCCACTTCGGCCGAGTGGGCGATCGCCAGGTAGTGCAGCACGGCGTTGGTGGAGCCGCCGGTGGCCATGATCAGCGCGACCGCGTTCTCGATGGACTTGCGCGTGATGATGTCGCGCGGCTTGATGTCCTTCTTGATGGCTTCGACCAGCACGCGCGCCGATTCGGCGGCGCTGTCGACCTTTTCCTGGTCCGGGTTGGCCATGGTCGACGAGTACAGCAGCGACATGCCCAGCGCCTCGAACGAGGAGCTCATGGTGTTGGCGGTGTACATGCCGCCGCACGAACCCGACGATGGGCAGGCATTTTTCTCGACACCCTCGAAGTCTTCCTGGCTCATGCGGCCGGCGGTGAATTCGCCCACGGCTTCGAACGACGACACGATGGTCAGGTCCTTGCCCTTCCAGTTGCCCGGCTTGATGGTGCCGCCGTACACGTAGATGCCCGGCACATTGGTGCGCGCCAGCGCGATCATGCCGCCCGGCATGTTCTTGTCGCAGCCGCCGATCACGACCACGCCGTCCATCCACTGGCCCTGGGTCGCGGTCTCGATGCAGTCGGCGATGACTTCGCGCGAGATCAGCGAGTACTTCATGCCCTCGGTGCCCATCGACATGCCGTCCGAGATGGTCGGGGTGCCGAAGATCTGCGGGTTGGCGTCGGCGGCCTTGATGGCGTCCACGGCGGCGTCGGCCAGCCGTTGCAGGCCGGAGTTGCACGGCGTGATGGTGGAGTGGCCGTTGGCGATGCCCACCATCGGCTTGTCGAAGTCTTCCTTCTTGTAGCCCAGCGCGTAGTACATCGAGCGGTTGGGGGAGCGCGCCACGCCTTGCGTGATGTTCTGCGAACGTTTGTTGTATGCCATGGGAATCTCCGGGGGAATGTGCCGGCCTGCGAGGGGCGCCCCGAGGTAGCCGGGGACCGGGCAGGCTCTTGCCATGTTGTGGACGAGAGCATGCCGCTTGCCTTTTATGCTGTCAAATATATTATTCAACCTTTATTGAGTCGATAAACATATCAGGAGCCCATGTGGACCTGCGCCAGCTGCGCTACTTCGTGACGGTGGCGGAGGAGTTACATTTCGGCCGTGCCGCGCGGCGCCTGGCCATGACCCAGCCGCCGCTTTCCCAGCAGATCCAGGCACTGGAAGAGGAGATCGGGGTGCAACTGTTCGCCCGCACGCGGCGCTCGGTGGCGCTCACGCCGGCCGGCCAGCAATGGCTGCCCGAGGTGCGGCGCGTGCTGGCGGACGCCGCCGCGCTGCCGGGGCTGGCCCAGCGGCTGGCGCGCGGGGAGGCCGGCACGCTCTCGCTGGCCTTTGTCAGCACGGCCGACTACGGCATCCTGCCCGACCTGCTGCGGCGCTTTCGCGCGCGCCATCCCAATGTGCAACTGCAGCTGCGCGAGGCCACCAGCGATATCCAGCTGGAGGCCTTGATGGAAGGCACCATCGACGCCGGGCTGGTGATCCGCCCGCAGTTGCCGGCGATGCCGCATGGCGTTTCCTATCTGCCGCTGGTGCGCGAGCCGCTGGTGCTGGCGGTGCCGGAAGGCTGGCGCGCGGGGACGGGGGAGGGCACCGGGGCAGCAGGCGTTTCCCTCAGGGATGCGGCGCACGAGCCCCTCATCATCTTCCCCCGGCGAAGCGCGCCGGCGTTTTATGACATCATTACGGGCTGTTATGCGCGCGAAGGCCTTACGCCGGTCATTGCCCAGGAGGCTATCCAGATGCAGACCATCGTCAGCCTGGTATCGGCCGGCATGGGGGTGGCGCTGGTGCCGGCGTCGCTTTGCAACCTTCGCCGTACCGGTGTGTCCTACCTGCCGTTGCGCGACGCCGGGCCCGATATCGAGACCGGCCTGGTGTGGCGCGAGGCCGGAGCGGGCAGCGTGAGCCCGGTGCTGAGGTCGTTCATCGAGATTGCCGGTGCGCTGGCGTCTGCCATGACGCTGACGCAATTGGCTGGCATAAAGCCGGGCACGGAGCCCGGCACGAATGTAGCCATCCGGCGCGCGGCACGGCCGCAGGCTGAACACTGACATCCGATACCGTCCGGGCGTATTTCATATTTTGTTGTTCGAATTTGTCTGCGGCGGTCTTCCTTCAACCCAATTCCACGGCACACATGCTGATTCATCCCCAATTCGATCCGGTCGCCATTCATCTCGGCCCGCTTGCCATCCGCTGGTACGGGCTGATGTACCTGGCCGGTTTCATCATGTTCCTGTGGTTTGGCCGCCTGCGCATCCGCCAGCCGCATATCGCGGCCCAGGGCTGGACCGTCAAGGACCTGGACGACATGCTGTTCTTCGGCGTGCTGGGCGTGATCCTGGGCGGACGGCTGGGCTACGTGCTGTTCTACAAGGCCGACTACTACCTGAGCCATCCGCTCGAGATCTTCAAGGTGTGGGAGGGCGGCATGGCCTTCCACGGCGGCTTCCTGGGCGTGGTCGTGGCGATGTGGCTGTTCGGCAAGCTGCGCGGGCGGCACTGGATGGAGGTCACGGACTTCATCGCGCCGATGATTCCCTGCGGGCTGGCGGCCGGGCGCATCGGCAACTTCATCAACGGCGAGCTGTGGGGCCGCGCCACCGACCTGCCCTGGGGCATGATCTTCCCGCAGGCCGGCGACAACATCCCACGCCATCCTTCCCAGCTCTACCAGTTCGCCGGCGAAGGCGTGGCGCTGTTCATCATCCTGTGGTTGTTCGCCAGGAAGCCGCGGCCCATGGGCGCCGTGTCGGGCGTGTTCCTGATCGGCTACGGGGGCTTCCGTTTCCTCGCCGAGTTCGCGCGCGAGCCGGACAACTTCCTTGGCTTGCTGGCGCTTAACTTCTCCATGGGCCAGTGGCTAAGCCTGCCGATGATCCTGGCTGGCGTGGCGATGCTGGTCTGGGCCAACCGCCGCGGGCACGCGGCGCAGGCTTCAGTGCGCTGACCTCTGCCACTTCTGCCGGCGGATTGAAGAAAGCGGGCCGAGGCCCGCTTTTCTTATGGGTCCGCCCCATTGGTTTGGCCGCGCCTGTGCGTCGACGACGCTAATGTGATGGCCGCGTGGTCTCGGCACGGTGGCCCCGGCAGGCGCGTCAACGGCGCTTGGGCAGGACTGCTGGCGGTGTATATGCTTGCTTTCAGGCGGGCTGTTTGCCGCAGAGGCTGCCACGCCGATGTGCGCCACTGCCGTCGCAAGCCGGACAGTGGCGGTTTCAGCGGCGCATGCCGTCTGGCTTGAAGTCCGGCCAGGGGAGAAATCGATGGAAATGGCGCGTGAGGCTGCGGGACCCGAGGCTTCCTCGACGCGGGTGCGCCTCGCGGCCGCTTCGGAGCTGCGCGACGATGTTGCGTTGCCTGCCAGGGTCGACGGCGTGGATCTCGTCGTGATCGGGCACGGCGGCGGCGCGCTGGTCTACCAGGGGCATTGCCCGCACCGGGGCACGCTGCTGGCCGAAGGCGCCATCGAGCATGGCGTGCTCACTTGCCGCGGCCACGGCTGGCGCTTCGACTGCGGCTCCGGCACCGTGGTCGAGCGGCCCGAAATCTGCCTGAAGCGGTTTGCCGCCGTCATCGAGGACGGCGCGGTCATGGCGGACCGCGACGAGATCCTTGCGTGGCAGCGCCTGCAGGCGCTGCCGGATCCGGCAGCGCCATCCCCAGGCCCGGGCCCCGGCCTGCGCTCGCTCTCGGAGCTTCCCGGTCCGAAAGGCCTGCCCTGGTTGGGCAGCGCGCTGCAGTTGCAATGGCAGCAGCAGCGGATGCATCTCGTCTTCGAGCAATGGTGCGAGGAATTCGGCCCCCTGTTCTGCGTCCGCATGGCGAACCGGCCAGCCCTGGTGATCGCCGAAGGGGTATTGATCGACAAGATCCTCCGCGACCGGCCCGCGACCTATCGCCGTATCGGCGCGCTGGAGGCGGTGGCGCTGGAGATGGGCGCGCTAGGCGTGTTCTCCGCCGAGGGCGAGGTATGGCGCAGGCAGCGCCGGCCGGTGGCGCAGGCGCTGGACGCGCACCGGCTGCGTGCCTTCTTGCCGATGCTGGCCAGCGTCACGCGCAGGCTGGAGCGGCGCTGGCATAAGGCGGCCGCGCAGCGGCGGCGGGTGGATGTGCAGCACGACCTGATGCGCTACACGGTAGATGTGACGACCGCCCTGGCCTTCGGCTACGACATCAACACGCTGGAGCGCGAGGGCGAGGTCATCCAGCAGCATCTCGAACAGATCCTGCCGATGGTGAACCGGCGCGTCAATGCGCCATTCCCGTACTGGCACTATGTCAGGCTCCCGGCGGATCGCTCGTTCGACCGCGCCCTCGCGGCAATCCACCAGATCATCGGCGAGTTCATCGCCGCGGCCCGCGAGCGGCTGGCGCGGGCGCCGGAGCTTGCCGCGCAGCCGGCCAATTTCCTGGAGGCGATGCTGGTGGCCCAGCAGACGGGGCAGGCGCCGCTGGACGACGAGGAACTGTTCGCGAATATCTTCACGATACTCGTAGCGGGCGAGGATACGACCGCCAATACCGTTGCCTGGATGATGTACTTCATGTGCTGCCACCCGGAGGTGCAGCGCAGGATGCAGGAGGAGGTGGGGATAGTGCTGAGGCAGGCGGACGTCCTGCAGGACATGCGGGATGCCGCCAGGCTGGTGTACGTGGAGGCGGTCGCGCACGAGTCGTTGAGGCTCAAGCCGGTCGCGCCGCTCTTCTTCCTGGAACCGAATGAAGACGTGGAAGTGGGCGGCGTCCGGGTGCCGCGCGGGACGCTGCTGGTGTTGGTGAACCGGCCCAATGCACTGCAGGAGCACAACTTTCCCGCAGCCCGCGAGTTCCGGCCGGAGCGCTGGCTGCTGGGCGCCACTCCGGCGGCCCAGCATCGCAGCGGCTTCGTGCCGTTCGGCTCGGGACCGCGCTTGTGCCCCGGACGCAGTCTCGCGCTGCTGGAGGCCAAGGCGGCGATTTCGATGGTCTGCCAGAACTTTGACATCCGCCACGCGCCCGAGTCGGGCCCGGTCGGGGAGGCTTTCGGCTTTACGATGATGCCGACGGACCTTTGGGTGATGTTCTCGGCGCGATAGTTGAATGGCCAGCCTGGCTGATCAGCCAGGCGGCAGCGTCGTCAATCCACCTGCGCCCCGGACTTCTTCACGATCACCGCCCATTTGTCGAGATCGGCCTTGAGCATGGCGCCGAACTGCTGCGGCGTGCCGGCGAGGACTTCGGCGCCTTGCGCCGCCAGTTTGTCGCGCAGCGTCTTGTCGGCGAGCGCGGCCTGCATGGTCTGCGCGAGCTTTTGCGTGACTTCCTTCGGCGTGCCCCTGACCGCGAACAGGCCGACCCACAGGTCGCCGCTGTAGCCGGGCACGGTCTCGCCGATGGCCGGGATGTCTGGCGCGAACGGCGAGCGCCTGGCGGAGCTGACGCCGAGCGCGCGCACCTTGCCGGCCTTGATATGCGCCAGCACCGAGGGCAGGCTGGCGAAGGCCAGCGGCACCTGATTGCCAAGCACATCGTTGAGCGCCGGCGCCACGCCCTTGTAGGGCACGTGCTCCAGCTTGATGCCGGCCATGCTGTTGAGCATTTCGCCCAGCAGGTGGTTGAGCGTGCCGTTGCCGGCGGAGGCATAGCGGTAGAAATCCGGCTTGGCCTTGGCCATGCTGATCAGTTCGGGCAGCGTCCTGGCGGGAAAGGCGGGGTTGGCCACCAGCACATTGGGCACGCTCGCCACCGGCGAGATCGGCTCGAAATCGCGCACCGGATCGAACGGCACCTGGCGGTACAGCGACGGGTTGATGGCCTGGGTGCTGCTGATGGTCATCAGCAGGGTGTAGCCGTCGGGCGCCGAGCGCGCGGCCGTCTGCGTGCCGATATTGCCGCCGGCGCCGGGGCGGTTTTCCACCACCACCTGCTGGCCGAGGCGTTGCGACAGGTCGGCCGCCACCAGGCGCGCGACGATGTCGTTGGTGCCGCCCGGCGCCTGCGGCACGATCATCTGGATAGGCTTGGCGGGATAAGTCTCGGCCTGCGCGGCGGCGCCGGCGAACAGCGAAATCGCCGCGGCGATGCCGGCCAGGACATGGCGGGTGCGTTGCATGGTGTCTCCTCGATGTTGGGATGGCGGCATAGCAGTCTTTTCCTGCCGATGGCTACGCCTTGCCTGTCGCTGGCAGCGACTCTACACGAGGGTTTTGCGCCGGAGAAATTCAATCGCCGACTACCGCCATAAGATTTATTTATTCCGCTGAACCTGGCTGGGCGGCGCCCGGCGCTGGCTTGAGCGAGCCGCCCTGGGCGATGCGCGCGTCGACGATCTCGCGCAGGATCTCGGCCACCGCTTCCGCCGCGCGCGTGCGCGGCAGCGCGCGGGGCCAGCACAGCGAAAGCGTGCGGCGCAACTCGGGCAGGATCAGGCGCGTGGGCATGGCGGCATCGCTCGGGTCTACCGCCGAGGCCGGCAGGATGGTGCAGGCCAACCCTTCGCGCGCTGCGCCCAGCAGGAAGGGCAGGGAGTCCAGGTCGGCTACCACATTGAGTGCCGCGCCAGCCTGCGCGAAGCCGCGCTCCAGCACTTCGCGCAGGCCCTGCGAGCCGCTCGGCAGGACCAGCGGCACGCCCGCCAGTTGCCTGAGCGCGATGGTGTCGCGGCGGGCACGGCGGCGGCCGGCGGCGTCTGGCGCCTCGGGCGGGTTGCCGATCAGGTACAGCGACTCGCTGGCCAGCATTTCGGGTTCCACCGCGCGCGAAGCCGTGTCGCGGAACAGGATGGCGAAATCGAGCCGGTTGTTGTTGAGCAGCTCCGAGATGTAGCCGCTCATGCTCTCAAACAGTTGCAGGCGTACCTGCGGGTAGCGCGCCCGCACCGCCCGGATCAGCGGCATGCCAAAGGCCGCGGCGGCGGTGGTGGGCAAGCCGATGGCCACCGCGCCGGAGACCTCGGCGCCCGCCGCACGCACGTCGGCGCCGGCACTTTCCACCTGCTTGAGGATGGTGCGCGCATGCCGGTACAGGGTCTTGCCGGCCTCGGTCGGCTTCACGCCCTTGGGGCCGCGGTGCACCAGCGGCACGCCGTATTCGGCCTCCAGCGCGGCAAGTTGCTGGCTCAGCGCCGGCTGCGCCACGCACACCGCTTCCGCGGCGCGGGTCAGGCTGCCGTGGTCGACGATGGCCACGAAGTAGCGCATGGAGCGGATATCCATTGGGTGTCCTTGGTTTGGCGTTTCCCGTGTGAGGTATTTATTCTACTTATGGGCGACTAGGCATTCCCTATTTCCCAGCGGATGCCGCCAGGCGCTAGATTGTGGGCTGGCCGGCCGGTTTCGCGCTTTCGCGCCGCCGGCCTCCACCCCCACGTACCCAAGCATCAACGAGTCCAGCCATGTCCCAACCGCTGCAAGGTATCACCGTCGTATCCCTGGAGCAGGCGATTGCCGCGCCGTTCTGCACCCGCCAGCTGGCCGACCTCGGCGCGCGCGTGATCAAGATCGAGCGCCCCGGCGTGGGCGACTTCGCGCGCGCCTACGATAACCGGGTGCGCGGCTTGTCCTCGCACTTCGTGTGGACCAACCGCTCGAAGGAGAGCGTGACGATGGACGTCAAGCACGCGCAGGCGGCACCAGTGCTGGACGCGCTGCTGGCGCGCGCCGATGTGCTGGTGCAGAACCTGGCGCCGGGTGCGGCGGCGCGTCTGGGGCTTGATTACGAGGCGCTGAGCGCGCGCTTTCCGCGCCTGATCGTTTGCGATATCTCCGGCTATGGCGCCGACGGTCCCTACCGCGACAAGAAGGCCTATGACCTGCTGGTGCAGAGCGAATCGGGCTTTGTCTCGGTCACGGGCACGCCCGGAGAGGGCGTAAAGGCCGGCGCCTCGGTGGCCGACATCGCCGCCGGCATGTATGCCTACAGCAATATCCTGGCGGCGCTGATCGAGCGCGGCCAGACCGGGCGCGGCAAGCGCATCGATATCTCGATGCTGGAATCCACCGTGGAGTGGATGGGTTTCCCGCTCTACTACGCCTTCGACGGTGCCGAGCCGCCCCCGCGCGCCGGCGCCGCCCATGCCACCATCTATCCCTATGGCCCTTTCCCCACCGGCGACGGCAAGACCGTGATGCTGGGCCTGCAGAACGAACGCGAGTGGAACACCTTCTGCCAGCGCGTGCTGGAAGACCCGGCGCTCGCCACGCATCCCGACTACGCCGACAACACCCTGCGCAGCGCCAACCGCGCCGCGCTGCGCGCGCGCATCGTGGAGGCATTTGCCGCGCTCAGCGCCGAGCAGGTCACCGCGCGGCTCGAAGCAGCCGGCATCGCCAACGCGCGCGTGAACACCATGGCCGATGTCTGGGCGCATCCGCAACTGGCCGCGCGAGCGCGCTGGCGCCAGGTCGATACGCCCGCCGGCCCCGTGCCCGCGCTGCTGCCGCCCGGCGTGCAAGAGGCGCGCATGGACCCGGTGCCGGCGGTGGGCGAACATACCGACGCGGTGCTGGCCGAACTTGGCCTGACGCCCGCGCAGGTGGCGGCGCTGCACGGCGCGGGCGTGGTATGAGCGACGCTGCTGCCATCAGGGCGCCCGCCCGCAGCTACCTGTTCGTGCCCGCCACGCACCCCGAGCGCATCGGGCGCGCGATCGGTTCGGGGGCGGATGCGGTCATTGTCGATTTCGAGGACGCGGTGGCGCCCGACGCCAAAGCGTCGGCGCGCGAGGGCCTGGCCGGTTCCTGGCTACAGTGGCAGGCCCGGGCGGCCGCCGCCGGCGTGTCTCTGCTGGTGCGCGTGAATGCCGCCGACAGCGAATATCACGCGGGGGACCTGGACTGGTGCCGCGCCCGGCGGGCGCGTGACCTGGTATTGCCCAAGGCCGATGCCGCCGCCCTCGACGCGCTGGCGCTTGCCTTGCCGCACGCCAATTATTATCCGCTGATGGAAACCGCTGCGGGCTTTGCCGACCTGCGCGCGGTGAGCCGCGCGGCCGGCGTGGTGCGGTTGCTGTTGGGCAGCATCGACCTGATGTTCGACCTGGACGTGGCGGACGAGGACGAGCCGCTGGACTATTTCCGCGCCAGGTTGGTGATGCATTCGCGCGCGGCGGGATTGCCGGCGCCGGTGGACGGGGTTTGCACGGCCATCGGCGATGCCGTGGAGCTGGCCCGGCAGACCACGCGCGCGCGGCGCTTCGGGTTTGGCGCCAAGCTGCTGATCCATCCGCAGCAGGTGGCGCAGGTGCATGCCGGGCTGGCGCCGTCGGAACGGGAGCGGGCCTGGGCGCGGCGCATCGTGGCCGCCGCCGCCGGTGCGCAGGGCGCCGCGCTCGCGGTCGACGGCAAGATGGTGGACCGGCCGGTACTGGAGCGCGCGCGCAAGATCCTGCGGCAGGCCGGCTAGGTTGGGGCGGTGGGCGATCCGCGCGCGTGCTGCGCCGCGTCAGCGAGCGCCAGGGCGAGCGCTGGCTGGTGCGGCGCCTGAACGGCCTGCGCTGGAGGCGCCGTGCGACCGGTGCGGAGCGTGGCCTGGAAGGTGGCTAGGGCGCTGGCGAAGTGCTTCCGCAGCCTGCTTCAGCAACCAAAACGCGCCTTGTCACATGAGCGGCGCACGCTGCGCATGCCGCTGCGCAGCATCGAATTGTCTTGTCATTGCGCCACCGTTATTCATAATTATGAATTATTGGGCCTGGCAAGACACATCCGAGGCCATCCCGATGCCATTGCATTCTTCCATCCGGAGGCACCATGCGCATCATCCAGCAGGCCCTGTACCTCGAGGTGGCGGAGCGCCTGCGCACCATGATCGACGAGCACGCGCTGATGCCGGGTGCCTGGATCGACGAAGCCAGCGTGGCCGAATCGATGGGTATCTCGCGCACGCCGATGCGCGAGGCGCTCAAGGTCCTCGCCGCCGAAGGCCTGGTGCGGCTGGAGCCACGCCGCGGCTGCTTCGTCAATGCGCTGTCCGAGCAGGACCTCGACGAGATCTTCCCGCTGATGGCGCTGCTGGAAGGGCGCTGCGCCTATGAGGCCGCGCGTAACGCCACCGCTGCCGACCTGGAGGCCCTGGAGAGCCTGCATGCCGATCTGGCGCGATACGCCCAGGGCGGCAATATCGACGCCTACTACGAAACCAATTACCAGATCCACGAAGCGATCCAGCAGCTCGCCGGCAATCGCTGGCTGTCTGGGCTGATCAGCGATTTGCGCAAGGTGCTGCGGTTGTCGCGCCACAAGAGCCTGAAGCTGCCGGGCCGCATCCGCGAATCCTGCGCCGAACATCTGTCGGTGTTCTCCGCGCTCAAGGCGCACGATCCCGAGGGCGCCGAAACCCTGATGAAGACACACTTGCTGCGCCAGCGCGCCGCGCTCAGGGCGCTGGACGCGGCAGAGTTGCAGGCGCCCGCGGATACCGCCGCGGGCGCCGGTTCATCCATCCATCGATAGCAGGTACCCCATGGATACCCTCAGCAACAGCGAACAGAAAGCCAGTGCTCCCGTCAGTGCTCCCCTCAGCGGGCCCGAGCCCTCGGGCGAGACCCTGTTGTCGCGCTTCGGCCGCTGGTGGGGCCGCAAGGGCGAGCGCGATGGCAACGCGAGGCCCGATGCCGGCATCGCTGCCAAGGCGGACGCCGGGCCCGTGACCTTGCCGGCCCGTGTGCTGCGCAGGCAGCGCGAGCAACTGCGCCTGTGCTTTGACGCGCGCCTGACCGACGGCGCCGCCAACACCGCCGCGCAGACCTGGCGCGCCGAGTACGAGGCGGCGGGCGACGATGCGCGCCAGGCCATGCTCGCCGTGCTGGCGGAAGTCGCGGCCAATGGCAGCACGGAGGCGGGCGAGGACGGCAAGGCCGCCAAAGCGGCCGCCGGCCTGCCGCAAGCCATGTCGACCGCGCGCATCCGTTTCTTCAAGCGCCTGGCCGCCTTGCACGGCCAGCAGGGCGCCAGCGTGTGCGGCCTGCATTTCCTGATCGGCTTGCGCGCCGACATGCTGCGCTGGCATAAGCGCGTGCCGGGCCTGCACCCGCTCGACGACGATCTCGAAGCGCTGTTCTCCAACTGGTTCGACGTCGGCCTGCTCGAATTGCAGCCGATCACCTGGGACTCGCCGGCCTCGCTGCTGGAGAAGCTGATCCGCTACGAAGCCGTGCACGAGATCGCCTCCTGGGCGGATTTGCGCAACCGGCTCGATTCGGACCGGCGCTGCTATGCCTTCTTCCATCCGCGCATGCCGCGCGAGCCACTGATCTTTGTCGAGGTGGCCTTCGTGCCCGAGATGGCGGCAAACGTCCATGCGCTGCTGGACGAGGCCGCGCCGCTGGAAGACCTGCGCCGCGTGAAGTGGGCCATCTTCTATTCCATCTCCAATACGCAGGCGGGCTTGCGCGGCGTGAGCTTTGGCAATTTCCTGCTCAAGCGCGTGATCGAGGAGTTGCAGCGCGAGTTTCCCAAGCTCAAGCAGTTCGCCACGCTGTCCCCAATTCCCGGCTTTGCCGACTGGCTGCGCAAGCGCGACGGCGAGTCGGTGGGCAAGGTGCTGGGCGACAAGCGCCTGGCGCGCTGGAGCGAGCGGCACGGCGCCCCGCCCGCCGACGGCGCAGGCTGGCTGGCGGCGCTGCCGGCGGATTCCGAGGACGTACTGGTGCGCGACACAGCGCTGGCGCTGGCCGCGCACTACCTGGTGCGCGAGCGCCAGCAGGCGCTGCCGGCCGACCCTGTGGCACGCTTCCACCTGGGCAATGGCGCCTGCGTGGAGCGCCTGAACTGGGCCGCCGACCTGTCGCGCAAGGGGCGCGCGCAGTCGTGCGGCATGATGGTGAACTACCTTTACGCGACCGAGGCGCTGGATGACAATCTGGTTCGCCTCGGCAACGGCAACCCGCGGATCAGTCGCGCGGTGAGCAAGCTGTTGTGACCCTCGTCAGGTCGTAAACAGGGCCATTTTCACGGGCCATTCAGCAGTCCTTCATTTGACTTTCCGCAGCATAAGAGAGAGGAGATAGGTTCATGAATCGTCGTCAGTTTCAACTGGCAGGGCTGGCTTGCGCGCTTGGCGCGGGTCTCGGCGCGGTTGCTCCCGTGGCGCAGGCCGACACCTGGCCGTCCAAGCCGATCACCGTGATCGTGCCGTTCCCCGCCGGCGGCGGCACCGATGCCTTCGCCCGTCCCCTTACCGCCCAGCTCTCCAAGCAGCTCGGCAAGCAGTTCGTGATCGACAATCGCGGTGGCGCTGGCGGGACGGTGGGCGCCAGCATTGCATCCAAGGCCGCGCCGGATGGCTATACCGTGTTTATCGGCGGCGCCCATCATGCCATTGCGCCGTCGTTCTACAAGAAGCTCGACTATGACATCGAGAAGGATTTCATCCCCGTCACGGTGATCGCGCAGCCGCCGCAGGTGATCGTGGTGAACCCGGCCAAGGTGAGCGCCAACACGCTGGGCGAACTGATTGACTATGCCAAGAAGAACCCTGGCAAACTGAACTACGCCTCGGCCGGCAATGGCTCCTCCCACCACCTCGCGGGCGAGCTGTTCAAGCTGCAGACCAAGACCTTCATCACGCATATTCCCTACAAGGGCGCGGGTCCTGCGCTGTCCGACCTGATTGCGGGCCAGGTCGACATGGACTTCGACGGGCTCGGCTCCTCGGCCCAGCATATCCGCGCCGGCCGCATCAAGCCGCTGGCGGTGGCTTCCTCCAAGCGTTCGGCCGCTTTCCCGAATGTGCCGACCGCCGCCGAGGCGGGTGTGCCCAACTATGAAGTTTCCACCTGGTATGCGATGTGGGTGCCCAAGGGCACGCCCAAGGACATCGTAGACAAGCTCTACACCGAAGTGGAAAAGGCACTGAACACGCCGGAGATGAAACAGATCTGGCTTGCCAACGGCTCCGATACGCCGGCCTACACGCAAGAGCAGTTTGCCCAGTTCCAGCGCGCCGAGATCAAGCGCTGGGGGCAGGTGGTGCAGCTGTCCGGCGCCAAGATCGACTGATGAGGAATCGACCAATGCATCCTGGTGCGCGTGGAGCGCAGGCATGAGCGGCGCGGTGGAGTTCGCGCGCGACGGTGACGTGGCCACCGTCACGCTGTCGCACGCGGGCAAGCTCAATGCGATCTCGGTGGCGATGTGGCGCGCGCTGGCGGAGGGTTTTGCGCAGCTGTCGGCCGATCCGTCGCTGCGCTGCGTGGTGATACGCGGCGCCGATGGCAACTTCGCCGCCGGCGCCGACATCGCCGAGTTTCCCGGGGAGCGGGGCGACGCCGCCGCGCTGCGCCGCTATCACGTGGCGGTGATCGCGCCGGCACTGGCCGCCATCGCCGGCTGCCTCCATCCCACGGTGGCGATGATCGAGGGGGTTTGCGTGGGCGGCGGGCTGGAGATCGCCTGCCATTGCGACCTGCGCATCGCCGCCAGCGACAGTCGCTTCGGCGTGCCGATCAACCGTCTCGGCTTTCCCATGGCCCCCGGCGAACTGACGGGGCTTCTGGCCCTGGCTGGCCGCGCGGTGACGCTGGAGATCCTGCTGGAGGGGCGCGTGTTCGACGCCGCCGAGGCGCGCGACAAGGGGCTGCTGACGCGCGTGGTGCCGGCCACGGCGCTCGGCGAGGAAGTGGCCGCCACGGTGAAGCGTATCGTCGCGGGCGCGCCGTTGGCTGCACGTATCAACAAGGAGAGCATCCGGCGTCTCGCGCCGGCCCCCGAGCCGCTGAGCGCGGCGGAGCTGGAGGCGCACTTCCGCTATGGCGGCAGCAGCGACCATGCCGAAGGCGTGGCCGCATTCCTGGCGCGCCGGCCGCCGCGCTTTACCGGGCAGTAGCAACGGGCCTATCATTGCCGGCTATTGATCGGGATGCCCATGCTATTGCCGATTCCGTTTTTTATCTTCCGCAACATGAACGCCAACCTGTTCGCCCTATTTGAATCCCGCTTTCCGGCGGATCGCAGTGCCTGCTGCATCGAGACCCACGACGGCCTCTACTACAGCTGGGACGACCTCGACCGCGCCACCGCCCGGATGGCCAACCTGCTGACCGCGCTCAAGCTGCCCGAGGGCGCGCGCGTGGCGGTGCAGGTGGAGAAGTCGCCCGAGGCGCTGTTCCTGTACCTGGCCACGCTGCGCGCCGGCTACGTCTACCTGCCGCTCAATACCGCCTACCAGGAGGCCGAGATCGATTATTTCGTCGGCAATGCGGAGCCGGCGGTGGTGGTGTGCAGTAGCGCTAACTTCGGCTGGGTTTCCAAAGTGGCGTTCCGCCACGGCACGCAGCATGTGTTCACGCTGGACGACGACCGCTCGGGCTCGCTGCTGTCCCGCGCCGCCGCGCAGCCGGACAGCTTCGCCACCGTGGCGCGCGGCGCCGGCGATCTTGCCGCCATCCTGTACACCTCGGGCACCACCGGGCGCAGCAAGGGCGCCATGCTGAGCCACGGCAACCTCGCTTCCAACGCGAAGACGCTGCACGAATACTGGGGCTGGCGCAGCGACGACGTGCTGCTGCACATGCTGCCGATCTTCCACGTGCACGGCCTCTTCGTGGCTTCGCATGGCGCGCTGCTGGCCGGCGCCAAGATGATCTGGGCGCCCAGGCTCGACATGGCCCAGGTGCTGAAATTCCTGCCGCGTTCCACCGTGATGATGGGCGTGCCCACCTACTACGTGCGCATGCTGCAGGAGGCGCGCTTCGACGACGATACCTGCCGCCGCATGCGGCTGTTCGTGTCCGGCTCGGCGCCGCTGCTGATGGAGACCTTCGACGCCTTCCGCGAGCGTACCGGGCACACCATCCTGGAGCGTTACGGCATGAGCGAGACCGTGATGCTGGTCTCCAACCCTTACGAGGCGGATGCCGGCGAGCGCATCGGCGGCACCGTCGGCAAGGCGCTGCCGGGCGTTTCCGTGCGCGTGGTGGATGGCGACGGCAAGGTTTGCGCGGCCGGCGAGATCGGCAACGTGGAGGTGCGCGGACCCAACGTGTTCCATGGCTACTGGCGCATGCCGGAAAAGACGCAGGAAGAGTTCACCGAGGACGGCTGGTTCAAGACCGGCGACGTGGGCCGCTTTGGTGGCGCCATCGTCAGCCAGGCCGGCGAGCGCAAGGTGCCGGACGACTACCTGACCATCGTCGGCCGCAGCAAGGACCTGATCATCTCCGGCGGCTACAACGTCTATCCGAAGGAGATCGAGAGCTTTATCGACGAGATGCCGGGCGTGGCGGAAAGCGCCGTGATCGGCGTGCCGCATGCCGACTTCGGCGAAGCGGTGGTAGCGGTGGTGGTCGGCAAGCCGGGCGCGGAGCTCGACGAGTCCATCCTGATCGGCTCGCTCAAGGGCCGCATCGCCAACTTCAAGGTGCCCAAGCGCGTGCACCTGGTCGATGAACTGCCGCGCAACACCATGGGCAAGGTGCAGAAGAACGTGCTGCGCCAGCAGTTCGCGGCGCTGTAAGCCTGCGAGGCGGCGGTCAGGGCCGCCGCCTCGCTGTCATGCCGGCCTGGCTCACCTGGTCACGCCGAGCCACTCCTTCAGTTGCGTGGCCTTCGACCGGCTCACCGGCACCAGCGTGTGTTCCGCATCGTCCATCACCAGCTGGATATGCTCTTCCGACCGGATCACTTCGATCGCGTGCGGAAGGCTGACGATATGGCTGCGGTGGACGCGCAGGTAGACGCTGTCATCCAGGCGATGCTCAAGATCCGTCAGCGAGAGATTGGACAGGTAGCGCTCGTCCCTGGTCACGATCGTCGTGTAGTGGCCATCGCCCTGGAACCGCACGATGTCCTTCAGGTCCACCAGGATCACGCGGTTCTTGCGGTACACGGGAATCTTGAATAGCCGCCGCGGCGACGGCACGTTGCCGCCCGCGCGCTGTTCATCCGGTTCCGTGGTGAGATCCGTCACGTCGTAGAAAATCATGCAGGTGCCGCAGATACCGCCCGAGGCCGTCATCTTGGACACCTTGATCAGCAGGATCCGGTCGGGGATGTTGATCATCATGGCGAGCGGCGGAGGCGACTTCACCGGGCATCCGCTGGCGTCCTCCGCCTGAAGCAGGAAGCGCAGCTTCTCCCGGCTTTTCTCCGGGTGCAACTGCAACACATCGATCCCGATCAGCTTGTCCTGGCTGACGCCCAGCGACTGCTCGCTGGCGGGGCCCAGGATTTGCATCGCCACATCGTTGAACGCGGTGACATGCCCCTGCGCATCGAGCCAGACGATGCCCGGATTGAACTGCTCCAGTTTGTGCTGGAACGTCTCCTGGCGACGCGCATCGGGCGTCGTCACGGTGAAGGGCGCATGGCGGTCCATTCACATCTCCTGGTCATTCATGGGGCCCCTCGTGCGCCTGGCCCGGCATTTCCCTTGTGCATTTCTGTTGTATGTGCAACCTGCATTTCGTGCAAGTTTCCGACGCCTGGCGCAGGCAAAACGGCCGTTCGGGAATTCAAATTGCTTTGCTGCGGTGCATTCTGAAATGCTGCAAGAAACACTGCGCGCCCGGGGCATCGCTGGCCTGGACGGGAACTGGCGCATGACAAGGAGACCGATGTGATACCTCGTCCGTTCGAATATCACTTGCCGAAGACGTTGCCGGAGGCGTTTGCCTTGCTCGGAGAGTACGGCGACGACGCCAAGCTTCTTGCCGGCGGCCACAGCCTGCTGCCCATGATGAAGCTGCGCTTCGCCGAGCCCGGCCACCTGATCGACCTGGGCAAGCTGGCGGAACTCAAGGGCATTCGCGAGGACGGTGGCGAGATCCGCATCGGTGCCATGACGACCGAGAACGAGCTGATCTGGTCGGCCTTGTTGCAGGAGAAATGCCCTCTGCTGGTCGAAGGCGCGCGCCAGATCTCGGACCCGCAGGTGCGCTACCGGGGCACGCTCGGCGGCGACATCTCGCACGGCGATCCGGGCAACGATCATCCGGCGCTGATGATCGCGCTGGACGCCTCGTTCGTGCTCGCGGGCAAGCTTGCCGAGCGCGTGGTGCCGGCCGACGGCTTCTTTCTCGGCACCTACATGACGCTGCTCGAAGCGGACGAGATCCTGACCGAAATCCGCATTCCGGTGCCGGCCACGGGCAGCGGCCATTGCTACGCCAAGCTCAAGCGCAAATCCGGCGACTTCGCCACCGCCGCCACGGCGGTGATGCTGCGTATGCGCGGCGAGACCGTGGAGGATGTGCGCATCGCGCTGACCAATGCCGCGCCGACCGCCCTCAGGGCCAGCGACGCAGAGCAATACCTGCGCGGCAAACCGCTCGACGATGCCGCCATTGCCGAGGCCGCGCGGCTGGCGATGGCCATCTGCGACCCGGCCGAGGACCTGCGCGGCGACGTCGAATACAAGACGGCGATGGCGGGTGAGATGACGCAGCGCGCGCTGCGCGTTGCTTATTCGCGCGCCGCGCACTGAACTGGCGATACGGTAAGCCGATAAGCAGGTTCCGGAGGCACGACATGAGCAAAAAGACGATGGTGTCGTTCAGGCTGAACGGCAAGGACACGGACGTGGTGGTCGAGCCGCGCGAACTGCTGATCCACACATTGCGGGAGCGGTGCCTGCACACCGGCCCGCACATCGGCTGCGAGACTTCGCATTGCGGCGCCTGCACGGTCGACATGAACGGCATGTCGGTCAAGGCCTGCACGGTGCTGACGGTGCAGGCGGAGGGCGCGGACCTGCTGACCGTGGAAGGCATGGCGCAAGGCGGCGAGCTGCACGCGCTGCAGGAAGCCTTCATGCAGGAGCACGCGCTGCAATGCGGCTTCTGCACGCCCGGCATGCTGATCCGCGCGCACCGGCTGCTGCAGGAGATCCCCGACCCGAGCGAGGAGGAGATCCGCTACTGGATGGCCGGCAACCTCTGCCGCTGCACGGGCTACCAGAACATCGTGAAAGCCGTGCAGTACGCCGCGCGCAAGCTGCGCGGCGAGGCGGTCCAGACCTCGCATCCGCTGATGGGCGAGACGCAGTGATCCCGCCGTCATCCAACATCGACGCAACGGAGAAGCATGATGGGAAATATGAATGCCGAATCCGGGCGCGTGGCCGCGCTGGAAGGCATGGGCTGTTCGCGCAAGCGCCGCGAGGATCCGCGCTTCCTGCAGGGCAAGGGCACCTATGTCGATGACATCAAGATGCCGGGCATGCTGTTCGGCGTGATGGTGCGCAGCCCGTACGCGCATGCGCGCGTGAAGAAGATCGACAAGTCGCGCGCGCTCGCGCATCCCGGCGTGCACGCCGTGCTGACCGCCGATGACCTGAAGCCGCTCAAGCTGCACTGGATGCCGACGCTGGCCGGCGACGTGCAGGCGGTGCTGGCCGACGAGAAGGTCTGCTTCCAGAACCAGGAGGTGGCGTTCGTCGTGGCCGACGACCGCTATGTCGCGGCCGATGCCGCGGAACTGGTGGAAGTGGAATACGAGGAACTGCCCGCGCTGGTCGATCCGCTGCAAGCCCTGGTGCCGGACGCGCCGGTGATCCGCGAGGACATCCGCGACAAGCAGGCGGGCGCGCATGGCGCGCGCAGGCATCCCAATCACATCTTTACGTGGAATATCGGCGACAAGGACAAGACCGACCGCGTGTTCGACAACGCTGAAGTCACCGTGACGCAGGACATGCTGTATCCCCGCGTGCATCCGTGCCCGCTGGAGACGTGCGGCTGCGTGGCGTCCTACGACAAGGCGCGCGGGGACCTCACGGTCTACATCACCTCGCAGGCGCCGCATGTGGTGCGTACGGTGGTTGGCCTGCTGTCCGCCATCCCGGAGTCGAAGATCCGCATCATCTCGCCGGATATCGGCGGTGGCTTCGGCAACAAGGTTGGCGTGTATCCCGGCTATGTCGTTTCCATCGTGGCATCGATCGTGCTCGGGCGGCCGGTCAAGTGGATCGAATCGCGCGCGGAGAATCTCAGCACCACAGCGTTTGCCCGCGACTATCACATGAAGGGCGAACTCGCCGCGGACAGCGACGGGCGCATCAAGGCACTGCGCGTGCATGTCGTCGCGGATCATGGCGCCTTCGACGCGTGCGCCGACCCCACCAAGTGGCCGGCGGGCATGTTCCATGTGTGCACCGGTTCCTACGCGATCCCCAACGCCTTCGTCTCGGTCGATGGCGTCTACACCAACAAGTTTCCTGGCGGTGTGGCCTACCGCTGCTCGTTCCGCGTCACCGAGGCGGTCTACCTGATCGAGCGCATGCTGGACGTGCTGGCGCTGGAGCTTGGCATCGACAAGACCGAACTGCGGCTGCGCAATTTCATACGCAAGGAGCAGTTCCCGTATCTCACGCCGCTGGGGCTCGAGTACGATTCCGGCGATTACGAAACCGCGCTGCGCAAGGTACTGGACGCCGTTGACTATCCCGCGCTGCGCGCCGAGCAGGCGGCGCGGCGGGCTGACAAGCATGCCGAGTGGCTGATGGGCATCGGTGTCAGCACCTTTACCGAGATTGTCGGCGCGGGGCCGTCGAAGTCGTGCGACATCCTCGGCATCGGCATGTTCGATTCGTGCGAGATCCGCGTGCATCCGGACGGCTCGGCCATCGCCCGGATGGGCACGATCACGCAGGGGCAGGGCCACCAGACGACTTACGCGCAGATCATTGCTTCGGAGGCCGGCATTCCGGCATCGGTGATCCAGGTGGAGGAGGGCGATACGTCCACCGCGCCGTACGGCCTTGGCACCTACGGCTCGCGCTCCACGCCGGTTGCCGGCGCGGCGGTGGCGCGGGCGGCGCGCAAGATCCGCGAGAAGGCCCGGCTGATCGCCGCGCACCTGTTCGAGGTCGGCCCGGACGATGTCGAGTTCGACCTGGACCGCTTTGCCCTGAAGGGTTCGCCCGGACAGTTCAAGACCTTGAAGGAGGTCGCATGGGCCGCCTACAACAACGTGCCGGAAGGCATGGAAATGGGGCTGGAAGCGGTGGACTACTACGATCCGCCCAACTTCACCTTCCCGTTCGGCGCCTACGTTTGCGTGCTCGATATCAACCGCTACTCGGGCGAGACGCGGGTGCGCCGCTTCTACGCGCTGGATGACTGCGGCACGCGCATCAACCCGATGATCATCGAAGGGCAGATCCACGGCGGGCTGACGGAGGGCTTCGCCGTGGCGATGGGGCAGGAGATGCCCTACGACGAAGCCGGCAACCTGCTGGGCGCCACGCTGATGGACTACTTCATCCCGACCGCGATCGAAACGCCGCACTGGGATACCGATTTCACTGTCACGCCGTCGCCGCATCACCCTATTGGCGCGAAAGGCGTGGCCGAATCGCCGCACGTCGGCTCGATCCCGTGCTTCACCTCGGCGGTGGTCGATGCCTTCGCGCACCTGGGTGTCACGCATATGAACATGCCCCACAGCGCCTATCGCGTCTGGCAGCAAAGCCGCGCGCTCGGGCTGGCGGAGCGCTGACGCCAGGAGCCCGCCATCGCGCCGCGTGCGGTGGCCGGCGGCGGCTCACGAACTCGAGGACAGCCCGATGAAAGTCGTACTCGAAAAGGTATTTCCGCTGGCATCCACGGTCGATGCCGCGTGGCATTCCCTGCGGGACGTCGAGGCCGTGGCCGCGTGCATGCCGGGCGCGACGATCACCGAGCGCGTGGATGCCACGCACTACAAGGGGACGATTGTCGTTCGACTGGGCCCCGCCACGATGTCGTTCAAGGGCGATATCGAAGTGCTTGGCCTCGATCCGGCCGCGCGAAGCCTGCATCTGGCCGGCAAGGGCGCGGATTCGACGGGCTCTTCCGCCGCGTCGATGGACCTGCTCGCGACCGTGCGGGCGGCAGGCGCGGCTTGCGAGCTGGCCGGCAGGAGTGAGGTGACGATGAGCGGGAAGGCGGCCGCGTTTGGCGGACGGATGATGAACGCGGTGGGGGACCAGATCCTCAAGCAATTCGCCGCCAATTTCGCGGCGCTTGTGCAGGCGCCGCGGGCACGGCCCGCTGCGGATGCCGCCGATACCCCCGTGCCGGAGGCGGCCGCGCCGCAAGCCGGGTTGAACGGCCTGGCGCTTGCCTGGGCCATGCTGCGCGACTGGGTGCGCGGGATCTTTTCCCGCAAGGCCACCTGACCGGATGCCCGAGCCCGCCATGACCACCGGCCGCATGAACGACGTGATATCGCTGCAGCAGCGCCTGGAGCGGCATGGCTATATTGCCGAGCGCAGCTTCGCGGCGACCCTGCTGCTGACCATGGAGATGCGCCGTCCCCTGTTGCTGGAGGGCGAGGCGGGCGTCGGCAAGACCGAGGTCGCGAAAGCGCTAGCGCGCTTGCTGGACACGCGCCTGATCCGCCTGCAGTGCTATGAAGGGCTGGACGCGCATTCGGCGCTCTACGAGTGGAACTACCAGCACCAGTTGCTGGCGATCAAGCTGCTGGAGCAGGACGAACGCCCGGTCCCGGACAAGGAGCAGGACATTTTCTCCGAGCGCTACTTGTTGAAGCGGCCATTGCTGGAGGCGATCACCACGACGCCGGCGCCGGTGCTGCTGATCGACGAGATAGACCGTACGGACGAAGCGTTTGAAGCGTACTTGCTGGAGTTGCTGTCGGACTTCCAGATGTCGATTCCGGAGCTCGGCGTGATCCGCGCGGCGGAGCGTCCCTTCGTGATCCTGACCTCGAACGGCACGCGCGAGATCTCCGATGCGCTGCGCCGCCGCTGCCTGTACCAGTATGTGGACTATCCGAGCTTCGACAAGGAACTGCTGATCGTGCGCATGCAGGTGCCGGAGGTGCCGGAGAAGCTCGCGCGCCAGGTCGTCGAGTTCGTGCAGGCCTTGCGGCAGATGGATATGCAGAAGCGGCCCGGCCTTGCCGAGACGCTCGACTGGGTGTCGGCCCTGCTTCGGCTGGGCATCAGCGCGCTCGACGCCGGCGGCGTCGAGCGGATCATGGATTCCCTCTCCGCCCTCGTCAAGACGCGCGCGGACCAGGCCGGGCTGACCCGTCCGGTCGTGGAAAAGCTGGCCGCAGCATGCTGACCGCCATCCCTTGCGCCGACGAACGGGCGCCTGCGCAAAGTCTCGGTGCCATGCTCGAATCCCGCTATGCCGGGTTCGCGGGATGGCTGCGCGCCAACGGCTTTGGCATCACCAGCAGCGAGATGGCCGCCGCGATGGAGGTGGCGCAGCGCATGGGGCAGATGGATAGCCAGCTGCTGCGCTGGAGCCTGCGCGCGCTGTTGTGCTCGCGCGCCGAGGAATGGCGCCGCTTCGATGCGCTGTTCGACGCCTACTTCCTCAGGCCGAACCGCCGCGCGCTGGTGCGGGCCCATGCGGGCGGCGCTGGCCGCATGGCGCGGCAGCGCGACGGCGGCCGGCCCGACGACAGCGAAGGCACGCCGCTGGCACCCGGTGGATATGGCGACGACACGACCGGTATGGGCAGCGCGGCCGCGCGCGGCGTCTCGGTCGAGGCCTCGCTCGCCCACGCGGATTTTCGCCATCTCAACCAGCCCGATGCACTGTTCGCCATCGACGAGGCGATGCGGCGCTTCGCGCAGCGGCTGCGCGGCATACAGACACGCCGCGAACGCCGCGCCGTGTCCGGCCGCGTGATCGACATGCCGTCGACGATCCGGCGCAGCGTGTCGCGCGGCGGCCTGCCGCTGGACCTGGCCTGGCGGCGCCCGCAGCGGCGGCGTCCCCGCATCGTGCTGCTGCTGGATGTGAGCCGCTCGATGAGCCTGTACAGCTTCTTCTTTCTCCGGCTTGCACGGGTGTTGAGCGCGCGCGTTTCCGACGTGCATTGCTTCATCTTCCATACGCGGCTGGTGGGTATCGCGCAGGCGCTGCGCGATCCGGATCCCTGGCGCTCGCAGGAGCGGCTGGCGCTTCTGTCGGCGGGGTGGGCGGGCGGCACGCGCATCGGCGAAAGCCTGGATGAATTCAACCGGCAGCATGCCGCGGCGCTGCTGCACTCGCGCACCGCCGTCGTCATCGTCAGCGACGGCTACGATGCCGGCGCGCCGGCGTTGCTGCGGCAGTCGCTGCACAGGATCCGGCGGCGTTGCCGCACCCTGGTCTGGCTCAATCCGCTCGCGGGCCAGCCCGGCTTTACGCTCGCCAGCGGCGGCATGTTGGCAGCGCTGCCGTATATCGACCTGCTGGCCGGTGCGCGCGATCTCGCAAGTCTTCAGCAAGTGCTGCCACAAGTGCTGTCCATTCTGCAATGAAGCAATGAACGACGATACTCTCCTGCAACTAGAGCAACGGCTGATCGAAGCCTCGCTGCCGTTCGCCGTCACCACCGTGATACGGGCGCAGCCGCCTACCTCGGCCTGGGTAGGCGCGCAGGCGCTGGTGGAAGCCGATGGCGCGTTGCACGGCTGGATTGGCGGCGGCTGTTCCCGCGCCATCGTGATCCAGGCCGCGCTGGAGGCAATCCGTTCGGGGCAGCCCAAGCTGCTTCGCATCAGCAACGCGCCCGCGGCGCCGGAGGCGGATGTGGAAAACCACGCCATGCCGTGCGCGAGCAACGGCACCATCGAACTGTTCATCCAGCCGACGCTGCCGCCGCCCGTGGTGCTGGTGCTTGGCGCGACGCCCACCGCGCTGGAGGCCTGCGTGCTCGCGCAGCGCATGGGGCTGAGCGTTGCCGCCGCGGCGAAGGTAACCGTGCCGCTCGCCGCGCTTGGCTTGCCGCGTGTCATCGAAGGCTTCGACGATGCGGCCTTTGCATTGCTGGATCCGCAACTAGTCCTGGTGGCCACTCAGGGCGACGGGGACGAGGATGCCCTGGAAGCCGCCATGCGCAGCCGTGCAGCGGCGGTCCTGCTGGTAGCCAGCCAGCGCAAGGCGGACAAGCTGCGCGAGGCCATGCGCGCGCGCGGCATCGCCCCGGAACGGCTGGCCGCGCTGCATGCGCCGGCCGGACCCTGTATCCATGCGCGGACCCCGCAGGAGATCGCGCTGGGCGCGGTCGCGGGACTGGTGATGCTGCGCCGCCTGCTGGAGCAGGAGCGGGCGGCCGAGGTGTCGGGCGCGGGGCCGGCCGACAAGCTGCCCGTGGTGCGTCCGTGCGAGTCGATGGCATCGGTCGAGCCGATGCCGGTGCGCTACGTGAACCCGGTCTGCGGGATGGAGATCGATATCGCTTCTGCGAAGTATGTTGTCGACTACGGCGGGCAGCGCCTGTATTTCTGCTGCGACGGCTGCAAGGTGGAATTCGAGCGCGAGCCGGGCAAGTACCTGGCGATCGCGCGGCAGCGGGAAACGACATGAACGACATGAGCGAGACTGCGACCGCGCTGCCTGCCTTCTCGGCGGTCGTGCTGGCCGCCGGCATGTCATCGAGGATGGGGGACAGGCACAAGCTGCTGCTGCCGGTGGCAGGGCAACCCGCGGTCAGGCGTACCGTACGCGCCGTGCTTGCGGCGGGACCGCAACAGCTTGTCGTGGTGACCGGCTTCCAGGGCCGCGCGGTGATCGAATCGCTTGAGGACCTGCCAGTCGGCTTCCAGCCCAATCCGCGCTACGAGGAGGGCCAGATGACCTCGGTGGCCGCCGGCGTCGCCGCGCTGCGGCTGCCGTGCAGCGTGGTGCTGGTCTGCCTGGCCGACCAGGTCTTGCTGGAGGCCGGCGATTACCGGGAGCTGGTGGACGCCTTCGGCGCCATGCCGCGCGGCTCGATCCTGGTCCCGGTATTCGCGGGGCAGCGGGGCAACCCGGTCGCCTTTTCCGCCAGCTATGCCGCCGAGGTGGTGGCGGGGCACGTCAATCCCGGCTGCCGCAAACTGATCGCCGACCATCCGGACGAAGTCTTCGTCCATGAAGCCAGCCACGACCGCTTCACCACCGACATGGATACACCGGAGGACTACGCCCGCATCGTGGAGCGGCTGCGCGTTGGCAGCACGGCTCGCGCATAGGAAAACGGGCCTCTCCCGCTGCGCGGAAGAGGCCCGTTTGACCCGTGTGTGGTTCGTCCTGGTCCGGACGCGCGGGATTTACTTCAGCATCTGCACCGAACCGTTTACCGTCACCGTGACCTGGGCCTTGCCGCCCTCTACCGGCACCGGCGCGGAATCGGCCATCATGGCCTTGGCCGCGTACATGCGCGGCATCGGCTGCACGGCGCCGGCTTCGCTCACCTGGACTTCACGGATGGTGTAGCTGCCGTAGCCGAACAGTTTGGTGGTGGCCTGCGCTTTTTCGCGGAAGGAGGCCACGGCCTGCTCGGTCAGCTTGGCCTCGGCGGCGTGGCGGGCTTCGCGCGACAGCGAGAAGCTGATGTTCTGCACCTGCATCTGGCCGGCGAGCTGGCCCGCGAGCTTGGACACCGCGGAGAAATCACGCGACTCCAGAATCACCTCGGCGCGGCCGCGCCAGGTGCTGATGCGCCCGTTCTTGTCGTTGGACGGATAAATGGTGAAGCCGCCTGATTGCGCCTGCACGCCGCTGGTCCGCTTTGCCTGGGCAATCACTTCCTGCGTCTTCGCCGACAACGACGAGGAAATCGCGCCGGGCTCCGCGCCTTCCTGTTCGGCTGCCAGTGTCATGTGCACCACGTCGGTGGGTACCTCGGTGGCGGCCTGGGCGGACAGCGACAGCACGCCGGCGGGCGCCGGGTCGTGGGTCGGGCCACCACCCTGGGCGGAGGCAACCATGGCGGTGGTACCGAGCAGCGTGGCGGCAAGCAGTTGTTTCATCAGGATTCTCCCTTTCTTGGCGATGCAAATCAGACGCGCGGCCGAGGTGATCGTTCCGTTACCTTGCGATCGACGTTGTATCTACATGTATCCGCTGCGCTGCACCGCCCAAGCCGCCGCTCAGAACGCGTGCCAGGCCTTCCACAGCATATAGGCCGCAAGACTGAACAGCAGGCAGGCGAAGACCTTCTTGAGTTGCCCGACATCCATGCGGTGCGCGGTGCGCGCCCCCAGCGGCGCGGTCAGCACGCTGGCCACGGCGATCACCGCCAGCGCTGGCAGATAGATGTAGCCGAGCGAACCCGCCGGGAGCCCGCCCTGGCCCAGCCCGCTCCATACATAGCCGATCACGCTCGCCACGGCGATGGGAAAGCCGAGCGCGGCCGAGGTGGCCACGGCGTTGTGGATGGGCACGTTGCACCAGGTCATGAACGGCACCGAGACAAAACCGCCCCCCGCGCCGACCAGGCTGGACAGGAAGCCGATCACCCCGCCGGCGCCCAGCATGCCCGGCGTGCCGGGGAGCTGCCGGTGCGGGGCGGGCTTGCGGTTGCGCAGCATTTGCCACGCGGAGAAACCGACAAACACCGCGAACAGCAGCGACAGCCAGCTCGTCTTGAGCGCCGCGAAGACCTTGCCGCCCCCGATCATGCCGCCGATCAGGATGCCCGGGGCCAGCGCGAGCACCAGTTTCCATCGCACCATGCCGCGCTTGTGATGGGCACGTACCGAGGACAGCGAAGTGAACAGGATGGTCGCCATGGAAGTGGCGATCGCCATATGGACGATGGCCTCATGCGGGAAGGCCATGGCGGTGAACAGCAGCGTGAGGAAGGGCACCATCAGCATGCCGCCGCCGACGCCGAGCAAGCCGGCGCAAAAACCGGTGAAGGCGCCGAGCAGCAATAGCCCGGGAATCAGGGAAAAACTCATGATGCGGAATCGGCCTTATTGGTGTTGTAGTTATGTAGTCGGCAGCCATTGTGTCATGCCGCCTGTGTGACCGTCAGTGCTGCCCGCCATGGTGGGCGGCCGCAGCCGCGCCGCATCTTTGAAGCGTTTCAGCGCATCAGCGCATCAGATTCGTGGTAATGAAACGCCATTCGGCCGGCGTCACCGGCGTGATCGACAAGCGGTTGCCGCGGCGTAGCACGGCCATGTCCGCCAGTTCCTCGTGCGCGCGCAGGTCGGCGAGCGAGATCAGCGGGCCCTTGCCGACAAAGCGCACGTCGACCAGCATCCAGCGCGGTGCATCGGGCTTGGCGGCGGCATCGTAGTAGTCGCTCTTCGGGTCGAACTGGGTGGGATCGGGATAGGGCTGCGAGCTGACTTCGGCCAGGCCGGCAATGCCGGGCTGCGGGCAGGAGGAGTGATAGAACAGCACGCCGTCGCCGATGCGCATGGCGTCGCGCATGAAGTTGCGTGCCTGATAATTGCGCACGCCGGTCCATGGCAAGGTGCCACGCTCGGCCAGGGTATCGATGCTGGCCTCATCGGGTTCCGATTTCATCAGCCAGTACTGGCGGGCGCGCGTGGTGGCATTGGCTTGCGTGGATCGGCTCATGGGCAGGCAGGGCAGGCGTGACGTTGGCGACAGCGCTATGGTGCAGCAAGCCCGGCCAAAAGAAAACCGTTTGCCCGACGCGGGCCGGCGTGGGCGCGCATCAGCAAGGAAGCGGGGGCAGGGCGCAGGAGGGAAACATGGCGGCGCAAGAAAGCGCGGCACAAAAGGAAAAGGCGGTGGTTAAAAAACCACCGCCTTTAGAGGGGTCCCCGCCTCGGCCGCTGGATCGGCATCCTGAACCCAAGTGAGGTTCAGAGTGGCTGCGGAAGCCGCATTTCGGGTACATCACTGTTTCAGGGAGTCCAGACTGCGACTATGAACCAAGCGACGCGCTCGCCCACACGGCATAATCCCGCACCAACAAATGCTTATCGGTTCAAGGAATATGATCCTGACGAACCAGGCAGGGAAACTGTCAAACGTCTGACCTTTATTGCACTACCGAACACAACGGCTCCGGGAGGGCTGTCAGACGTTTGCCGTTTCGAACTTGGATGGGATGAAAACGGCGGTCAGGCGCGATAACCCGACCTAAGGTGCCGCAACTATGTGGCTTGGTGCGGCTTGGCTCCACTATACACCGCACCGCTTTCCATACCAAGCCCGTCGTTGCGTGTCGTTACATTTTGCTGACGCGCGCGGCATGTCGGGCACATCGCGGCTCCCCTGTGCCGTGCGGTACACCGCCTGCGGTGCGTTCAGTTGCGCGGCGCGGGCGCATTGGTACCCACGTGCGCGTACTGCCGCAGGGCTTCGTCCGCGCGTTCGTTGAGTTCGCGAATGCGCGCGCGCACGGCATCGACGGGAATCGCGCCGTCCTCCTGCTGCTTGCGCTTGAGCGAGAGCAGGTCGGAGGCGATGCTGATGGCGGCCATCACGGCAACGCGTTCCACGCCTTTGGCGGACACGCCGCCCTTGAGGCGGGTCATCTGGTCGTCTACCAGTGCCACGGCTTCCAGCAGCGCGGCTTCATTGTCGGGCGAAATGGCGAAACGGTAGGACTGGCCGGCAATGTTCACTTCGACTTGCTTGTTGCTCATGCGTTTTCTCCGGGAGCCTTGTGATCGGCGCGGCTGGCCGCCTCGCCTTCGCCCAGCAGGTCGAGCTGGCGGGCGTCGCTGGCGGTGGGCAGCTTGTCGAGGATCGACTGGATGCGCAACTGCGCTTCCTCGATCTTGATATTGAGCAGCTCGCGGTCTGCCGCCATGGCTTCGCGGTCGCCGCGCAGCTGGCTGGCCTCGGCCTGCAGGCGTTCGATCTCCTCGCGCAGCCGCTGGTTCTCCGCCGCAAGGGTATCGGCATGGTGCAGCACACGCCCGATCTTGGCGGCGAGTTGTTCGAGTTCGGTGAGCATAGAGCCTGTCATATCTAGGGTCTCGGGTTTTGGGATTTTAGCCCAAGCGCTATCGTGAGGACGGCGAACGCAGGTGTGTGTGACCGGGCCTGCGCGCCGAAGTTGCATGCATCGTCGCTTAACGGCATTCCGGGCGACGGCTTTATGCCTGTTTTCAGGCGCCCGCCACTGGTTTTCCGCCGGAATCACGCGGCATTGACGCTTGCCCTGAAACTGCCTACACTCGCGCACGTTCCAGGTGCTCGTAATCCTATTCACTACAGGGTTGCAGTTCAACGGGAAACAGGGAGCCAGCCGCCGCCGCCAGGGCGGGGCCGTGCCAACCTGTGCTGCCCCCGCAACGGTAAGCGACCGCGATCGCAAGATCGCAAGGCCGACCCACAAGCCACTGAACCGCAAGGTTCGGGAAGGCGGTCGGACTGGTGTCGCCAGCCCGGATACCGGCCTGGATGAGAGTGCGCTGCCTTTTGCTGTCTTTTTGCGGGAACCGGCGGCGTGCTTCGTCGCCAGACGGTCCGCGGGGGAACGGACCAGGCAGATCTCTCCCACAATCGCATCATGCGCTCATCGTCCTACAGGTCGAGCCGTCCGGCATTGCCGGCGCGCCGTCACACCGCCCCCGTCTTCGTCTCCCGGCAACTGCCCGCAGCGCTTGCCGCCTTGCTTGCCGTGAGCGCGCCTGGCATCGCCATGGCCCAGTCCGCCGGACAATCCGCCTCGCAGCCCGCGGCCGATGCGCAACTAGACCCGGTGGTGGTCACTGCCACCCGCACTGTCCAGCCGTTGACCGAGGCGCTGCCGCATACCACCGTAGTGACCCAGCAGGACATCGTCAACTCGCAAGCCATCGACCTGCGCTCGTTGCTGCGCACGCAGGCCGGCGTGGAGTTTGCCGCCAACGGCGGCCTGGGTGCCAATACCAGCCTGTTCATGCGCGGGGCCAACTCCAACCAGACGCTGATCCTGATCGACGGCGTGCGGATCTCGGCTGCCAGCAGCGGCACGGCCCAGCTCTCGAATATCCTGCCCGACCAGATCGACCATATCGAGATCGTGCGCGGCAATGTCTCGGCGCTCTATGGCTCGGATGCGATCGGCGGCGTGGTGCAGATCTTCACCAAGAGCGGTGCGGGCCAGGCTCCCGCAGCCAACGCTCAGATCGAATACGGCAGCAACAATACGCGCCAGGGCACGGTGGGCTACGGCGGCCAGGTGGGCGATACCTCGTTCAATATCACCGGATCGGCCGTCAAGACAGACGGTTTTTCGGCGATCAATGCGGCCCAATGGAACGGTGACAATCCGGCCAAGGCAAAGAAGGGCACAGGCCCGAACCCGAACGACAACCCGTATGACAACAAGAGCGTATCGGGCCAGGTGAAGCATCGTTTCACCAGCGACTGGGACGCCGGCGTCACCGCCTACTACTCGAAGAGCAAGCTCTCCTACGACACCACGACAGGCAAACCGACCGATGTCTGGTGGATGAACAGCGAGTTGTACACCGTATCCGCCTTTGTCAACGGCAAGTTCACCCGGGACTGGACCACGCATTTCAAGATCGCGCAGAGCGGGGACAATAGCGAAAACACCCTGAACGGACTGTTCAACAGCAACTTCAACACGCGCAACCGCCAGTACACGTGGCAGAACGAATATGCGCTGGCGCCCACCCATAAGCTGCTGTTCGGCACGGAGTATGCGCAGCAGGAATTCAGCTCGAACACGTATGGCGCGCCGGGCCGCAATATCATGTCGGTGTTCGGCGGCTACGATGGCCGGCTGGGCAAGCACCAGCTGCAGCTCAATGCGCGCAACGACCATTACTCGGATTTCGGCAGCCAGGCGAGCTATTTCGCCGGCTACGGCTATAACGTGACCGAGGCGTTCAAGCTGATCGCCAACGCCAGCAATGCCTTCCGCGCGCCCACCTTCAACGAACTGTACTATCCCAACTATGGCCAGCCCGGCATCCAGCCCGAGCGCGCCAAGTCGGTCGAGCTGGGCGCGCAGTACAGCACGGACAGCGCCGGCCTGCTGCGCGTGACCGCGTTCGAGACCCGCTACGACAACCTGATCACCGCCGCGTTGCAGCCCAACGGCTTGTTCCTGGCGCAGAATATCAACAAGGCCAAGGTGCAGGGCATCGAAGCCTCGTGGCGCGCCAGGCTGATGGGCACCGATGTGGGCGCCAGCGTGACCTTCCAGAACCCGGTGGACGAGCAGAGCAATACGCAGTTGCTGCGCCGCGCGCGCCGCCATGCCGCCTTCGACGTGGGCCGCCAGTTCGGCGCCTTCCGCCTGGGCGGCGAGTGGATTGTTTCGTCGGCCCGCCTCGATAGCGGATCGCGTACCCTGGGCGGATACGGTATCGTCAACCTCACTGCCCGTTACAACATCGACAAGCAATGGTTCGTTGCCGCCCGCGTGGAAAACCTGTTCGACAAGAACTACCAGCTCGCCTATCCCTACAACACGCAGGGACGCGCCGGCTTTATCACGCTGGGCTGGCGCCAGTGATGGCGGCCGCCTGAGATGCGTCGCGCGCTAGCCGTCTGGCTGATGCTTGCCGCCGCCGGCGTGGCGGTGTTCCTGCTGTCCCTGGCGGTGGGCAGCGTGCCGCTGTCGGGCACGCAGGTCTGGCAGGCGCTGTCAGGCGCCACCGACGATACCGCCGGCGCGATCGTGCGTGAGCTGCGGCTGCCGCGCGCGGCGGCCGCCTTCGCCTGCGGCGGCCTGCTGGCGCTGACCGGCGCGCTGATGCAGGTGCTGCTGCGCAATCCGCTGGCCGAGCCCTATGTGCTGGGCGTCTCGGGCGGCGCGGCCACCGGCGCGCTCACCGCCATGCTGATGATGTGGCCGCTCTGGACGGTGCAGGCCGGTGCAGCGGGCGGCGCACTGTTCTCGATGCTGCTGGTGGCCACGCTGGCCCGGCGCGACCTGCTGCACCCGCAGGTGCAGGGCGGCCACCATGAGGCCGGCTCGCGCCTGCTTCTCACCGGCGTGATCCTGGCCGCGGGCTGGGGCGCGCTGATTACCCTGATCCTGAGCGTGGCGCCCGAAGCGCGGCTGCGCGGCATGTTGTTCTGGCTGACCGGCGATCTTGGCGGTACCGCCAGCTACGGGCTCGCGCTGGGTGCCCTGGCGTTGGCCGTGCTGCTGGCGATGCCGCTGGCGCGCTCGCTCAATGCGATGCTGCTGGGCGAGACGGTAGCGCAGGCGCTGGGCGTGCGCGTCGGCGCCGTGCGGATGTCGGTGTTCGTGCTGGCCTCGCTGGCCATCGCGGTGGCCATCACGTCCGCCGGCTCGATCGGCTTTGTCGGCCTGGTGGTGCCGCATCTGGTGCGCCTGGCCTGGGGCAACGACCAGCGCCTGTTGTTGCCAGCCTCGGCCTTGCTCGGCGGCGCGCTGCTGATGGCCGCCGACCTGGTGGCGCGCACGGTAATCGCGCCCGCGCAGTTGCCGGTGGGCGTGATCACGGCGCTGCTGGGCGTGCCGACTTTTCTCTTCTTGCTGTTGCGCAGGCCGCGCTGATCCCCATGACGAGCTGGAACCAACCCGTCTCGCCTTGTCCGCCGCTGGTGCTGCAGTCCTTGCAGCTGCGCGCTGGCAAACGCGCCTTGCTCGATGGCCTGAGCCTGACCATGCAGGCCGGCGAACTCTGGTGCATCGTCGGCCCGAACGGCGTCGGCAAGTCCACGCTGATGTCGGTGCTGGCCGGACTGCGCAAGCCCGACGGCGGCGCGGTGCTGCTCGACGGCCGCGCGCCACTGGAGATCGCGCCGGCCGCGCTGGCGTTGCGCCGCGCCTATCTGCCGCAGGCGGTGCACGATACCTTTTCGATGTCGGTGCGCGACGCCGTGGCCGTGGGCCGCCATCCTCACCTATCGGGCTGGGGCTGGTCCGGCCGCGAGGACGATGCGGTGGTCGCCGCGGTCATCCGCGAACTGGATCTCGACGGGCTGGCCGGGCGCGATGTGCTGACCCTGTCCGGCGGCGAACGCCAGCGCGTCTCGCTGGCCGCCACGCTGGCGCAACAGGCGCCGTTGCTGCTGCTCGACGAACCGGCAGCCCACCTGGACCTGCGCCACCAGATCATGGTGCTGGAAACCCTGACCCGGCTGGCGCGCACCGGCCGCCACGCCGTCGTGGTGATCCTGCACGACCTCAACCTGGCGCGGCGCTACGCGACCCATGCCTTGCTGCTGGCCGAGGACGGCCTCTGCCTGCATGGCCCCGCGTCGGAAGTACTGACTCCCGCGTATTGCTCGCACGCGCTGCGCACGCCGATTGTCAGTGTCAGCGACGGCCACCATACCGCGCTGATTGCCGACGGCGCCACTCATCCGGAACAAGACGGAAATCAATATGACTGAACCCCAGGCCAACGCCCCCTCCAAGAACGAAGACGCCGCCCGCGACGAACGCCACAAGGCGCGCATGGCGCGCAAGAAGGATGTCGTGGACGCCAAGATCGCCGCGGCCCAGGACGAGCGCGGCGTCATCGTGATCACCACCGGCAACGGCAAGGGCAAGTCCAGCTCCGGCTTTGGCATGGTGGTGCGCGCGCTCGGCCACGGCATGCAGGCCGGCGTGGTGCAATTCATCAAGGGTGCGATTCCCAGCGGCGAGGAACTGTTCCTGCGGCGTTTTCCGGAGCAGTGCGCCTTCCACGTGATGGGCGAGGGCTACACCTGGGAAACCCAGGACCGCGCGCGCGATGTGGCCAAGGCCCAGGTGGCGTGGGAGGTGGCGCGCGGGCTGCTGCGCGACCCGTCGGTCGGGCTGGTGCTGCTGGACGAACTCAATATCGCGCTCAAGCTGCATTATCTCGATGTCGACACCGTGATCGCCGACCTGCGCGCGCGCCCACCGATGCAGCATGTGGTGATCACCGGCCGCGGCGCGCCGCCTGCGCTGATCGAGGCGGCGGACACCGTGACCGACATGACGCCGGTCAAGCACGCCTTCCAGCAGGGCATCAAGGCGCAGCGCGGCGTAGAGATGTAAGGCTCCGGCCATTTGTGCATTTGTGCCATTTGTCATTCAGCCAATCACTGCGACGAACATCATGCAATTACCCTACATTGCCCCGCTCGACGCCTCCCTGCGCCCGGCGCTGCAAGCCGCCATCGATGCCAAGACCAAGCCGCTCGGCGCGCTCGGCCGGCTCGAAGACCTGGCCCTGCAGATCGGCCTGATCACCGGCGGCGGCACGCCTGAACTCAAGCGACCGGCCGTGATCGTGTTCGCCGGCGACCACGGCGTGGCCGACGCCGGCGTGAGCGCCTATCCGGCCGAAGTGACGGCACAGATGGTGCTCAATTTCCTGGCCGGCGGCGCTGCCATCAATGTGTTCTCGCGTCTGCACGGGCTGGCGCTGGAGGTTGTGGACGCCGGCGTGCGCGCGCCGCTGCCGTCCGCGCCCGGCCTGGTCAACTGCCGCATCGCGGCGGGCACGCGCAATTTCGCGCAAGAGCGCGCGATGACCGCGGAGCAGGTGCAGGCGGCGCTCACCGCCGGCATGGCGCGCGTGCTGCGCCACGCGCAAGAGGGCAGCAACGTGATCGGCTTCGGGGAGATGGGCATTGCCAATACCTCGTCGGCCGCTTGCCTGGTGAGCCGGCTGACCGGCACGCCGATCGACGATTGCATTGGCCGTGGCACCGGCCTGGACGATGCCGGCCTGGCACGCAAGCGGGCTGTGCTGTCGCAGGCGCTGGCCCTTCATGCCGATGCCGTGGAGCCGCTCGACGTACTCGCGGCATTCGGCGGTTTCGAGATCGCCATGATGACCGGCGCTTTCCTGGCCGCGGCGGCCAGCCGGATGGTGATCCTGGTCGACGGCTTTATTGCTTCGGCCGCGCTGCTGGTGGCGCAGCGCCTTGCTCCCGAGGTGCTGCAGTACTGCGTGTTTTCGCATTGCTCGCATGAGCACGGCCATCGCCGGCTGCTCGAGCATTTCGGCGCGGAACCGCTGCTGGCCCTGGACCTGCGCCTGGGCGAGGGCACCGGCGCCGCGCTGGCCTATCCGCTGGTGGCCTCGGCCGCGGCCTTCCTGCGCGAGATGGCGACCTTCGGCGCCGCCGGCGTCAGCACGGCTTCCGCCTAGCGCGGCGGCAATCCTGCCACAATGGCCCATGCTCGATGAAATCCGCTATTTCCTGACCGCCGTTGGCTACTTCACGCGGGTGCCCGTGCCGCGCTGGGTTGGCTTTGCGCCGCACTACCTGAACGCGGCGGCGCGCTATTTCCCGCTGGTGGGGCTGCTGGTGGGCGCGCTCGGCGCGCTGGCGAGCTGGGGCGCACTGCAATGGTGGCCGCCCGGCGTGGCGCTGCTGCTGGGCATGGCAGTGACGCTGCTGGTGACAGGCGCCTTCCACGAAGACGGCCTGGCCGACTGCATCGATGCCTTCGGCGGCGGCTACCGGCGCGAGGATGTGCTACGCATCATGCACGACTCGCGCATTGGCGCGTTCGGCGCTATCGCGCTGGTGGTGGCGCTGCTGCTCAAGTGGCAGTTGCTGGTGGCGATTGCTGCGCGTAGCGGCATGGTGGAGCTGCTGCTGGTGCTGGTGGCCGCGCATGCGGCCAGCCGCGCGATGGCGGTGAGCTATCTGGCCACGCTGGACTACGTGCGCGCCGAGGGTAAGGCGAAGCCGGTGGCGCAGCGGCTGTCGGGCATCGGCCTGGTGTTCACGCTGCTGTGCGGTGCCTTGCCGCTGTTGCTGGTGTCGCTGCCGTTTGCCGCCGTGGTGATGGTGGCGTTGGTGGTGCTGCGTTTCCTGCTTGGGCGTTATTACGTGCGCCGTATCGGCGGCTACACCGGTGATTGTCTCGGCATGGCGCAGCAGCTGGCCGAGTTGTTGATCTATCTCGTAGCAGCGGCATGGACCTGGTCCTGATCCGGCACGCGCGGCCTGAGGTTGCGCAGGGCGTTTGCTACGGGGCGCTCGATTTGCCCCTTGCGCAACCAGTGGAACCCGAACCCGCTCGCATGTTTTCGATGCTCGATGGCCTGGTGCCGCAGCGCATCGTCAGCAGCACGATGGCGCGCGCTCGCGCTACAGCGGCGTTGCTGGCGCGGGACCTCGGGCTGCCGCTCGAGACCGATGCGCGGTTGCGTGAGCTGGATTTCGGCAGGTGGGAGGGCTGTGCGTGGGATGCCGTGCCGCGCGCGGAGGTGGAGGCGTGGGCCGCGGATCTGCTGCATGCCAGGCCTCACGGCGGCGAGACGGTGGCCGAGGCGATGGCGTAAAGTCAAAGGCAGTTTCACCTCCCCTGCGGGGAGGCGACCTACTTTCTTGTCTTGCCAAGAAAGTAGGCAAAGAAGGCGCGCCGGATGGGGCGACACCCCCTCGGGATCCGGCGAAAAGAGCGGCCGGGACCCAAACTCGCATCGCCTTAAGGCGATATTCAAACATGGGTCCCTCTTTTCCGCTCTTTTCACCGGATCCCGAGGCGCCCCATACGGCCAGGTACACCTACACGGCTCGCTCCGCATTGCGCTGGGGTGTGGGCCGCCCTTGGGGGCGCTCCACACGGCTACCAATCGTTGATTTGGCGGGCTCGCCCCTGCAAATGGCAGCCCTCTCGCGCAGGCGGGATGGGGCGGGCGTTCCTGGACCTGTCCTACCTATTGCGCCGGCCGCTTGCGGCGCGCGTTGTCCAGGTCCTTGCATACGACTTCCGCACCCTGGGTGATGCGCGGGCCGGCCCGGTTGACCAGGTCGCCGTCGATGGCGTACAGGTTGCCGCGCGCTACCGCGGTCACCTGTTTCCAGCGTTCCCACATGGCGAAGTCGGGCAGCGGGCGGTCGGAACGGGTCGCGCCCATGCTGGCGGTCATCATCACCTCGGGATTGCCGGCGACCACGGCTTCCACCGATACCGTCGGTACCAGCAGGGATTCGTTGGCGAACAGGTTGCGCCCGCCGCAGAGCGCCAGCACGTCGCTGATCAGGTGCTGCCCGCTGAGGGTCATCAGCGGTTGCTGCCAGACCTGGTAGAAGACCGTTACCGGCGGCCGTGCGGCGTAGGTCTGGCGCAGTTTGTCGACCTGATGGCGGAAGCTGGCGGCGGCGCCGTTGGCGGTGGATTCGGTGCCGAGCAGCACGCCAAGCCTTTCGATATTGCTGGGAATGCCCTCCAGCTTGCGCGGCTCGCTGTAGAACAGCGGCAGGCCGAGCGCGCGCAGCCGGTCGGTCTGCTTTTGCGCATTGCCGTGGCGCCATACCACGATCAGGTCCGGCTTGAGCGCGGCGATGCGTTCGAGATCCAGTGCCTTGTTGTCGCCTACGCGCGGGATGTCGCGTGCCTGCGGCGGGTAGTCGCTGTAGCTCACGGCGCCGACGATGCGCGCGCCGCCGCCGGCAGCGTACAGCATCTCGGTGACATGTGGCGCCAGCGAGATCACGCGGCGCGCGGGTTGTTCCAGCGTGACGGTTTGCCCGGCATCGTCGACCACCGAGACAGCGGCGCCGGCGTTGCCGCAAACGCCGATGCCCAGCAGTGTTGTCAGGACCAGCAGGGAACGGGCAGTCATCGGGAAAGGGATCATCGGGGTTGTGTCGGGGAAGGTGCCTGTGTTGAGCCGTCTTGATGCATGCCCATGGGCATCGCGGCGCATGCGGATGCCAGCGCCGCGTCGAGCCATTGCCACGCCGCTTCTTGCGCCGGGGGCAATCCCAGCCGCAGGCTTGGCATGGCATCGACGCTGGCCGGTGCGTCGAACAGCCGCGTCCATACGCCTTGCCGCGCAAGCGTGTCGTGCAGCAGCGCCGCGTCGGCGCGCGGCACCCAGCTGAACAAGGGGTGGCTCACGGGCGCCAGGCCGTGCGCGCGCAGTATCGCCGCGAGCCGCCTGCCCGCCTGCTGCAGATGCTCGCGCGCGGCGGCCTGCCAGCCGTGGTCGGCCAGGGCCAGGCGCGCTACCGCGCGCGCCGGGCCTGCCACGGTCCAGTGCCCGAGCTGTTCGGCCAGCGCCGCCAGCAAGGCGGGCTCTGCCAGCACGAAGCCGCAGCGCACGCCGGCCAGGCCGTAGAACTTGCCGAGCGAGCGCAGGACTACCAGGCCGGGGAGATCCGAGCGCGCGGCCAGCGACAGCGCGGGCGTGCAATCCATGAAGGCTTCGTCGAGCAGGAGCGTGCCGCCGCGCGCCGCCAGATCGGCATGCCACGACAGCAGCGTGTCTTGCGTGAGCGTGCGCCCGGTGGGGTTGTTGGGGTTGACCACCACCAGGTGGTCGAGCCGCGCGGCAAGGTCGCCGCGCGCGAAATCCGCTTCGGCCAGCGGCATCACCTGATGCCCGGCGCGGGCGAAGGCGGGCGCGTATTCGCTGTAGCCCTGCGCCGCCACGCCAACGCGGCCCGGTTTGAGCAATTGCGGCAGGGTGCGGATGGCAGCCTGCGAGCCGGCCACCGGCAGGGCTTGCGGCGCGCAGTAAGCCTGCGCCGCCAGCTCCGACAGGCCGTCGCCGTCCTGCGGCAGCCGTTGCCATGCGTCGGCGGGCAGGGCCGGCACGGGATAGCCGTCGGGATTGATGCCGGTGGAAAGATCGAGCCAGTCTTCGGCTGGCCGGCCGTAGCGGCGCACGGCGGCGAGCAGGTCGCCGCCGTGGCGGATCGGTGTACTCATGCGATGCCGTATTGGAGGAGGGCGGCGCTGGCGCCGGCGGCGGCCAGCCATAGCCAGAGCGTGCGTTGAACCAGCCGGAGGCAGGCGTGCACATCGGCGGCGCCGGGTGCGCGTCCCTCGCCAAGCGGCGGACGCTCCTCCCATTCGCCGTGGTAGCGTGCGGGCCCGCCCAGTGCCACGCCGACGGCGCCGGCGCCGGCGGCCATCACCGGGCCCGCATTGGGGCTGGACCACGCCGGCGCCTGCGCCCGCCAGCAGCGCAGCGCTTGAACGGTGCGTCCGAGCAGTGCGTAGGAGAGCGCGGTGAGGCGGGCAGGCGCCAGGTTGAGCACGTCGTCCAGGCGCGCGGCGGCCCAGCCGAAATGCAGCAGGCGGGGCGTGCGGTAGCCCCACATCGCATCCAGCGTATTGGCAAGGCGGTAGGCGATCACCGCCGGCGCGCCGCCCAGCAGGAACCAGAACAAGGCGCCAAAGATGGCGTCGTTGCCATTCTCCAGCGCCGATTCGCAAGCGGCGCGGGCCAGCGCCTCGCCATCCGCGTCGGCGGTGTCGCGCGAGACGATGCGTGCCGTGAGCTGGCGCGCATCGGCGAGATTGCCTTGCGCCAGCGCCACGGCGATCGGCGCGATATGCTGGGTCAGGCTGCGCGCGCCCAGCGCGGCGTAGAGCGCCAGTGCCTGCAACAGCCAGCCCAGCACCGCGCTGAACTGCGTGGCGGCATGCACCAGAATGCCGGCCAGCGCGGCCGGCGTCAGCACCATCAGCGCCCAGGCGGCCAGGCCGGTGAGCCGCTGGCGCAGCGGCGCGCCGCCACGGTTCAAGCGGCGTTCCAAGGCCGCCGCGAGGCGGCCGAAACCCACCAGCGGATGCCAGCGGCGCGGCTCGCCCAGCCACTGGTCAAGCAGCACGCCGGCTACGGCGGCGGCCACGCAGGCGGTCCAGGTAAAGTCGAGAAACGGCCACCACGAAAGCAGCGAGGACAGCGAAGACAGCATCAGCACGCCGGGTCGGCGCCTTTCACGCTGACGGGAATGCCTGCCACCAGCAGCCGCACGCGGTCCGCGGCGGCGGCCAGCTTCTGGTTCAGGCGGCCCAGTTCGTCCACGTAGAAGCGGGTGATGGCGCCCATCGGCACCACGCCGAAGCCGATCTCGTTGGAGACCAGGATGACGTGGCCGGGCAGGGTGGGCAACGCGGTCAGCAGCGCGTCGATTTCCTCGGTGAAGGCGGCCGGCGGCGTCACCAGGCCATGCTCGGGATAACTGCGGGCGTCGAGGAACAGCAGGTTGTTGAGCCAGAGCGTGACGCAGTCGACCAGGATGCAGCCATTGTGGGTCGCGTGCGCGTACAAGGCGTCGGCAAGGTGCAGCGGCGCCTCGACCAGGCCCCACTCGGCCGGGCGCCGGGCGCGGTGCAGCGCGATGCGCACCTCCATCTCTTCATCGGCGCTGTTGTCGTCGTGGCGCGCGGTGGCGATATAGGTGACGGGGCCCCCGGTGGCTGCGGCATGGTCGGCGGCCATCTGCTCGGCAAAGTGGCTCTTGCCCGACCGTGCCCCGCCGAGCACCAGCGTGAGCTGGCGTGCGCGGCCGGCCGCCGCCGCGGCGTGCGGCGCGGTCGCGGCCTGGGGCGTGCGTTCGCCGGCCGGCGCGTGGCTGGTTGCGCTGACGGGCTCGGTGGCGGTGGCGGAGGCTTGTGCCGGGATCATCCGGGTATTGTAGCGGGCGCATCCATGGATCGCACGCCCGCGATGGCGCGCGCAGGGCCGCCGGGAAGCACGCCGATGCGATAATCCCACGATGCAAAAAAATCTCTCCGAAGCCACCGCGCAGGCGCTGCCGGGCGGCTTGCGCGGTACCTTGATGGTGCAGGGCACCACCTCCGACGCTGGCAAGAGCACCCTGGTGGCAGGCCTTTGCCGGGTGCTGGCCCGCGCCGGCGTGCGCGTGGTTCCGTTCAAGCCCCAGAACATGGCGCTCAACAGCGCGGTCACCGCCGACGGCGGCGAGATCGGGCGCGCGCAGGCCTTGCAGGCGCTGGCCGCCGGGCTGGCGCCGCATACGGACATGAATCCGGTGCTGCTCAAACCCAGCAGCGATACCGGCGCGCAGATCATCATCCATGGCCAGGCGCGGCTGGACCTGGATGCGCGCGCCTATCACGCCTACAAGCCGGTGGCGATGCAGGCGGTGCTGGCCTCGCACCGGCGCCTGGCCAGCGCCTACGAGGTCGTCATGGTGGAGGGCGCCGGCAGCCCGGCGGAGATCAACCTGCGCGACCGCGACATCGCCAACATGGGTTTTGCCGAAGCGGTCGACTGCCCGGTGGTGCTGGTGGCCGACATCGACCGCGGCGGCGTGTTCGCCCACCTGGTGGGCACGCTGGACTGCCTGTCGGAATCCGAACGCGCGCGCATCAAGGGCTTCATCATCAACCGCTTCCGCGGCGACATCGCGCTGCTGAAGCCCGGGCTGGACTGGCTGGAGGCGCGCACCGGCAAACCCGTGCTGGGCGTGCTGCCCTACCTGCATGGCCTGCACCTGGACGCCGAGGACGCCATCATCGGCTCGCAGGCGGCCAAGCAGGGCGAACTGCTGCGCGTGATCGTGCCGGTGCTGCCGCGCATTTCCAATCACACCGATTTCGATGCGCTGCGCGCGCATCCGCAGGTGGACCTGCGCTTCATCGGCCCTGGCATGCCGATCCCGCCTGCCGACCTGATCGTGCTGCCAGGCAGCAAGAGCGTGCGCGCCGATCTGGCCTTCCTGCGCGCCAATGGCTGGGAGCCGGCCCTGCGTCGGCATCTGCGCTATGGCGGCAAGGTGATCGGCATTTGCGGCGGCATGCAGATGTTGGGCCGGCGTGTGGACGACCCGGCCGGCAACGAGGGCACGCCCGGCAGCAGCGAAGGTTTCGGATTGCTGGACTACGAGACGGTCCTGGCGCCGCACAAGCAGCTGCGTGTGGTGAGCGGCCGGCTGGCCCTGGAGGACGGCAGCGAGGCAGCCGTGCAAGGCTACGAGATCCATATGGGCGTGACCACCGGCGCGGCGCTGGCGCGCCCGGCGCTATGGCTCGAAGGCGAGCGCCCGGACGGCGCGCAGTCGGAGGACGGCCAAGTGCTGGCCTCCTACGTCCACGGCCTGTTCGACCAGCCCGAGGCCTGCGGCGCGCTGCTGCGCTGGGCCGGGCTGGCGCGGGCCGAAGGCGTCGACCTGGCCGCGCTGCGCGAGGCGTCGCTGGAGCGGCTGGCCGACACGCTCGCCGCGCATCTCGACCTGGGCACCTTGCTGGCGCCCTTGCAAACTTCGCCGCTGGCCGGGCCGCCCGCGCGCGGCAACTGCTAAACTCGCAGGCGGGTCCGCTCCGCCGGGGCCCGCTTACGACAAACGGCAAGGCCGTGGCGGAACCCGGAGCGGCGCGCCCGAGGGCAGCGCCGCCATGGAAAGCCATTGCGGAGACACCCATGCCTGTAGTCGTGATCGCCAATCCCAAAGGCGGCGTAGGCAAGACCACGCTGGCCACCAACCTGGCGGGCTATTTCGCCAGCGCCGGCCATGCCGTGATGCTGGGCGATACGGACCGCCAGCAATCCTCGCGCGCCTGGCTGGGTTTGCGGCCGGCCTCGGCGCCGGCCATCCGCACCTGGGACATCAGCTCCGACCAGATCGCACGTCCGCCCAAGGGCACCACCCATGTGGTGCTCGACACCCCGGCCGGCCTGCACGGCTGGCGCTTCAACGACGTGATGAAGCTGGCCCACCGCGTGGTGGTGCCGCTGCAGCCTTCCCTGTTCGATATCCTGGCCACCCAGGATTTCCTCGCTCGCCTGGCGGACGACAAGCGCGTGCGCCACGGCGAGGTGGAGGTTGGCGTGATCGGCATGCGGGTCGACCTGCGCACCCGCGCGGCCGAGCAGTTGCAGCGCTTTGTCGCGGAGCTGGGGCTGCCGGTGCTGGGTTTCCTGCGCGATACGCAGAACTACGTGCAGCTGGCCGCGCACGGGCTGACCTTGTGGGACGTGGCGCCATCCCGCGTGGCGCGCGACTGGGAGCAGTGGCAGCCCATCATCGGCTGGCTGGAGCAGCCCGCCCTGGCTAAGCGCCCAGCCGCCTGAGCAGGGCGTCCACCGACGGCCAGCTGACGCGGCGTACGGCCACGATAAGGCTGGCGCCGGGAAACGCATCGTCGAACGGTTCGCTTTCGATGCCGTCCAGGCGCCGGTAGAACTCGCGCGCCTGGGTGTTGCTGTCCAGCACATAGAGGAAGAGCGGCTGCCCGGGCCATCCGCTGGCCGCGCGCCGCGCGCAATGCGCGAACAAGCGCTTGCCGAGGCCCAGTCCATGCCATTGCGGCAGCACATGCAGGTTGTCCAGGTACACGCCGAACTGCGGCTCGGCTTCCGCTTGCAGGCAGGCAAAGCCGGCCGGCTCGCCATCCACGCGCGCGAGCGTGACCTCCAGCGGCCCCTCGGCGCCATCCACCAGGCGTGCCCGCCAGGCCCGCAGGCGCTCGGCCGGCACTTCCCGTTCCAGGTAATCCGCCGGCAACAGGCCCTGGTAGGCGTGGTGCCAGCTTTGGGTGTGCAGGCCGGCAATCAGCGCTGCATCTTGGGCCGCGGCGGGCAGCAATTCGATCGATCTGGGCATCTTCAGGGCAGGAACGCGGGGCCGGCGGTGGCCGCGCACGCCATTCTGCCGCAATCCGGTGCGGCCCCGCCACAGTCTTGCTCCCGTCGCGCGCGGGCTTGTAACGCCTGATAGAATCGCGAATCTTTCGCATTCTCATTTTTACTGGCGTGACGTATCCATGCGTTGCCGGCCTGTGATGCGCAATACATAACCCCCCCAAATCTGCTCTCTGCCTCCCATGGTCACCGGCCGCCTGCGCGTTGTCATCGTCAAGATTCATCTCTACATCGGCTTAACGCTGGGTTTGCTGTTCGTCATGCTGGGCCTGACCGGCACCGCCATCGCCTGGCGCGATGAACTCGATGCGCTGCTCAACCCCGGATTGCTGACCGCCTCGGCCGAGGTGCCGCTGCCGGTCGCGCCGGCGACGGTACAGGCGGCGACCGACAAACTGCAGGCCGATCCGCGCTACGGCCGTCCCGGGTTGCTGATGCTGCCGTCCGCGCCGCACGAGGTGTTCGTGGCCTGGTATCCGCTCAAGGGCGCGGATGCCGGCCGTTCGCGCCAGGTCATGGTCGATCCCGTCACGCTGGCGGTGAAAGGGGAGCGGGTCTGGGGCGAGCCGGGGCTGTCGCGCCCGCTGCTGATGCCCACCTTGTTCCAGGTGCACCATTACCTGCTGTCTGGCGAGACCGGCCGGACCATTCTCGGCATTGCCGGCATGTTGCTGCTGGTGATGGTGATCTGCGGGGTCGCGATGTGGTGGCCCAAGCTCAAGCCGCGCGCGGTGTTGCATGCCTTTCGCATCACGCACGGCGGCTCCTGGTCACGCTTCAATTATTCGCTGCACCGCGCGGGCGGCATCTTCGCGGCGCCGGTGCTGGCTACCATGGCGTTTTCCGGCTGGTACCTGGACCTGCCCAAGTGGGTGACGCCGCTGGTGGCCGGCGTGATGACGGTGACGCCACCCGGCAAGCCGGCATCGGCGCCTGTGCCCGCCGGAACGCCGCCGCTCGGCGCGGCGCAAGCGGTCAGCGCGGCCCAGGCGCTTTACCCCGCCGCGCAGGTCACGCGGGTGAGTTTCCCGCGCAAGGCCGGCGATCCCTTCGAGGTCCGCGTGCGCCAGCCCGGGGAGGTCCGCCAGGGCAGCGGCGCCACCCGGATCTGGCTCGATGCCCACACGGGCAAAGGCCTCGGCGTGCGCGATCCGATGGCCGCGCCCGCCGGCGATACCTTCCTCAACTGGATGTACCCGCTGCATACCGGTGAAGCCTTCGGTTTGCCGGGGCGGATCTTTATCTCGGTGTTCGGGCTGGTGCCGCTGCTGTTCGCCGTGACCGGAGTGCTGATCTGGTGGAAGCGGCGGCGCGGGCATCGGCGCCATGTGGCCCGGACGCTGCAACGCGCCAGGGCACGGACCGCCTGACCGGGCCGGGTCTGCACGGGCGGTGCCCCGGCAGGGCCTTGAACGACAAAAAGAGAAGCGGCCCTGGGGCCGCTTCTCTTTGCTACGGGGTAGGTGCGGCGCCAGCCGCTCCCGGCGTCAGATCTCGAGATTGTCGATCAGCCGGGTAGCCCCCAGCTTGGCTGCCGTGAGGATCACCAGCGGCTCGCCCGCCACGTATTCCTCGCGGGTCGGCGGCTGCAGGTCTACCTGCTTGCGGATGGCAATGTAGTCCGGCTTCCAGCCACGCGCCTGCAGCGCAGCCTGTGCATTAGCCTCGATCGCGGCCAGGTCGGCGCTGGCGCTGTTGGCGGCCAGAACGGTATTGCGCACGTCATGCAGCGTCTTGTAGAGCACCGGTGCCTCGGTGCGCTCGTCGGGCGTCAGGTAGCGGTTGCGCGAGGACAGGGCCAGGCCGTCCTCGGCGCGCACGGTCTCGGCCGGCACGATGTCGATCGGCAGCGCGAACTGGTTCACCATGCGGCGCACGATCATCAGCTGCTGGTAGTCCTTCTTGCCGAATACCGCCACGCGTGGCTGCGCGCACGAGAACAGCTTCATCACGACCGTGCAGACACCTTTGAAGAAGCCGGGGCGGAATTCGCCTTCGAGGATGTCGCCGAGGTCGTGCGGCGGCTCCACGCGGTATTCCTGGGGCTCGGGGTACATGTCCCGCTCGGTCGGCGCAAACAGCACGTACACGCCTTCCTTCTGCAGCTTCTCGATGTCGTCCTGCAGCGTGCGCGGGTACTTGTCGAAATCCTCGTTGGGACCGAACTGCAGCCGGTTGACGAAGATTGACGCGACCACCGGGTCACCGTGCTGGCGCGCCAGGCGCATCAGCGACAGGTGGCCTTCGTGCAGGTTGCCCATGGTCGGCACGAAGGCCGCCCGGTTCTGTCCGCGCAACTGGTCCCGCAACTCGTGAATGGAGGAGATGACTTTCATGAAGTTGGTGTGCTGGTCGTGGTAGGGATGACCCTGGCGCATACGCGCGCCCGAGAAGCCGGTCTGGTGCTCTTGGTGGCGCCGACTGTCGGCGGATTGTAGAGCATGTGGCCCGAGGCGGGCGCCGCTATCGGTGCGGCCTAGCTGGGAATGTACGCCAATCGCACATAAATCGGCGCAAACGGCTCGGCCTGGGTGATCTCCACCAGGGCTTCACGCGAGAGCTCCAGCATGGCGATGAAGTTGACCACCACCACCGGCACGCCCTTGCCGGAGCGCACGGCTTCGTCGAAGAGCTCGCTGAATTCCATGAAGCGCGTATGCTGCAGGCGCCGCAGGATATGGCTCATGTGCTCGCGCACCGACAATTCCTCGCGCGAGATCTTGTGGTGCTGGTTGAGCCTGGCGCGCTTGAGCACGTCGGCCCAGGCGGCCTGCAGGTCCACGACCTCGACATCGGGAAAGCGCGGCGCGAGGCTTTGCTCGATATAGACCTGCGAGTGCAGGAAGTCGCGCCCGAGCTGCGGCACCTGGTCGATGCGCATGGCCGCCAGCTTCATCTGCTCGTATTCGAGCAGGCGGCGCACCAGTTCGGCCCGGGGATCCTCTTCTTCCTCGTCGCTGTCGCTTTTCTTCACCGGCAGCAGCATGCGCGACTTGATTTCGATCAGCATGGCCGCCATCAGCAGGTACTCGGCCGCCAGCTCAAGATTGCTTTTGCGGATCTGGTCGATATACGTGAGGTACTGGCGCGTCACTTGCGCCATCGGGATATCGAGGACGTTGAAGTTCTGCCTGCGGATCAGGTAGAGCAGCAGGTCCAGCGGCCCTTCGAACGCTTCCAGGAAGATTTCCAGCGCATCCGGCGGGATGTACAGGTCCTGGGGCAGCTTGAACAGCGGCTCGCCATACAGGCGCGCGAAGGCCATGCCGTCGACGGCGGCCGGCGTGGAGTCCTGTCCGGGTGCCACGCTGGGCAGCTCGATCGGCGGCTTCAGCTTGTCCTGCTCGCTCTGGTTCATCTAGGGGCGGGCGCTCGAGGGGGCGGGTACGGCTTCAGTCCAGCGAATAGACGTAAGGCTTCTGCGCCACGCGGGAGGCGTCGGCGCGGGCACGTTCTTCGAGATTGATCGGGCTCTTGTCCCACAGCAGGGCGCGGCCCTGGCGTTGTTCCGCTTCCAGGGAAGGGCGCTCATCCTTGAGCGACTTCAGGAACTGGGTGATATCCGATTCGTAGAGAGCCATGACGGGAAACAGTGGGGAATTGTCGAACGAGCCCGGATTTTACCGTATTGGCAGGGTCAGTAACGGGATTGCACGCGATTCCGCCATTTTGATCCCACACCCCTGATGCGCGGCCGCCCGGGGGGGTCTTTTTGGCGCCATCGGGCAGGCTGGCCGCCCGGGTGTGGTCAAATATCGACTTTGCGTGACGTGCACCAATCGATGAGGATGGATCCAGGGACCCCGCGTACCAGGCCCGCCGGCTTTGTCGCCGCCTCCGGCGCAGAGCCGGGGGCGGCGGCCGCGCTGCGCCGCCTGGCGTGTCCGTTGCTGGCGGCCCTGGCGCTGTCCGCGGGGCCGGCCGCTGCCGCCTACAAGGTCGAGGTGGAGGCGCCCAAGGCGATCAAGGAAATCCTGCAAGACCACCTGGACCTGTCACGCTACAGCGCGCGCGACGACATCTCGCCGGACCAGTTCAACTACATGGTCGAGACGGTTGGCGAGCAGGTCCGCCAGTTCACCTCCACCGAAGGCTATTTCGATCCGCAGACCACCGCCAAGGTGGAAGGCAGCGGCGATAAGCGCACCGTGACCATCACGGTGGACCCTGGCGCGCGCACCGTGATCCGTGCGGTCGACGTTAGCGTGAGCGGCCCCGCCGCCACCCAGTCGCCGGAGCAGATTGCCGAAATCCGGGCCAAATGGGGCCTGCCGGTGGGCGAGCCGTTCCGGCAGGCGGACTGGTCCAAGGCCAAGGAGGACGCCCTGGTGGAGTTGCAGAGCCATACCTACTACGGCGCCCGCATGACCGGCTCGCAGGCGCGCGTCGAGCCGGACGAACATGCGGCGGACCTCAGCGCGCGTTTTGCCAGCGGCCCGGCATACCGCATGGGACCGCTGAAGATCAGCGGGTTGCGGCGTTATCCCGAGCAGATCATCCGCAACGTCAATCCGCTGTACGAGGGCGAGCCGTACCGCGTGGAGCGCCTGCTGGAATTCCAGCGGGCAATCCAGAACCAGCCCTATTTTTCCAACGTGCAGATCGACCTGGGCCAGCAGGAGTCGACGGATCAGGGCAAGGTGACCGAGGCGGGCACGGCCAGCGACGCCGAGCCAAAGGTCGACATGAACGCCGACAAGGTCACCGTGCCGGTGTATGTGCGCGTGCGCGAGTATCCCGTCAACCGGCTCTCGAGCGGCGTGGGCTACACCACCGATACCGGCGCCCAGGTCGAAGGCCGCTATTCCTATTACAACCTGTTCAACCGTGCCTGGGTGTTCGACTCGCAGGCACGCATCGAGCAAAAACGCCAGTACGTTTTCGCCGAGATGGCCATGCCGCCCGATAGCAGGACGTACCGCAACAGCGTCTACAGCAGCTACGAACGCACCATCGACCTGGAAAGCACCGACCTGACCAGCCTGCGCACCGGCCTGAAGCGCTCCCGCTCGCGCGAGAATTACGACACCACCATCTCGCTGGACTATTACTACGACAACCTGCAGCCCTTCGGCGAGCCGAACCAGCTCAGCCGGGCGCTGGTGCCGGCTTTCGCATGGACGCGGCGCGACGTGGACAACCCGGTGTTCCCGCGCCGCGGCAATGTCATCAACACGCAGGTTGGCGTGGCGGCCCAGCACGTGCTGAGCGACGAGACCTTTTTCCGTGTCTACGGCCGTATCCGCCAGTACATCCCGGTGGGCAAACGCGACCTGGTGGTGGCCCGGCTGGAACTGGGCGCCGATATCACCAGAGGCGACGTCACCAAGGTGCCGGCCTCGCTGCGCTTTCGCGCCGGCGGCACCGATTCGATCCGGGGCTACAGCTATCAGTCGATCGGCACGCGCGACGGCGCCAGCGTGCTGCCCGCCAAATACCTCGGCACTGCCAGCCTGGAATACCAGTACTGGTTCCTGCCCGACTGGGGCGCCGCGGTTTTCTGGGACGTGGGGACCGCCACCGACAACCTGACGGGCGTCAAGCTCTACAACGGCGTGGGTATCGGGGCGCGCTGGCGCAGCCCGGTCGGGCCGGTGCAGCTCGATATCGGCTACGGCATCCAGGAGACACAGTTCCGCCCGCATATTTCACTTGGAGTTGCGTTCTGATGGCGATGCGACCCTGCCGGCAGGCCGGCGCCTCCCGTCCACGCAGCCGCAAGGCGTTTGCCGCATGAGTATCCCCGACATGCCTCCCGTTCCCGCCCGCGATGCTGGCGCACCCGGACCGGCGCGTCCGCGCCGGGGGCGCGTCTGGCGCTGGCTGGCGTGGCTGGTGGCGGTGTTGCTCGTGCTGCTGCTGGCGGCGCTGTCGGCCGTGGCGCTGGCCCTGCGCACCGAGGCGGGTACGCGCCAGCTATGGTCAATGGCCACGCGGCTGTCCGACGGCGCCTTGTCCGGCAAGCTGGAGGGCGGCACGGTGGCCCAGGGCCTGCGCCTGCGCGATGTGGTGTTCGCGAGCGGCGAGACACGCGTGACGGTGGACCGCCTCGATGGCGACTGGTCGTTCAACTGGTCGCCGACCCGCTTGCATGTCAAATGGCTGCGCATCGGTGCGGTGACGCTGCGTTTGCCCCCGGCCCAGCCCGACAGCGCGCCTGCGACGCTGCCCAAGTCGCTCGAGCTGCCGCTGTCGGTGGACGTGGATACGCTCACCCTGGCACGCCTGGCCTTGCTGGAGGGGCCGCCGGCCACGCCCAGCGAGATGGTGTTTGCCGACCTGGCGGGTTCGCTGCATTCCGACGGGCAGCACCATCGCGCCAGCGTGGAACACCTGGTCACGCCGTATGGCAAGCTCGCCGCCAATGCGCAGATCGCCGGCCAGGCGCCTTTCGCGTTGACCGGCGCGGGCCTGCTGGAGGGCAGCTGGGAGAAGGAGTCCTTCAGCATCAGCGCCAGCATGCGTGGCTCGCTCGCCGCCCTGCGCGCGGAAGTCGAGGCCAGCGGCGATCGAATGCGCGGCCGCGCCGGGGCCGACCTGACGCCGTTCGGCAAGGTGCCGTTCACCCATGTGGTGGTCAACGGCGAGCATATCAATCCGCGCCTGTTCAGCGCTTCGGCGCCGCAAGCCAACCTGTCCGTGCAGGCCGAGTTGCGGCCGGTGGACGGGGCGGGCGCACCGGCACCGGCAGCGGCGGCATCCTCGCCGGCGGCTGCCAGCGCCCCGGTTGCAACGGCATCGGCGGTTCCCGCCTCCGCCGCCGGCGCAAAGCCCGCCGGCGCCACCGACGAGGCGCCCCTGCGGGTAGCGGGCGACGTGCGCATCGTCAACCATGACGCCGGCAAGCTCGACGCCGAGCGCCTGCCGGTGGAATCGGTGCAGGGGCACATCGAGGTCAGCGAGACGGCACAGGCGGTGCGCGACCTGCGCGTGGCACTGGCCGGTGGCGGCGAGATCCGTGGCGGCGGCGCGCTGCACGAGGGCCGCGGCGGCTTTGACCTCGACGTGCGCAACCTCGACCCGCAAGCCCTCTATGGCAGCCTGAAGCGCGTGCGTTTGTCCGGCCCGGTGATCCTGCGGCTGGAGCCCGGCCGCCAGAGCGCGGCGCTGGACCTTGCCGGCGGCGAGTTCAAGCTGTTCGCCGATGCGCGCCTGGACGCCGAGGCAGTGACGCTGACCGCGCTGCGCGCCGGCATCGGCTCGGGCACGCTCAACGCCGAGGGCAAGCTTTCGCTCAAGGACGAGCAGCCCTTCAGCTTCAAGGGCAAGCTCACCAACTTCGACCCCGCGCGCGTCGCCACGGTGGCGCCCGGCCGCATCAATGCCGATTTCACTGCCAGCGGGACACTTGCGCCGGAGTTGCGCGTGGGGCTCGATTTCTCGGTGCGCGACAGCGTCTATGCGGGGCTGCCTATGCGCGGCGAGGGCAAGCTGCGCCTGGCCGGCGAGCGCCTGCTGCCGAGCCAGGCCACGATTGACATGGCCGGCAACCAGGCTCAGCTCAGTGGCAGTTTCGGCGCGCGCGGCGACCGCCTGAAGCTGCACGTGGACGCGCCGCAGCTCGAGCGGCTCAAGTTCGGCGTGGCCGGCGTGCTCAAGCTCGATGCCAACGTCACCGGCACCCTGGCGCGGCCGGAAATCGTGGGCACCTATAGCGCCCAGTCGCTGGTGGTGGGCCCGCACCATGTCGCCAGCGCCAGCGGCAGCGCGGAGCTGCGCGGGGGCCTGGATGGCACGCTCGCGCTGCAACTGAACGCACGCGACTATCGCGGCCCGGTTGCCACGCTGCACACGCTCGACGTGACGCTCAGCGGCACCCAGGCCAGGCACAGCTTCGAGTTGAAGACGGCCGGCGCGCTGCACGACAAGCCGATGCAGCTGACGCTGGCGGGGCAGGGTGCCTGGCAGGGCCAGGCGGGCTGGAACGGCACCATCCGCACCCTGGAAGAACGCGGCACCGTCAATGTGCGGCTGATAGCGCCTGCACAGCTGCTGGTGGCCGACCAGCATGTGCGGCTGGGCGCCGCCGGCCTGCAGTTCGAGCGCGCCCGCGTCAATGTGGACAGTTTCGAGTTCGATCATGGCCGCATCCGCACGCAGGGCAACCTCGACGGCTTGCAGGTGGCAAATCTGCTGCGCCTGGCCGAGGCGCTCAGCGGCGAGGCGCCGCCGGTGCGCTCGGACCTGGTGCTGGACGGGCGCTGGAACATCACGCTGGCCGAGACCGCCTCCGGCTTCGCCGAGTTGCGCCGCCGCAGCGGCGATGTCTCAGTGAGCGCGGGTCGGGGCTTCACCACGCTGGGACTTGGCGAGAGCGCGCTGCGCGCCGAGTTTGCCGGCAGCCGCGTCAACCTGCGCGGCGGCGTCGAAGCCGCGCGCCTCGGGAAGCTGGTGGTGGACGCGTCCGCCGGGCTGCTCCAGGACCAGGGCTTGATGACGGTGACGCCGGCTTCCGCGCTGGCGGGCAAGGTGTCGCTGGATGTGCCGAAGATCAAGACGCTGGAAGCGTTCACCGGGCCGCAATACGCGTTCGATGGCAAGCTGGCGGCCACCCTGCAGCTTGCCGGCACGGTCGGCAACCCGTTGCTCACCGGCAATATCGACGGCAGTGGCATCGCTATCACGCTGTACGACCTGGGCATCCGCCTGACCGACGGCATCGTGCGCGTCGCGCTCGATCAGAACGCCATTGAGCTCAAGCAAGTGGAATTCCGCGGCGGCGACGGCAAGATCGTGGCCACCGGCAACGTGAAGCTGGGCGAGACCGATCCCAACCTGACCGGCAAGATCGTGGCCGACAAGCTCCAGATCTTTGCCAGCCCCGAGCGCACCCTGATCGTTTCCGGCGATGCCAGTATCGTGAACGAGAACCGCCAGATCGTGATACGCGGCAAGTTCCGCGTGGACAGCGGCCTGTTCGACCTGCCCAAGGCCGGTGCCCCGGAGCTGGGCGACGACGTGGTGGTGGTGCGCCGCCGCGACCAGCGCGAGATCAAGACTGCCGCCACGCCCGTGCCGGAGACCAGGCCGGCCAGCCGCTTCAGCCCGCTGATCGATCTCACGCTCGACCTGGGAGACAACTTCCGCTTCCGCGGGGCCGGCGCGGACCTGCGCCTGGGCGGCCAGCTCGGCATCAAGAGCGCGCCGCTGACCCCGCTGCGCGCCACCGGCACCATTCGCGTGACCGACGGCACCTATGAAGCCTTCGGGCGCAAGCTGAACATCGAGCGCGGCATCGTCAATTTCAACGGTCCGGTGGACAATCCCAACATCAATATCCGCGCCATGCGCCGCAACCAGGAGGTGGAGGCCGGCGTGGAGGTGACCGGCACGGTGCGCCTGCCGCGCGTCAGGCTGGTGTCGGAGCCGAATGTGCCGGAGGAGGATAAGCTGTCATGGCTGATGTTCGGTTATGGTGCCGAATCCGCCGCCGCCGGACAGCAGAAGCAGCTGGGTGGCGCGGCCCTGGGCGGCGCTGCGCTGGGGATGATCGGCGGGCGTGCCGGCAAGGGAATCGTGCAGCATTTCGGCATCGATGAGTTTTCCATCGGTCCGAGTACCGCGGGCCTTAACGACCAGCAGGTGGTAAGCGTGGGCAAGGCCGTGACCGAGCAGATCTCGGTGGGCTATGAGCAGAGCCTGACCAGTGCTTCCAGCGTGTTCAAGCTGACCTGGGCATTCTCGCGGCGCTGGTCCCTGGTTGCCAAGGGTGGTTCGATCAGTGGCCTGTCCCTGTTGTTCAACCGCCGCTTTGACAGTTGGGGCAATCTGTTCACCGGCGCGGGCGGCCGCGCCAGATCCGAAGGGAGCCAGACCGATGGCAGCAATGAAATCAACAGCAAAACCGGCGACGATGCCCCCCGCGGTGCCGCCTCGGATGCCGCGCCTGCGCGGCCCTGAGGGGCAACGCTATCGCCTCCCTTCAGATACTGCCGCGTCGTACCGACGCCTTGCCGCCATGGGACTGATTTCCTCCGTGCTTGCCCTGTTCGGGTGCGACCAGCAGAAGGTCGACGAAGCGATGAAGAAGGCGGGTGATGCCGCGCGCTCTACCTGGAACTCGGTCAAGCCCGATAGCCAGCTGTTCAAGGGCATCGTGGTGGGCGAGTCGGGCGAGGAGGACGTGCGGCGCCAGGCCGGGCGCCCGGAGATTGTCTGGGAAGAGGATGGGGGCGGGCGCCGCCTCGAATACCCGCGCGGGCCGGAGGGCGGCACTACCTGGATGGTGACGATCGGCGCAGACGGCAAGGTGAGCGCCGTCGAGCAGGTGCTGACAGCGGAAAACTTCGCGCGCGTGCGGGCCGGAATGAGCCGCGACGACATCCGCCGCCTGCTGGGCAAGCCCACCAAGGTGGAAGCCTTCGCGCTCAAGAAGGAGGAGGTCTGGGGCTATCGCTGGTGGGAAAGCTCGCAGGAGAAGGCCTTCTTCAACGTGCATTTCAACGCCGACGGCAAGGTAACCCACACCTCGCGCAGCGACGATCCCTCCAAGATGCAGGGCGGCTAGCCCACTACGGGCAGCGGGGCTTGCTGGCGGCGCGGCGTCAATCGACGCCGGCGCCGTTGCGGCATTGGCGGATCAACGCGGGCGCGCCTCACCGCCTCGGTACATCAGCGGATACGCATGCCCGGGACCGCGCCTTCGTGCGGCTCCAGGATCCAGAGCCCGGGCGTGGCCTTCTCGTCCGCCGCGGAAGCGGCCAGCACCATGCCTTCGGACAGGCCGAACTTCATCTTGCGCGGCGCCAGGTTGGCCACCATCACGGTGAGCTTGCCCACCAACTGTTCGGGCGTGTAGGCCGACTGGATGCCGGAGAAGACGTTGCGCGTCTTGCCTTCGCCCAGGTCCAGCGTCAGCTGCAGCAGCTTGTTCGAGCCTTCCACCTTCTGGCATGCCACGATCTTGGCGACGCGCAGGTCGATCTTGGCGAAGTCGTCGATGGTGATGGTCTCGGCGATCGGCTCGATCGAGGCGGCGGCATCGTCCGCCGTGGCGGCGGGGGCGGTGGCTTGCAGCGAATCGCGGTTGGCGGCCAGCAGGGCATCGACCTGCTTGGCATCCACGCGGGTCATCAGGTGCGAGTACGGCTGCACCGGACGCGAGGCCGACAGCTGCTTGTCGATGCCGCGCCAGTCCAGCGGCTCGATATTGAGGAAGCGCTCGACGCCCGCGGCCATCTGCGGCACCACCGGCTTGAGATAGACGGTGAGCAGGCGGAAGGCTTCCAGCGAGACCGAGCAGGCGGCGTGCAGGGCGGCACGCCTGGCTTCGTCCTTGGCCAGTTCCCACGGCTTCTCGGTGTCGACGAACGCGTTCACTGCATCGGTGAGTTCCATCACCAGGCGCAGCGCCTTGCTGTATTCGCGGCCCTCATAGAAGTGCGCCACCTGCGGCGCGGCTTCACGCAGTTGCTTGAGCAGCGGGTGGGCCAGCGCGGCCTCGTCCACCACGCCATCGAAGCGCTTGACCAGGAAGCCGGCAGCGCGGCTGGCGATATTCACGTACTTGCCGATCAGGTCGCTGTTCACGCGTGCGATGAAGTCGTCGAGGTTGAGGTCGAGGTCTTCCATGCTGGCGTTGAGCTTGGCGGCGAAGTAGTAGCGCAGCCACTCCGGGTTCATGCCGGTATCGACGTAGCTCTGCGCGGTGATGAAGGTGCCGCGCGACTTGCTCATCTTGGCGCCGTCGACCGTCAGGAAACCATGCGCGAACACGTTGGTGGGCGTGCGGTAGCCCGAGAAACGCAGCATGGCCGGCCAGAACAGCGTGTGGAAATACAGGATGTCCTTGCCGATGAAGTGGTACTGCTCGGCGGTGGAATGCGGGCCTACCCAGGCGTCGAAATCGATGCCCTTCTTCTCGGCCAGGTTCTTGAAGCTGGCGTAGTAGCCGATCGGCGCATCCAGCCACACGTAGAAGTACTTGCCGGGTGCCCCGGGAATCTCGAAGCCGAAGTAGGGCGCGTCACGCGAGATGTCCCAGTCCGACAGCGTCGAGGCCTCGCCTTCGGCGCCAAGCCATTCCTGCATCTTGTTGGCCGCTTCCGGCTGGGCCAGGTCGGCCACCCACTCGCGCAGGAAGGTTTCGCAGCGCGGGTCGGAGAGCTTGAAGAAGTAATGGGCGGAAGATTTGCGCACCGGCGTGGCGCCGGACACCACCGAATACGGGTTCTTCAGGTCGGTGGGCACGTAGGTGGTGCCGCAGACCTCGCAGGAGTCGCCGTACTGGTCCTTGGCGCCGCACTTCGGGCACTCGCCCTTGATGAAGCGGTCCGGCAGGAACATGTTCTTGACGGGGTCGTAGAACTGCTCGACCTCGCGTTCGGCAATCAGGTCTTCGGCCTTCAGCGCCAGGTAGATCTTCGCGGAGAGCTGCTTGTTCTCGTCGGAGTCGGTGCTGTAGTAGTTGTCGAACGACACCATGAAGCTGTCGAAATCGCGCTTGTGCTCGGTCCACACGCGGTCGATCAGCTGCTTGGGGGTGATGCCTTCCTTTTCGGCCCGCAGCATCACCGGGGTGCCGTGCGTATCGTCCGCGCCGACGTAGTACACCTCGTTGCCCATCATGCGCTGGAAGCGCACCCAGATGTCGGTCTGGATGTACTCCACCAGGTGGCCGATATGGATCTGGCCGTTGGCGTATGGCAGGGCAGATGTGACGAGGATGCGACGTGCGGTCATGGAAAAATTGCCGGTCAGGAGGGGGTTGGACAGTAAGGCGGGGGCGCCGCCGCGAGAATCAGGCGGGCACCGTGAGAGGGCTATTCTAGCAAGCGGGGCAGGCAGCGCGTGCACTCCGGCAGGGCGGAGCGGGAAGAGAGTGCTGTAAGTGCCTGAAAAGGCACTGAAAAACTTCTGGGCAAAAAAAGCGCCGGTTAGTACCGGCGCAGCTTTCCACAACGGAAAAGGAGGAGAAATCAGGTACCGCCCGGGAGGTCAGCCACCCATCGCGAGCCAGCAACGGTGACAAGCGGTACCTGTTTCTATGACAGCATCATCGCTGAATTGGTTTCAAATAAATTTCGACCCGGCGATTTTGTGCGCGACCCGCCTCAGTGGCGTTGTCCGCCAAGGGCTGGGTTTGCCCCCGGCCTTCGGCTGCCAGGCGGGTCCGGGCCACGCCGCGGTCACCCAGATAGGTCGCCACGCTCTGCGCGCGGCGCTGCGACAGTTGCATGTTGTAGCTGGGATTGCCCGTGCTGTCGGTATGGCCGACCACGGTGGCGGAGACGTCCTGTTGCTGGGCAAGGGTCTGCGAAACCTGGTCCAGCACCGAGCGGAACGAGGGCTTGATGGTGGCGCTGTCGGTGTCGAAGGTTACCTGGCTCGGGATATTTACCTTCAGCGAGCCATCCGGCTGCTCGGTGATCTGGGTCCCGGTGCCGGCAGTGTCCTTGTTCAGCTTGCCGCGGATCGCGTTCCAGTTGTAACCCGTAGCTCCGCCGAGTGCCCCGCCTACCGCCGCGCCGACGAGCGTGCCGGTAGTGTTACCGCCGATCAGGTTGCCCAGGCCGGCACCGACCGCAGCGCCCACACCGGTTCCGACCGCGGTCTGCGTGCCTTGTTCTGTAGCGCAGCCGGCGGCAAGAATGGCGACAACGGCAAGGCTGGCAAGCTTGAATTTCATGCTTTCTCCTTCAGGACGGATCTTGTTGAGATGATTGTTGAAGTGGTGTGAGCTACACCACTAGAAATAACGCGGACGGCACGTGAACACAAGAGTCCGGGCGGTATTCCGCTGGCGTGCGTTCCTGGCGCACTACAATAAGGAGATGAAGCCGGGTGCACAAGTCTGTTGCTGTGACAGTTGTAAGTGCGTGTAATTCCACGCCCGCGTGAGGGGCTTGTCGTCCGCGCGCCACCTGCCGCCTGCGCTTCGCTCATACTTTGATACAGTACGCGCCTTCCCCATATTCAGTAGCGGAGATTGTCTTGAGCCTCACCGTCGACCAGGTTACCGAAGTCCTGCGCACCGTGATCGACCCCAACACGGGCCGGGATCTGGTGTCTACCCGCTCTGCCCGCAACGTTCGGGTCGAAGGCGGCGATGTGTCGCTTGAAGTCGAGCTGGGCTATCCCGGCAAGAGCCAGCTGGAACCGATCCGCAAGCAGGTGGTTGCTGCGCTGCGGCAACTGCCGGGCGTGACCAATGCCAGCGTGGCCGTCAGCATGAAGATCGTGGCGCATGCCGTACAGCGCGGCGTCAAGCTGCTGCCGGGCGTGAAGAACGTGATCGCCGTGGCGTCGGGCAAGGGCGGGGTGGGCAAGTCCACCACCGCCGTCAACCTGGCGCTGGCATTGTCCGCCGAGGGCGCCCGCGTGGGCATGCTCGACGCCGACATCTACGGTCCCAGCCTGCCGATGATGCTCGGCATCGACGGCCGCCCCGAGTCCTCCGATGGCCAGACCATGGAGCCGCTTGAAGGCCACGGCCTGCAGGCCAACTCCATCGGTTTCCTGATCGAGCAGGACAATCCCATGGTGTGGCGCGGCCCGATGGTGACCTCGGCGCTGGAGCAGTTGCTGCGCCAGACCAACTGGCACGATCTCGATTACCTGATCGTCGACATGCCGCCGGGCACCGGCGACATCCAGCTGACGCTGTCGCAGAAAGTGCCGGTTACGGGCGCCGTGATTGTCACGACGCCCCAGGACATTGCCTTGCTGGACGCCAAGAAGGGCCTGAAGATGTTCGAGAAGGTGGGGATTCCCATTCTCGGCCTTGTTGAGAACATGGCGGTCTACTGCTGCCCGAACTGCGGCCACGTCGAGCATATCTTCGGCGAAGGCGGCGGCGAGAAGATGTGCGAGGACTACGGCGTGGAGTTGCTCGGCAGCATGCCGCTGAACCGTTCGATCCGCGAGCAGGCCGACACTGGCCGCCCGACTGTGGTGTCCGACCCTGACAGCCCGATCGCCGAGCTTTACCGCGCCATGGCGCGCAAGGTGGCCGTGAAGGTGGCCGACCGTGCCCGCGACATGACCAGCAAGTTCCCCAGCATCGTGGTGCAGAACACCTGAACGCCATGGGCACGCCAGCCGATCCCGCCGCAGGCATCCCGGCCACCGGGGCAGATGCTGTGCCCGCTGGCCGGCCCGGCGTCACCATGGCCGTGGTGATGCGCCGCGTGGCGCTGCGCAGCCCCTGGCAACCGTGGAAATGGGAACTCGACGCCGTCCTGCCCGACCTCGGCGAGTTCGGTGCCGTGCCGCACTGCCTGGCGCAGGACGAGCATGGCGCGCGCTGGCTGTATCCAGGCTACGGCGTCACGCTGTTCCGCGATGAGGCGGAGGGGTATTACCTCAACCTGACCTCCACCGCGCCCTGCTGGTTCGTGCTCTGGCGCATGGCGGAGGAGGGCGGCCAGGCCGCCGTCCCCGCATCGGACGATGGCGAGCCGTTGCCGCTGCCGGTCACCGTGACACTCTCCTACAACGAGGCCGGACGCTGGCTCGATGCCGGCGAAACCGTCGAGAATGTGCCGCTGGCGCCCGAGCAACTCGACTGGCTGCGCGCCTACGTGGCAGAGCATTACCGCCCGGAGCCCAAGAAACGCCGCCGCCCGGAATCGTTCAAGGCGCCGGAGGACCGGGCGCGCTACTGATGCAGGCTGGTACCGCATGAGCGATGACACTTTCCTGTCGCGCTGGTCACGCCGCAAGGCCGCGGCGCGCCAGGGGCAGCCGCTGGCGCCCGAGCCGGCGCCACCCGTGCCGGCCGAACCGCCAGCCCCCGCTGACCGGTGGCAGGTGGAACCTGCCGCGCCGGCCGAGCCCCTTCCCACGCTTGCCGACGCCGCCTTGCTGCAGCCGGGCGACAGCATCGCGCGATTCGTGGCGCGCGGCGTAGACGAAACCGTCAAGCGCGCCGCGCTCAAGACCTTGTTTGCCGATCCGCATTTCAATGTGATGGACGGGCTCGATATCTACATCGACGACTACAGCAAGCCCGACCCGATTCCCCTCGATGTGTTGCGGCGCATGCGCCAGTCCGAGACGCTGGGCCTGTTCGCGCCGACCGACGACGAACTGGCTGCGGCACGCGCGGCGGAACAGGCGCCGGATGCGCCCGGAGCTGCGGTGCCGCAGGCGGAGCAGGCCAGCCCTGGCCAGTCCGCGACGCCGGAGCCTGTGGATGCAGTGCCGCCTGAAATGCAGGGGGGCGCGCAAGAACATGGTGGCGATCCAATCGCACCCACGCCAGTCGCGGCCGGGCCCGGTTTGCCGGGCACGGAGCGCCAGACGGACGATTCCGCCCCAGGCAAACACGCGTAGCCGCTGCCGCCGCGGCGGCCTACAATGGGCTTCCCCCCACAATTCGCCGGCCGCAAGACTCCTTAAAAAGGGAGCAACCACGCCGGCCAGCCGCATCGCCATGCCGACGCTGATTTGCAATTGCAACGACACCATGCCGCTTGACGGGGCGACGCTGTCGGGCAATGGTTCCACGACCGCAGGCGGCACCAGCCCGCCGCTCAAGGTGCACCACTTGCTGTGCCGCCGCGAAATCGGCGACTTCACTGCCGCGCTCGATGGCACGGACGATGTCATCGTGGCCTGCACGCAGGAGCGCGCCTTGTTCACCGAGGTAGCTGCCCGGCGCCAGGCCGAAGGCACCATGACGGCACCGGTGCGCTTCGTCAATATCCGGGAAACCGGCGGATGGTCGCAGGGGGCGCGGCGCGATCCCAAGACCGCCAACGCCAAGATCGCCGCGCTGCTGGCCGCTGCCGCGCTACCCGATCCGGAGCCGGTGCCCGTGGTGGACTACCGTTCGGGCGGAGCCGTGCTGGTGCTCGGCCCGGCCGCCCGTGCCATGCCCTGGGCCGGCAAGCTGGCCGAATCCGGCATGGAAGTGTCGGTGCTGCTGGGCGGCACCGGTGAGGCCATGGGCGCAGCCACTCAGCCCGCCTCGCGGGACTTCCCGGTGCACAGCGGCAAGCTGGTCAAGCTCGGCGGCTGGCTCGGCGCCTTCGAGGCAAGCTGGGAGACCGGCGCGGGGCGCGGCAACCCGATCGACCTGGATCTTTGCACGCGCTGCAACGCCTGCATCGAGGCGTGCCCCGAGGACGCCATTGATTTCAGCTACCAGGTCGACCTGGACCGTTGCCGTTCCCACCGCGCCTGCGTGAAGGCTTGCGGGGCCGCCGCCGCGATCGACTTCGATCGTCCCGTCAAGACCGCCACCGAGCGCTTCGACCTGGTGTTCGACCTGGCCGATACGCCGGCCTTCACCATGCACTCGCCGCCGCAAGGCTACCTCTACGCCGGCGCGGATCCGGTGCGCCAGCAGGCGCAGGCACTGGCCCTGGTCCAGATGGTGGGCGAGTTCGAGAAGCCGAAGTTCTTCCAGTACAAGGAGAAAATCTGCGCGCATGGCCGCAACAAGACCACCGGCTGCACGGCCTGCATCGATATCTGTTCCACCGAGGCGATCCGCTCGCAATGGCATGACGGGCGCGGCCGTATCGAGGTCACGCCCAACCTGTGCATGGGCTGCGGCGCCTGCACGACGGTGTGCCCGACCGGTGCCATCAGCTACGCCTACCCCAAGCCGGACTATCTCGGCGAGCGCTTGCGCACCCTGGTTTCGGCCTACCGCGCGGCAGGTGGCCGCGACGCCGTGCTGCTGCTGCACGGCGAGGAATACGGTAACGCTCCCATCCTGGCGCTGGGCCGCGCCGCGCGCGCCGGCCAGGCGAGCGGCATGCCGCCCAATGTGATACCGGTGGCGCTGTTCCATCCGGCCGCGAGCGGACTTGAGTTGTGGTTGTCGGCCATTTGCTGGGGCGCCAGCCGCGTCGCGGTGATGTTCACGGGCGACGAAGCGCCGCAATATCGCACGGCGCTGGTAGAGCAGATGGCGGTAGGGCAGGCGATTCTCGCGGGCCTTGGCTATGAGGGCGAATGCCTGTCGCTGGTGGATGGCCCTGATGCCGCCACGCTGGATGCGCAACTGGCGCAACTGGCGCAATCGAGCAGCCGGCCGGCACTCCCGCCGGCGCTGTTCCATGCCGCGGCAGCCAAACGCGAGACGCTGGATTTCGCGCTCGACTACCTGGTGCGCAAGGCGCCGCGCTCTCAGGCCAGCGTGCCGCTGCCGGCCGGGGCACCGTTGGGTGCGGTAGCTGTCGATACCACGCGCTGCACGCTTTGCATGGCCTGCGTCGGTGCTTGTCCCTCGCAGGCCTTGCGCGATAATCCCGAGCGTCCGGTGCTTGGCTTCCTGGAACGCAACTGCGTACAGTGCGGCCTGTGCGAAAGCACCTGCCCGGAAGATGCCATCACCCTGGTGCCGCGGCTGCTGACCGGCGAGGACGCGCGCCGCACGGTAACACTGGCCGAAACCCAACCCTTCCATTGCATCCGCTGCGCCAAGCCGTTTGGCACCGCGCAGATGGTGCATGCCATGCTGGCCAGGCTCGCGGACCACCCCGCGTTCGCCGGCGAGGCTGCCGAACGCCTGAAGATGTGTGGCGACTGCCGCGTCGTCGATATGATGGAAAAGAGCAACGGCACCCCAAGCGGTACCGTGGTGCAGTAGTACAGCCGGTGGGACGCAAGCGTGCCTTGCCGCGTGAGCGGCAAGGCGCGCTTGCGCCGGCCAAGTCAGCAATCCGGTCTCCCGGTACCCTTGAGAACCATCACGAAATGACAGATTTCCAGCCCATCCAGCTGATTCCCCCGGTCATCGAAGCCACGGCCAATGCCGAGGACACCGCTCGCGCTGACCTGTACGGTCTGCTGGCCACGCTGTTGTATCGCGCGCCAGATGCCGCGCTGCTGCACCATATCGCCGCCAACCGCGCCATTGGCGAGGACGCCGCGACCACGCTGGGCGAAGCCTGGAATGATTTGTGCGATGCAGCATCGATCGCGACGGCCGCCGAGACGGCCGACGAGTACCAGGAATTGTTCATCGGCGTGGGCAAGCCGGAAGTCCTCCTCTACGGCTCCTACTACCAGACCGGTTTCCTCAACGAACGCCCTGTGGTGGCGCTGCGAGACGACCTGGCACGCTATGGCCTGGTGCGCCAGGACAATGTCAGCGAGACAGAGGACCATATCGCCACGCTGTGCGAAGTGATGCGTTTCCTGGTGGCGGGCGAGGATGCGGGTGTTTCCAATCTCGCAGAGCAGCAACACTTCTTTGCGCGCCATGTTCAGCCATGGGTGGAGACGCTATGCGATGCCATGGCGGCGCATCCGCAAGCCCGTTTCTATGTACAGGTAGCCGCTTTGCTGAAAGCCTTCATGGCGGTCGAGGCGATCGCGCTCGACATGCGCTGAGCCTTCAAGGCGGATCGCCGGGATCGCCGGAAGGAGGCGGCCTCGCCTGCAACCTTGTTTCAAACAAGCCGGGCATGGCATTTTTTAAACGCAGGTATCAGTAAAAACCCGCGTATTGCATGGTCTTTCAGCACATATCAATCTAAAATAGGCAAAAGAATACATAACAGGATTGGTTATCGGCTTTAATCTGCCGAGGAGCCCCACATGAAAGACAAGCAGCCCAGGGTCGCACGCCGTACTTTTCTCGCCGGCACGGGGGTTGTTGCCGCCGCCGGCGCGGCCGCTGCGCTGACCGCGCGCGGACCGGCCATGCCCACGCAGGCCGCGGCCATTCCGGATGTCACGCCCGGCGACGGCGAGGGCTACCGGGTTACCGAACACATTCGCAAGTACTACCGGACAACGCTGGTGTGAGCCGAGTCGCGTCTTGTGCGCGCCCGTTCGACCTCGTTTCCATCCAGGGGTGATACATGATCTTGACCCGCAAGCGCGCGGCGCAGGGCAGCGCATCCTCGCAACTGGCCGGCACCGTGGCCGGGCATGCCACCGGCAGGCTATCCGACCGCCTGGCCGCCGGCCTGGCTGGCGCGATGCCCACCATGGACCGCCGCAGTTTCCTCAAGCGCTCCGGCATCGGGGTGGGGGCGGGTCTGGCGGCCTCGCAACTGACGCTGTTGCGCCATGCGGACGCCGCGGATGCGCCGGGGAGCGGCGGCGAGGGTAAGAGCAATATCGTGGTGCGCCGCACCGTCTGCGGCCATTGCTCGGTGGGTTGCGCGGTCGATGCGGTGGTGCAGAACGGCGTATGGGTACGCCAGGATCCGGTCTTCGATTCGCCGATCAATATGGGCGCGCACTGCGCCAAGGGCGCCGCGCTGCGCGAGCACGGCCATGGCGAGTATCGCCTGAAGTACCCGATGAAGCTGGTGAACGGCAAGTACCAGCGCATTGGCTGGGACCAGGCGCTCGACGAGATCTCCGCCAGGATGAAGGAGATCCGCCAGCAGACCGGGCCGGACTCGATGTTCTTCGTCGGCTCCTCCAAGCACAGCAACGAGGGCGCTTACCTGCTGCGCAAGTGGGTGTCGTTCTTCGGCACCAACAACACCGACCACCAGGCTCGCATCTGCCACTCCACCACGGTGGCCGGCGTGGCGAATACCTGGGGCTACGGTGCGATGACCAACTCGTACAACGATATGCAGAACGCCAGGGCGGCGCTGTATATCGGCTCCAACGCGGCCGAGGCGCACCCGGTATCGATGCTGCACCTGCTGCACGCGAAGGAGAATGGCTGCAAGGTGATCGTGGTCGATCCGCGCTATACACGCACGGCGGCCAAGTCCGATTACTACGTGCGCATCCGCTCCGGCACCGACATCGCCTTCCTGTTCGGCGTGCTGTACCACATCTTCAAGAACGGCTGGGAAGACCCGAAGTATCTCAACGACCGCGTCTACGGCATGGACAAGGTCAAGGAGGAAGTCCTCGCCAAGTGGACGCCGGACAAGGTCGAGGAAGTCTGCGGCGTGCCCGAGGCCCAGGTCCACCAGGTTGCCGAGATCATGGCCAAGAACCGCCCCAGCACGCTGGTGTGGTGCATGGGCCAGACCCAGCACACCATCGGCAACGCGATCGTGCGGGCCTCCTGCCTGGTGCAGCTGGCGCTGGGCAATATCGGCGTGTCGGGCGGCGGCGCGAATATCTTCCGCGGCCACGACAACGTGCAGGGCGCCACCGACGTGGGCCCCAACCCCGACTCGCTGCCGGGCTACTACGGCCTGGCCACCGGCGCGTGGAAGCATTTCGCAGCGGTGTGGGGCGTGGATTACGAATGGATCAAGAAACAGTACGCCTCGCAGGCGATGATGGAGAAGTCCGGCACCACCGTATCGCGATGGATCGATATCGTCACCGAGAAGCCCGACCTGATCGATCAGGACAACAACGTCCGCGGCGTGTTTTTCTGGGGCCACGCACCCAACTCGCAGACGCGCGGGCTGGAGATGAAGAAGGCCCTCGACAAGCTCGACCTGCTGGTGATCATCGACCCCTATCCGTCGGCCACCGCGGCGATGGCCAATATGCCGCCGGCCGAAGGCGACAAGGTCAACCCGAACCGAGCGGTCTACCTGCTCCCGGCCTGCACGCAATTCGAGACCTCCGGGACCTGCACGGCCTCCAACCGCTCGCTGCAATGGCGCGAGAAGGTGATCGAGCCGCTGTTCGAGTCCATGCCGGACCACACCATCATGCAGGCCTTCGCCGATCGCCTGGGGTTTGGCAAGGAATTGTCGAAGAACTTCAAGCTGCTCGAGGTCAAGCGCGCGGGGCGTACCTGGATGGAGCCGGAGCCCGAGTCCATCCTGCGCGAGATCAACGCCAGCAACTGGACCATCGGCTATACCGGGCAATCGCCCGAGCGGCTCAAGTCGCATATGCGCAATATGCAGATGTTCGATGTGCGCACGCTGCGCTGCAAGGGCGGCAAGGATCCGGTGACCGGCTACGACCTGACGGGCGATTATTTCGGCCTGCCGTGGCCCTGCTACGGCACGCCGGAGCTTAAGCACCCGGGATCGCCCAACCTGTACGACACCAGCAAGCACGTCATGGACGGCGGCGGCAACTTCCGCGCCAACTTTGGCGTGGAGCGCGATGGCGTCAGCCTGCTTGCCGAGGATGGCTCATGCTCTAAGGGCGCGGACATCACCACCGGCTATCCCGAGTTCGATCATGTGCTGCTGAAGAAGCTGGGCTGGTGGGATGAGCTGACCGACGCCGAGAAGCAGAAGGCCGAGGGCAAGAACTGGAAGACCGACCTGTCCGGCGGCATCCAGCGCGTGGTGCTGAAGAACCATGGCTGCCACCCCTTTGGCAACGCCAAGGCGCGCGCGATCGTGTGGAACTTCCCCGACCCGATCCCGCAGCACCGCGAGCCGCTGTATTCCACGCGGCCCGACATGGTCGCCAAGTACCCGACGCATGACGACAAGATGGCGTTCTGGCGGCTGCCCACGCTGTACAAGTCACTGCAGCAGCGCAATATCGATAACAAGCTCTATGAGAAGTTTCCCATCATCCTCACCTCGGGCCGCCTGGTCGAGTACGAGGGCGGTGGCGAGGAAACTCGTTCCAATCCGTGGCTGGCCGAACTGCAGCAGGAGAACTTCGTCGAGATCAACCCGCGCGCGGCTTCCGAGCGAGGCATTCGCAATGGCGACTTCTGCTGGGTCAGCACACCCCCCGGCGCGCGCATCAAGGTGCGTGCCCTGGTGACGGAGCGCGTCGGCGTGGATACCGCCTTCATCCCGTTCCACTTCTCGGGCTGGTGGCAGGGCAAGGACCTCAAGGACTACTACCCCGAGGGCGCGATGCCGATCGTGCGCGGCGAGGCGGTCAACACCGCCACCACCTATGGCTATGACGCGGTGACGATGATGCAGGAAACCAAGACCACGATCTGCCAGATCGAACGGTTCGCCTGATTGCGACAGAGACTGAGATCAAGGGCAAGGAACGACCATGGCACGCATGAAATTCATCTGTGACGCCGAGCGATGCATCGAATGCAATAGCTGCGTCACCGCCTGCAAGAACGAGCACGAAGTGCCGTGGGGCGTCAACCGGCGCCGCGTGGTGACCGTCAACGACGGCATCGTCGGCGCCGAGAAGTCCATCTCGGTGGCCTGCATGCATTGCTCGGACGCGCCCTGCATGGCGGTCTGCCCGGTCGACTGCTTCTACCGCACCGACGACGGCGTGGTGCTGCACGACAAGGACGTCTGCATCGGCTGCGGCTACTGCTCCTACGCCTGCCCGTTCGGCGCGCCCCAGTTCCCCAGCGCCGGGACTTTCGGCGTGCGCGGCAAGATGGACAAGTGCACCTTCTGCGCGGGCGGCCCGGAGAAGAACGGCAGCGAGGAAGAGTTCGAGAAGTACGGCCGCAACCGCCTGGCCGAAGGCAAGCTGCCGCTGTGCGCGGAAATGTGCTCGACCAAGGCCCTGCTGGGCGGCGATGGCGACGTGATCGCCGACATCCTGCGCAACCGCGTGATCAAGCGCGGCAAGGGCGGCGATGTGTTCGGCTGGGGGACGGCCTATGGCAACAAGGGCGCCGCGCAGGGAGCCCCGGGCGCGCCCGCGGCACCGCCGCCTGTCGCACCAGCCGCGTCCGGAGCGCAGCCATCATGACCCGCTTGCTCATGATCCTGCTGGCCGCCGGCAGCACCGTGCTGGCCGCCTGCGGCGAACGCCCGCAGACATCCACCGCGGCGCACAAGAAATCCGACGCGCCGGCTTACGAGGGCGCGCCGGGCGATCCCTTCGTGGCCAAGGGCTGGACGCCGGGCGACAAGACCAGCTGGCAGAACCAGATCCACGAGCGCAACCAGAACCAGAACGAATACAACCGCACGCCATGACCCCGGCAACGCGAACCCCGGCCGAGCCGATGGAGGGCAAATGAAGCCGACGCTCAATCCTGGCTGGTTCCGCTACCTGGCGGGAGTGGCCTGCGCGCTGGCCTTGCTGGCGCCGCTTGGCGCCGCGCGGGCCCAGGCATCGTCGCCACAGGCCACGCCCGCCACGCCTGCCGCCGCGGTGACTGCCGACGCGAACAATCCGGCCACGCACCCGGTCCAGCCCTTCGCGGGCATCGCGTCGGAGAACATCTTCAATGTGCCCAAGCGCGATATCGCCGCCGAGGCGCAGGCCCAGCAGGCGCGCACGCAATCGCAGCCCGGCAATAACGCGCCGGTGTGGCGCGAGGTGAATTCCGACCAGGCGCACTACAGCAGCCTGCCCGCCAAGGAGGCCGGCGTGCTGATCCAGCGCACCGGCCAGAAGTGGCGGCTGTTCCGCAACGGCGTGATCACGGTCTGGGGTGGCTGGCTGATCGTCGCCGTGCCCGCCGCGATCCTGGCCTTCTTTTTCTGGCGCGGCACCATCCCGCTCAAGACGCCGCGTACCGGCCGCATGATCCAGCGCTTCACGCCGCTGGAGCGCGTGGTGCACTGGACCATGGCGATCTCATTCGTCACGCTGGCGGTTTCGGGCATCGTCATGTTGTTCGGCAAGCATTTTCTGCTGCCGCTGATGGGCCACACCTTGTTCGGCTGGCTGACCTACCTGCTGAAGAACGTCCACAACATCGTCGGGCCGGTCTTCACGCTGGCCGTGATCGTCGGCTTTGTGATCTTCGTGCGCGACAACCTGCCTGCCCGCGAGGACTGGCAGTGGCTCGCCAAGCTGGGTGGGCTCGTTTCCGGCAAGCATGTGCCAAGCGGGCGCTTCAACGCCGGCGAAAAGGCATGGTTCTGGGGTGGGCTGGTGCTGTTCGGCCTGATCCTGTCCGCTTCCGGCTGGGTGCTCGACATGATCGTGCCTGGCATGGATTTCTACCGTGCCACCATGCAGATCGCCAATGTGATCCATGGCATCGCGGCGGTGCTGATGATGGCGATGGCCTGCGGTCATATCTACATGGGCACCATCGGCATGGAAGGCGCCTACCGCGCCATGCGCGACGGCTGGGTCGACGAAGCCTGGGCCAAGGAGCATCACGAACTCTGGTACGACGATATCAAGTCCGGCAAGATCCCGGCGCAGCGGGCGGCCGAGCCGCAACCCGGCGAGCGTGCCGGTGGCCGGGCCAGCACCGGCGAAGCCTGAGCGAACGCGGCGCCGCGCCACAGATCCCGAGGAAGAGGAATCAGACCAATGAAACGCATCCTGCTGCTGCTCGCCCTCGCACTTGGCGGCACGGGCGCCCTGGCCAAGCTGCCGCCCCCTACCGAAGCGCAAAAGCTCAAGGCCGACGAGGCCAAGGCACGTGCAGCCTGGGCCGACAAGGTGGCCGCCTACCAGCTCTGCCGTTCACAAGACAAGACGGCTGCGTACTATTTCAACGATATGAAAGCCAAGGGCAAAGAAGTACCGGCCGGCGCGGCAGCCCCGCCGTGTGCCGATCCGGGACCATTTGTGGCGGCGGCGCCCGCCACCGGGGAGGCCGCCGCTACCGCCGGCGGCCCGTCCACCGCCCCTGTCGCGGCACCTTCGGATCACAAACCGGCCGCAGCGCCGGGCACCGGAGCGGTACAATCGCCCCGGACATCACCGTGAGAGGAGGTTCGGCATGAAGCATGTACGCGTACTTTTCGGCCTGGCGGTAGCGGGAACCCTGGCAGGCGGCCTGGCCGGCTGCGCCGGTACGGGAATGGGAGATGGTTCGGACACCGCTGTCGCCGCGCTGGCATCCAAGAGCGGCACCGCGACGCAGGGCAGCGTGACATTCACCCAGCGCGCCAACACGGTGCTGGTCAAAGCCGATGTGACGGGCTTGCCACCCAATACCGAGCATGGTTTCCACGTGCACGAGAAGGGTGACTGCTCCACGCCCGACGCCATGAGCGCCGGCGGTCACTTCAACCCGACGGCCAAGCCGCACGGATCGATGTCGATGCCCGACCATCATGCCGGCGATATCAACAACCTCAAGGCCGACGCCAGCGGGCGCGCCCAGGCCAGCTTCGAGCTGGCCGACGTGACCGTGGCCCCCGGCCCGAACAGCGTGGTGGGCCGCGCGGTGGTCGTGCATAAGGACCCGGACGACTACAAGACCCAGCCTACCGGCAACTCCGGCGGCCGCATCGCCTGCGGCGTGATCGCCAAGTCCTGACGGACGGGGCAGGGCAGCGCCGCCCGGTCGCGCTGCCCATCCATTTTTCCCCTACCCATGCCCCTGCGTCCCGAACTCACCCATGCTTGCGTTCCCCTGATCGAAGAAGTCGAGGTGGTCGATGAGCAGGGGCGCGTGCGGCCGGCCTTCCTGCCGGGCGAGCGTCCGCTCACGGTCTACCTGGACAAGCGGGAGCTGGTGACGCTGATGACGCTGGGCGGTGCGCCCGAGGCACTCGTGCTGGGCTACCTGCGCAACCAGCGCCTGGTCGAGTCGATCGAGGATATCGCCGCGATCCAGGTCGACTGGGAAACCGAATCCGCCGCCGTCACGACCCGCACGGGCGTGGACCGTATCGAGGAGCGTACCTCCCGCCGCGTGGTGACCACCGGCTGCGGCCAGGGCACGGTGTTCGGCTCGCTGCTGGACGAGGTCGACAATATCCGCCTGCCGGACGACGCCACCCTGGACCAGGAAACGCTCTACAGCATCGTCGATACCATCCGGCTGCAGCAGTCGGTCTACAAGCAGGCCGGCTCGGTACATGGCTGTGCGCTGTTCCGCGGGCGCGAGCTGTTGATGTTCATCGAGGACGTGGGCCGGCACAACGCCGTGGATGCCATCGCCGGCCTGATGTGGCTGGAGGATATGAGTGGCGCCGACAAGGTTTTCTACACCACCGGCCGGCTGACCTCCGAGATGGTGATCAAGGGCGCCCAGATGGGCATTCCCTTCCTGCTGTCGCGCTCGGGCGTGACCCAGATGGGCTACCAGATGGCCCGGCGCGTCAACCTGGCCCTGTTCGCGCGGTGCACCGGACGTCATTTCCTGCTCTATACCGGCCGCGGGCGCTTCCGGCACCAGTTACCGGAGCAGGCTACCGCCTGAGGCGGGGCTCCGGGCCGCCTGTCCCAGCCATGTGCCGCAGGGACGGGTGCTATTGCGGCGGGGGCGCCGGTTTTTGGTTGTACAATGCGGCCCATCGCAAGGCCCCGGCAGGTCCGGCGCGCCTGTGAGCAAATGCGAGCAGTGTTCCCGGTCAGTCCTGACCGCGCCCGAGCCTGCCCTCATTTGTTCATCCCGATACCCCTATGAGCATCAAATCCGATAAGTGGATCCGCCGCATGGCGGAACAGCACGGCATGATCGAGCCGTTCGAGCCCGGCCAGGTACGGGAGGAAGACGGCCGCAAGATCGTGTCGTACGGCACCTCGAGCTACGGCTACGATATCCGCTGCGCCGACGAATTCAAGATATTCACCAATATCAACAGCACCATCGTCGATCCCAAGAACTTCGACGAGAAGTCCTTTGTCGACTTCAAGGGCGATGTCTGCATCATCCCGCCGAACTCCTTCGCGCTGGCCCGCACGATGGAGTATTTCCGCATTCCGCGCAGCGTGCTGACCATCTGCCTGGGCAAGAGCACCTACGCGCGTTGCGGCATCATCGTCAACGTGACCCCGTTCGAACCGGAATGGGAAGGATATGTGACGCTGGAGTTCTCCAACACCACGCCGCTACCCGCCAAGATCTACGCCGGCGAAGGCTGTGCGCAGGTGCTGTTCTTCGAAAGCGATGAGATCTGCGAGACTTCCTACCGCGATCGCGGCGGGAAGTACCAGGGTCAGCAGGGTGTCACACTGCCGAAAACCTGATCGCATACAATGCGCGCGTTGCGGCACGACCGGTAGCACAGCAGGCGAGCCGGGCCGCGCGCGAAGCCTGAACGTCGAGCCACATGCCGACCCAGGGGGATGAGTCCCCGGGCCATGTGGCTCAAGTCCTTCTTGCCGTCCAAGGATGCCAAATGAAATTCCGCTTCCCCGTCATCATCATCGATGAAGACTTCCGCTCCGAGAACATTTCCGGCTCGGGCATTCGCGCGCTGGCGCAGGCCATCGAGCAAGAAGGCATGGAGGTGATGGGCCTGACCAGCTATGGCGACCTGACCTCGTTCGCGCAGCAGTCCAGCCGTGCCTCCTCGTTCATCGTGTCGATCGACGACGATGAGTTCGTCAGCGAGGACGACCGGCCCGAAGCCGCGGCCATCGAGAAACTGCGTGCCTTCGTCAACGAAGTGCGCCGCCGCAATACCGACCTGCCCATTTTCCTGTACGGCGAGACCCGTACTTCGCGGCATATCCCCAACGATATCCTGCGCGAGCTGCACGGCTTCATCCACATGTTCGAGGACACGCCGGAATTCGTCGCGCGCCACATCATCCGTGAAGCCAGGGTCTACCTGGATTCGCTGGCACCGCCGTTCTTCAAGGCGCTGATCGCCTACGCGCAGGACAGCTCCTACTCGTGGCACTGCCCGGGGCACTCCGGCGGCGTGGCGTTCCTGAAGAGCCCGGTCGGCCAGGTGTTCCACCAGTTCTTCGGCGAGAACATGCTGCGCGCCGACGTCTGCAACGCCGTCGATGAACTCGGCCAGTTGCTTGACCACACCGGCCCGGTGGCGGCATCGGAGCGCAATGCCGCGCGCATCTTCAACTCCGACCACATGTACTTTGTCACCAACGGCACGTCCACCTCGAACAAGATGGTGTGGCATGCCAACGTGGCGCCGGGCGACATCGTGGTGGTGGACCGCAACTGCCACAAGTCGATCCTGCACGCGATCATGATGACGGGCGCGATTCCGGTGTTCCTGATGCCCACGCGCAATCACTACGGCATCATCGGCCCGATCCCGAAGAGCGAGTTCGATCCGGAAACCATCCGCCGCAAGATTGCCGCGCACCCGTTCGCCAGCCAGGCCAAGAACCAGAAGCCGCGCATCCTGACCATCACCCAGGGCACCTACGACGGCGTGCTGTACAACGCCGAGCAGATCAAGGAGATGCTGGCCACCGAGATCGACACGCTGCACTTCGATGAAGCCTGGCTGCCGCACGCGGCATTCCACGACTTCTATCGCAACATGCACGCGATCGGTAAAGACCGCCCGCGCAGCAAGGACGCGCTGGTCTTTGCCACGCAATCCACGCACAAGCTGCTGGCCGGCCTGTCGCAGGCCTCGCAGATCCTCGTGCAGGATTCGGACACGCGCAAGCTGGACCGCTATCGGTTCAACGAGGCGTACCTGATGCATACGTCCACCAGCCCGCAGTACTCGATCATCGCCTCGTGCGACGTGGCGGCGGCGATGATGGAAGCGCCGGGCGGCACCGCGCTGGTGGAGGAAAGCATCCAGGAAGCGATGGACTTCCGCCGCGCCATGCGCAAGGTGGAAGGCGACTACGATGCCGGCAACAACGGCGACTGGTGGTTCAAGGTGTGGGGCCCCGAGGCGCTGGTCGAGGACGACATCGGCGACCGCGAAGAGTGGATGCTCAAGGCCAACGAACGCTGGCACGGCTTCGGCGACCTGGCCGATGGCTTCAACCTGCTCGACCCGATCAAGGCCACCATCATCACCCCGGGCCTGGACGTGGACGGCGAGTTCAGCGATCGCGGCATTCCGGCGGCCATCGTCACCAAGTACCTGGCCGAGCACGGCATCATCATCGAGAAGACCGGGTTGTACTCGTTCTTCATCATGTTCACCATCGGCATCACCAAGGGCCGCTGGAACTCGCTGGTAACGGAGCTGCAGCAGTTCAAGGACGACTACGACCAGAACCAGCCGCTGTGGCGCGTGCTGCCGGAATTCGTCGGCAAGCATCCGCAGTATGAGAAGCTCGGCCTGCGCGACCTGTGCGACGCCATCCACAGCGTCTACAAGGCCAACGACGTGGCACGCGTGACCACCGAGATGTACCTGTCGGATATGGAGCCGGCGATGAAGCCCTCGGACGCCTGGGCCATGATGGCCCACCGCGAGATCGAACGCGTGGCGGTCGACGAACTGGAAGGCCGCGTCACCGCCATCCTGCTCACGCCGTACCCGCCGGGCATCCCGCTGCTGATCCCGGGCGAACGCTTCAACCGCATCATCGTGCAGTACCTGAAGTTCGCGCGCGACTTCAACAAGCTGTTCCCCGGTTTCGAAACCGACATCCACGGCCTGGTCGAGGAAGAGGTCGAAGGCGGCGGCAAGGCGTACTTCGTGGATTGCGTGAAGTAAGGCAAGTCGATGGAAAAAGGGCCTCGCATGCGCGAGGCCCTTTTTCTTTTCCCCGGCCTCGGCGGGCAGGCCGGCGCCACGCGCGAGATTGCGATAGAGTTGCGCTCTGTATCCTGGCTCGTGCCCCGCGGTAGTGGCCGGGACTGGACCTATCCAAGCAACTTCGACGGAGCGGAAATGGCATCAGCACGTGCGGTGGAATTGACAGAGTTCGGTGGTCCTGAAGTGATGCGCCTGGTGACGTCGGTGCTGCCGGCGCCGTCGGCCGGCCAGGTGCAACTGCGCCAGACCGCGATCGGTTTCAACTACATCGACATCTACCAGCGTGCGGGCAAGTATCCCTTGCCGTCGCCCACGGGGCTGGGCCACGAAGCCGCCGGCGTGGTCGAGGCCGTGGGCGAGGGCGTGACCGGCCTGCGCGAAGGCGACCGCGTGGTCTACATGCATGCCGGCATCGGCGCCTATGCCGACCGGCGCAACGTGCCGGCCGACAAGCTGGTCAAGTTGCCCGACGGCATTGACGACGTCACGGCGGCGGCAGTCTTCTTCAAGGCAATGACAGCGCAATACCTCGTCAGGAAGACGCATCGCGTGGCGGCCGGCGACATCGTGCTGGTGCATGCCGCCGCGGGTGGCGTGGGGCAGATTCTCAGCAGCTGGGCCAAGGCGCTCGGCGCCACGGTGATCGGCACCGCGGGCTCGCCGGCAAAATGCGAAGTCGCGCTGGCGGCAGGGTGCGATATCGCCATCGACTATTCGCAGCCGGACTGGGTGCGCCAGGTGATTGACGCCAGCGGCGGACGCAAGGCGCGCGTGGTCTACGACTCCGTGGGCAAGCACACCTTCATGGGTTCGCTGGACTGCGCGGCGCCGTTCGGACTGGTGGCGCTGTATGGCGCGGCCTCGGGGCCGGCGCCGGCCATCGAGCCCGAACTGCTCAACAAGAAGGGCTGCCTGTTCCTGACGCGGCCGTCGGTGTTCCCGCACAACGCCGATGCGCAGACCTTCCGCGCCAACGCGGCGGACGTATTCCAGGCCATCGGGCAGGGTGCGATCCGGGCAGCCGTCGGCGCGCGGTATCCGCTTGGGCAGGTGGCCGAAGCGCACCGTGCAGCGGAGGCGCGTGCTACCACCGGCGCTATCGTATTGCTGCCCTGATATTCGTGTCACGGCAGCAAGAAGGCCCCGACTCGCGGGGCCTTCTTGCTGCCGGCGGCCACGGCCGCCGGCGATTCCACTGCTATTTCTTCTTGTCGAACTCGAACTGCGGTGCGGCGGGTTCGCTCTCGGCCGGTGCTGCCGGCAACTCCAGCGTGCCACTGCCAGGACTGCGGGCAGGCAATGGCGCCGAGGCTGGCCCGCTACTCTCACCGCCCAGCGGGATCGTGACCTCCGCCGCGTTGGTATGGTGCAGCGACCCCTTGTCGAGGAACATCGTCACCATGCCCGGCCAGAACATCACCAGCGCCACCATGATCATCTGCAGGCCGACCCAGGGCAGCGCGCCCCAGTAGATGTCGGAGCTCTTCACTTCCTTGGGCGCGATGCCACGCAGGTAGAACAGCGCGAAACCGAAGGGCGGGTGCATGAAGGAGGTCTGCATGTTCACGCACAGCATCACGCCGAACCACACCAGCGCCGCGGTGGCCGCCGCTTCCGGGTTGCCGCCCATCGAGTCGGCGACGACCGGGGCCAGTACCTTGACCGCAACCGGCGCCAGCATCGGCACCACGATGAATGCGATCTCGAAGAAGTCCAGGAAGAAGGCCAGGAAGAAGATGAACAGGTTGACCACCAGGAGGAAGCCGATCCAGCCACCGGGCAGCGAGGTGAACATATGCTCCACCCAGGCGCCGCCGTCCACGCCCTGGAACACCACGGAGAAGCAGGTGGAGCCGATCAGGATGAACACCACCATGGCCGTGATGCGCGCCGTGGACTGGTAGGCATCGATGATCAGCGCGCGCAGCGCGCTTAGTTGTCCGGCACGCAGCAGCAGCCAGGCAATCACCAGGTAGACCACCGCCAGCGGGATGCGGAAGGCGTGCGAGCCAAAGGCGACGGTGCCGACGATGATGGCCACGCCGGTGGCGGCAAGGCCGATGCGGTAGATGGTGCGGTCGAGCTTGCCGAAACCGGGGTCGCGCAGCACCGCCAGCACCAGCGCGCCGACCGCGCCCATGGCGCCGGATTCGGTCGGCGTGGCGATGCCCAGCATGATCGTGCCCAGCACCAGGAAGATCAGCACCGCGCAGGGGATGATGCCGCGCAGGCATTTGCGCCACAGGGGCCAGCCGCGCAGCGTGCGTTCTTCCACCGGCACTGGCGGCAGCCAGTCAGGCTTGATGCGGGTCAGCACGAAGGTGTAGAGCGCGAACAGCGCGATCTGGATCACCGACGGGCCCCAGGCGCCAAGGTACATGCTGCCCACGTCGGCGCTGCCCATCGGGGTCTTGAGCTGGTCGGCCAGCACCACCAGCACCAGCGACGGCGGCACCAGCTGCGTGATGGTGCCCGACGCCGCCAGCACGCCGGTGGCGTACTTCATGTTGTAGCGGTAGCGCATCATCACCGGCAGCGAGATCATTGCCATGGCGATCACCTGGGCCGCCACGGTGCCGGTAATGGCTCCGAGGATAAAGCCCACGATGATGACCGAGTAGCCCAGGCCGCCGCGCACCGGGCCGAACAACTGGCCCATGGAGTCGAGCATATCCTCGGCCAGCCCGCACTTCTCCAGGATCGCCCCCATGAAGGTGAAGAACGGGATGGCCAGCAGCAGCTCGTTGGCCAGCACGCTGCCGAACACGCGGCTCGGCACCGCCTGCAGGAAGCTGACCGGGAAGTAACCAAACTGGATGGACAGGATGCCGAAGGCAAGACCCACGGCCGACAGCGAAAATGCGACCGGGAAACCGATCAGCATGAATACCACCAGGCCGCCGAACATCAGCGGCGGCATATATTCCAATGGAATCATTGCACCGGCCTCTCGTATTTCGATTCGATGCGCACCAGGCCCTTGAGGGCGGCAACGCGCTTGATCAGCTCGGATACGCCCTGCAAGGCAAGCAGGCCGAAGCCGAGGGGCACCACCAGCTTGATCGGGTAACGCGGCAGACCGCCGGAATTACCGGATTGCTCGAGGATGCGCCACGAGGGCAGGAACAGCGATTCCCACGACAGCCACATGAACAGCACGCAGGAAGGCAGCAGGAAGAAAATAATGCCGAAGATATCGATCCAGTGTTGCGCGCGCTCCGATACGTTGCCGTAGATCAGGTCCACGCGCACATGCTCGTTGCGCTGGAAGGTATAGGAGGCGCCGAACATCACCGCGATGGCGAACATATACCACTGCAGTTCAAGCGGCCAGTTGTCACTAAGGTTGAAGCCGTAACGCAGCAGGGCGTTGCCTGCGCTGATCAGGCACGACAGCAGGATCATGATGTTTGCAAGCCTGCCCGTGTGCTGATTCAACCTGTCGATCTGTCGTGACAGACCAAGCAAGTAATACATGGGTTGTCTCCCCTGTTTTTGCGGCAATTAGTTTATCTGTAACAATATGCTTCGGCGCTTGGGGCTAATACCTACCGCATTGCGCAAAAATAGAACCAGATAAAAAAAAGCCACCGGGCATGCGCCCTGGCGGCTTTTTTTCAAAGCATTACTTACGTGAAACTTACATTGGCATGCTGCGCTGCAGTGTCGCCAGTGCGTCCGCTTAAAGCGTCGCGCGTACAGCGGCAATGGCTGCGCGAACCTGCGCCGGCGCGGTGCCGCCGATGTGGTTGCGTGCCGCGACCGAGCCTTCCAGCGTCAGCACCTCGTGCACGTCGTCGCCGATCAGCGCCGCCTTGTCGCCCAGGCCGGTGACTTCGCGCAGCTCGGTCACGGTGAGGTCGGCCAGGTCGCAGCGGCGGTCGTCGCAGGCGCGCACCGCGTGGGCCACGGCTTCGTGGGCATCGCGGAAGGGCAGGCCGCGCTTGACCAGGTAGTCGGCCAGGTCCGTGGCGGTGGCGTAGCCCTGCAGCGCGGCGGCGCGCATGGCTTCCGGCTTGACGGAGATGCCCGGCACCATGTCGGCGAAGATGCGCAGCGTGTCGGCCACGGTGTCCACCGTGTCGAACAGCGGCTCCTTGTCTTCCTGGTTATCCTTGTTGTAGGCCAGCGGCTGGCCTTTCATCAGGGTCAGCAGGCCGATCAGGTGGCCGTTGACGCGGCCGGTCTTGCCGCGCGCCAGCTCGGGCACGTCCGGGTTCTTCTTCTGCGGCATGATCGAGCTGCCGGTGCAGAAGCGGTCGGCGATGTCGATAAAGCCCACGCGCGGGCTCATCCAGATCACCAGCTCCTCGGAGAAGCGCGAGATGTGGGTCATCACCAGCGCGGCGGCGGCGCAGAACTCGATGGCGAAGTCGCGGTCGGAGACGGCGTCCAGCGAGTTGCGGCATACGCCGTCGAAACCGAGCTGCTGCGCGACGAATTCACGGTCGATCGGGTAGCTGGTGCCGGCCAGCGCGGCGGCGCCCAGCGGCAGGCGGTTGACGCGGCGGCGGCAGTCGGCCATGCGCTCTGCGTCGCGCGTGAACATTTCCACGTAAGCCAGCAGATGGTGGCCGAAGGTGACCGGCTGGGCCACCTGCAGGTGGGTGAAGCCCGGCAGGATGGTGTCGGCGTTCTTCTCGGCCAGGTCCAGCAGCGCGCCGCGCAGCGCGCCCAGCAGGCCGATGATGGTATCGATTTCGCTGCGCAGCCACAGGCGGATATCGGTGGCGACCTGGTCGTTGCGCGAGCGGCCGGTGTGCAGGCGCTTGCCGGCGTCGCCGACCAGGGCGGTCAGGCGCGCTTCGATATTCAGGTGGACGTCTTCCAGGTCGAGCTTCCACTCGAAGTTGCCCGCCTCGATCTCGCCGCGGATCTGCGTCATGCCGCGCTCGATCTCGGCGCGGTCGGCTTCGGCGATGATCCCTTGCTTGGCCAGCATGGCGGCGTGCGCCAGAGAGCCCTGGATATCGAACAGGGCCAGGCGCTTGTCGAAGAACACCGAAGCGGTGTAGCGCTTCACCAGGTCGGACATCGGTTCGGAGAAGCGGGCGGACCAGGCTTCGCCTTTCTTGGCAAGTTGGGAGGTCATGGGCGGTAAGGCTGGGTTGGCTCGCAAGCCGGCGGCAGGCCGCGGGGCAAACGAGAAAAATCGGCGAAACCGGGATTATATCGCTGCCGGGCGTCTCCCAGCCTTGCCTAAAGCGTGTTGTCGATGACGCGGCCCTTGAATACCACGGGCCCGGTCGGCCCGTTGGGGTCGGGCGAGCCACCCGGCGGCTCCACGCTGATGGCCAGCGCCGGCACCTTGCCCACCGCCTGCGCCACCGCGAGGCGCAATTGCCGCTGGTGTCCGAGCACGCCGAGGGATTGCGGCTTGCCACCGTCCGGCAAGGCCCAGAGCTGCAATACCTGCTCGTCGCTCAGCGGCAGGTGATCCAGGCGGCGCAACGTCAGCGAATGCGAGCGGGCATCCCACGTCACAAGCACGGCGGCTTCGGCGCGGTCGTCGTTCAGCACGGCCACGGCGTTGACCAGGGGCGTGGTATCCAGCTGGCGCGCCATGCGCATATTGAGCCCGATCGCCACCGCGGCCACGGCAGCCGTCGCCAGGGTGACGCCGCGCCAGAAGCCTGGCACGTTCCACAGGCGCCGCCACCAGTGCTCCGGTATGCCAGCCTTGGCGGCCGCGTCGGGCATGGGCTGCCAGCCCAGCCGCTGCTCGATGCCGCACCACACCTTGTCGACCGGTTCGGCGGCGGGCTGCAGCTCCGCGATGCCGGACAGCCGCGCCTGCCAGTGCCCGATCGCGTCGCGGATGGCGGGTTCCTGCCGCGCCAGTTGCTCGAGCCGGCGGCGCGCGCCGCCGCGCAACACGCCCAGCGCGTACTGCGCGGCGAGGCGGTCGATCAGGTCGGGGTGGCGGCTGAGATTCATGACAGGCTTTCCAGGCACATGCGCAGCCGTTCCAGGCCGCGCCGTATCCATGACTTGATGGTGCCCAGCGGTACCTGCAACTGTTCGGACAGTTCGCTATGGCTCATGTCCTTCAGGTAGGCCAGCGAGATCGCCTGCCGTTGCGGCTGCTCCAGCCGTTGCAGGCACTGGTTCAACGCCCGCGCTTCCTGGCTGGCGAGCGCCAGTTCGGCCGGGCCGGCCGCATCGTCGGCCATCCACTCGCCCAGGCTGTCGTCCAGTTCCACGGTCTGGCTGGCGCGCGCTGCCGCCTGCCGGCGCAGGCAGTCCAGCGCCCGGTTGCGTACGATGGCCGTCATCCAGGTCATCGGGGCAGCCAGGTGCGGCCGGTAATCGCCGGCGTGATGCCAGATGCTGACGAAACTCTCTTGCACTACGTCCTCGGCCCAGTCATGTCTGTTGGTGATACGCAGCGCGAGGCCAAACAGTTTCGTGGCTGTTTCGTCGTAGAGCTGGCGCAGGGCTTGCCGGTCGCCCAGTGCCGCGGCTTGCAGCAAGGCAGCGAGCCGGTCGGCATCGGCCGGCCTGGGGGCAAAGGACGCGTTGGCGGAGGAGGACACCGTGGGGGATCCCTGGTGAAAAGAGGCAAGTGACGTTTCCGGATTATAGGCACGGCTTGCCGGCGGCATGGCATCGATCGCACCGGTTGTTGCATCCGATCGCGATGCCAGTGCGTAGAAGTGAAAGGCGCCGGCATTTCAACGGATTGCCCTTCGATAACGCAACGCAATCGAGGCGCCACTTCACCCCAAGACAGGAGAACACCATGGAACGCATGCAGTCGATGACCGAGGCGGCGAAGCGCCAGGCAAGCGAGGACACGGAGAGCCGCATCCTTGTTGCGCCGGATGCGCGCCGGCGCGGCCTGCTCAAAGTCCCCGGCCTATTTGCGCTTGGATCGCTGGCGGTGATGAGCCTGGGCGAGTCGATGCCCGCCTGGGCACAGGCCCAGTCCGGCAGCACCAAGGACGATATCGCCATTCTGAATGTAGCCCTCGGGCTGGAATACCAGGCCATCGCGGCTTATCAGGTCGGCGCGGAGAGCGGCCTGCTGCAAAAGCCGGTGCTGGATACCGCGGTCAAGTTCCAGACGCACCACAAGGCGCACGCGCAAGTGCTGGCGGGCACCGTGTCCAAGCTGGGCGGCAGCCCGGTGATGGCGAAGAAGCCGGCCGAGTACAGCTTCCCGACCGACCAGCTCAAGACGCAGGCCGATGTGCTGCGCTTTGCCGCCGGGCTGGAAAAAGGTGCCACCGCGGCTTATCTGGGCGTGCTGCCAAATTTCCATAACCGCGAGCTGACCAAGGCCGCGGGCAGCATCCTGGGCGATGAGGCGATGCATTGGGCGGTGCTGCTGTCCGTGCTCGGCGAAGATCCGGTGCCGGGCGCGTTCGTTGGCTGAGCCGCAGGCGGGGGGTGTGGGCTCGCTTGCCGCCCTGGCCGGGAGATAAGCTGCTGTAAGGCAAGCCATGCTCTGCGCCGTCCGGCCTGCGGGCCGGACGGGTTCTCCCGCCATGGTGCCAGTCACCATGGCGGGACTTTTTTGCAACGCCAGGGCGTCGCCTTGCTTCAGCCGCTGTTGCGCAGGCCCGCGGCCACGCCGTTGATGGTCAGGTGGATGCCGCGCCGCACGCGGATGTCGTCGCCATCCTTGCCCGAGCGGTAGCGCTTGAGCAATTCAACCTGCAAGTGGTTGAGCGGGTCCAGGTAGGCGAAGCGGTTCTTGATCGAGCGGGCCAGCAGCGGGTTGTCGGCCAGGCGCTCATGACGGCCGGTGATCAGCGCCAGCATCTCGCAGGTCAGGTGCCACTCGGCGCTGATGCGCGCGAACACGCTCTTGCGCAGCGCGGGATCCTCGCAAAGCTGCGCGTAGCGCGAGGCCACGGCCAGGTCGGTCTTGGCCAGCACCATGTCCATATTGGACAGCAGCGTGGAGAAGAACGGCCAGCTCTTGACCATGCGGCGCAGCGTGGCGACGGCCGCCTTGTGCGCCTTCTCGTCCAGCGCCTCGTCCAGCAGCGCCTTGACCGCGCTGCCGAAACCGTACCAGCCCGGCAGCAGCAGGCGGCACTGGCCCCAGGAAAAGCCCCAGGGAATCGCGCGCAGGTCTTCGATGCGGCGCTGCTTCTTGTCCATCAGCTTGCGCGAAGCCGGACGCGAACCCAGGTTCAGGTCGGCGATCTCGGTGATCGGCGTGGTGGCGAAGAAGTAGTCCTTGAAGCCCGGGGTCTCGTAGACGAGGGCGCGATAGGAGCTGAAAGCGCGATCGGAGAGCTGTTGCATCACCGCTTCGAACGTGACGAGGTCCTTGGGCGCGTTCTGCGTCGGCAGCAGGGAGGCTTCCAGCGTGGCGGCGATCACCGTTTCCAGGTTGCGCCGGCCGATCTCGGCGTTGGCGAACTTGCTGTTGATGATCTCGCCCTGCTCGGTCAGGCGGATCTGCCCGTTGACCGTGCCAGGCGGCTGCGAGAGGATGGCCTGGTAGGTCGGGCCACCGCCACGGCCGACGGTGCCGCCGCGGCCGTGGAACAGGCGCAGCTTGACGCGCCGCGCCTCGAACACCTGCACCAGCGCCAGCTCGGCCTTGTACAGCTCCCAGTTGGAGGTGAGGAAGCCGCCGTCCTTGTTGGAGTCGGAGTAGCCCAGCATCACTTCCTGCTCGCCGCCGTGATGGGCGATCACCGAGGCGAAGCCCGGCAACTCCAGCAGCGACTGCATGATGCCGGCGGCGTTGCGCAGATCCTCGATGGTCTCGAACAGCGGGATCACCATCAGTTCCGGGCGTGCCGGGTCGGTCTTGCTGCCCAGCGTGCCGCGCAGCATGCCGGCTTCCTTCTGCAGCAGCATCACTTCGACCAGGTCCGACAGCGTCTCGGTGTGCGAGATGATGTAGTTGCGGGCCACGCGCGCGCCGTAGCGGGCGCGTAGCTCGCGGGCCATGTTCAGGATGGCCAGCTCGCTGCGGGTCTGCTCGGAATAGGTATGCCAGGGCAGGGTCAGCAGGCGCGGCTGGCGCAGCTCGGCCAGCAGCAGCTCCAGCTTGCGCGCTTCCGTCAGGGCGGCATAGTTGGCCTCCACACCAGCGGCGGCGAACAGTTCCGTGATCACGGCCTCGTGCACGTCGGACACCTGGCGCATGTCGATCGACGCCAGGTGGAAGCCGAACACGGCGATGGCCTTGGCCAGCGCGTCGATGCGGGTGCGTGCCAGCGCCTCGCCGTGGTGGGCGCGCAGCGAGTCGATCACGACCTGCACGTCGGCGCCGAAGGACTGCGCGTCGGCATAGGGCGCGGCGTCGGCCACCGGGTGGCGCGGCGCGGCCTGCCCGGTGACGGCCAGGCAGGTTGCCGCCAGGCGCGCATAGATGCCGATCAGGGCGCGGCGGTACGGCTCGTCGGCGCGGTGCTCGGAATGGTCGGGCGAGGCTTCGGCCAGCGCCAGCAGTGCCGGGCTCGCTTCCACCATCAGGCTCGACATCGACAGCTCCGCGCCCAGCACGTGGACTTCGTCCAGGTACCACTCCAGGATCAGCGCGGACTGCTTGCTGGCAGCCTGCTCCAGCGTGTCGGCGGTGACGTTGGGGTTGCCGTCGCGGTCGCCGCCGATCCACGAGCCCATCTGGAAGAAGGGCGCGAGCTGGGTCGAGGCGGCCGGCGCGGCCTTGTTCTTGCGCGTGGCGGGGAACACCGCGGCGATGTCCTCTTCCAGTTCGCTCATCAGCTGCGGGATGCCGCGCAGGAAACAGGTACGGTAGTAGGACAGTGCGTTCTCGATCTCGTCAACCACCATCAGCCGCGTATTGCGCAGCATGCGGGTCTGCCACAGCGTGGTGACGCGGGCGCGCAGCAGTGCGGTGTTGTGGTCGCGCTCGCGCGCGGTCATCGGCAGATCGCGCTCGGCCAGCAGGCGGGCGATCTCGCGCTCGGCGTCGAGAATACTCTTGCGCTGGACTTCGGTCGGGTGGGCGGTCAGCACCGGCACGATCAGCGCTTCGTCGAAGAACTTGCGCAGCGTCTTGCCGGTCACGCCGGCCGCGTCGATGGCCTGCAGCGCGTGCGCCAGGCTGCCCGGCTGCGGCGGCGAGCCGGCCAGTGCGTGCACGCGCCGGCGGCGGTTGTGGTGCTGGTCCTCGGCGATATTGGCCAGGTGCGAGAAATAGCTGAAGGCACGCACCACCGAGTTGGTCTGGTCGCGCGACAGGCGCTTGAGCAGCCGGTCCAGCTCGGCGCCGGCGGCGCGGTCGTTCTCGCGGCGAAAGCGCACGGCGGTCTGGCGGATGGTCTCGACCACCTCGAAGGCGGCGTCGCCTTCCTGCTCGCGCAGGCACTCACCCAGCAAGCGGCCCAGGAAGCGGATGTCCTCGCGCAGGGGGACGTCCTTGTCACTGGCGCGCCGCGCCGGGGCGCTTGCCGCAGGCTTCGCGACGGCGGTGCGCTTGCGGCCGGCGGTCTTGGCAGATGGAGTGGCTGGGGTACTTGCGGGAACCAAAGCGGAAGCTACTACGGTATCGGGGGCGTCTGCCCGGCTGGCGGTTGGCTTACGCCGGCCGGCGGGGCGCGCAGCTTGCTGCGTCATGCAATCTCCTGTCGTCTCTTATTTAATGTGTGCTGTCTATTGGCCCGGAGCCGCTTGGGGTGCGTGCTAACATTCGCGGATGCAAGCATCCGTTCCCCCGTCTTCCTCCAGCGCCGCACCGCGCAAGCTAGTCATCGCCTCCCGCGAAAGCCGTCTGGCTATGTGGCAGGCCGAGCATGTGCGTGCTGCGTTGCAACAATACTATCCCGCGTGCGATGTGTCCATTCTCGGAATGACTACGCGCGGAGATCAGATTCTAGACCGTACCTTGTCCAAAGTCGGCGGCAAGGGCCTGTTCGTAAAGGAACTCGAGATCGCGATGGCCGAAGGCCGCGCCGACCTCGCCGTGCACTCCCTGAAAGATGTGCCGATGGAGTTACCTGAAGGCTTTGCCCTGGCCGCCATCATGGAACGCGAGGATCCGCGCGACGCGCTGGTTTCGGCCCGCTTCGGCTCGCTCGAAGCCATGCCAGCGGGTACCGTGGTCGGCACTTCCAGCCTGCGCCGCGAGGCCGCGCTGCGCACCCGCTACCCGCATCTTGTGATCCAGCCGCTGCGTGGCAATCTCGACACCCGGCTCGGCAAGCTCGATCGCGGCGATTATGGGGCCATCATCCTGGCCGCCGCCGGCCTCAAGCGCCTGGGCCTGGGCGATCGCATCCGCGCCGTGCTCGATCCCGTCAGTTCGCTGCCGGCCGCCGGGCAGGGGGCACTTGGCATCGAGATTCCGGCCGGGCGTCCCGAGCTGGCCGCCTGGCTGGCGCCACTCAACCATGCGCCCAGCGCGCTGGCCGTTACCGCCGAGCGCGCCGTGTCGCGCATGCTGGGCGGTTCCTGCCAGGTGCCGTTGGCAGCCCACGCAAGCTGGGATGGCGCAACGCTGAAGATCGAGGCCTTCGTGGCGTTGCCCGACGGCAGCCGCTGCGTGCGGGCCCGGTCCGAAGCGGTGGTCGAGGGTGCCGATGCACCCCACCAGGCGGAAGCGCTCGGCAAGGCCGTCGCCCAGGATCTGCTGGGACAAGGCGCAGCCGAGATCCTGGCGACGCTGGCGGATCCCGCCTCCCATCAAGCTCCTCCTGCCTGAGACCGGCCCATGCCCCGCCCGACTGTCGTTGTAACACGACCCGCCGGGCAGTCCCGGCAACTCACCGAGGCCTTGTCGGCCGCGGGCCTGGACGTGCTTGGCTTTCCCCTGCTGGCGATCGGCCCCGCGGCCGACGATGCACCCTTGCGCGCGGCGCTGGCGCAACTGGCGGACTTTGCGCTGGTGGTCTTCGTCAGCCCCAATGCGGTGGCTTTCGCGCTCGACGCGCTGGCCCAGATTCAGGACAAGCCCGTACCGCAATGGCCTGAATCCGTGCCGGTGGCCGTGGTCGGCCCAGCCAGCGTGGCCGCACTGGCCGAGCGTGGCATTGCCGCGCCTGCCTGCCGGGTGATCGCGCCCGCCGGCTGCACGACCGGCCATGAGGCCGACAACGGTGATGCCGCCAATGGTGGCGAAGGCGCCGAAGCCCGCTTCGATTCCGAGGCGCTGTGGCAGCAACTCGAGGCCCAGCTTGACGCCGGCGCCCTGCAAGGGCGCCAGGTCTTGATCATCCGTGGCAACGGGGGACGCGACTGGCTGGCCGAACGCCTGCGCGGCGCGGGCGCCGAGGTGCGCGCGGTCGAGGCCTACCAGCGCTCCGTCCCCACGCCCGGCAGCATGCAATGGCAGGCCGTGCGCGACGGCCTCAAGCCGGGCGCGCCGCCGCAGGCGTGGCTGCTGACCAGTTCCGAGGCGGTGCGCAATCTCGATGAAATGGCGCGCCAGGCACTGAGCCCGCAAGAACTGGCTTGCCTGCGCCAGGTGCAGTGCATCGCGCCCCATGCGAGAATCGCCGAACAGGCCCAGGCCCTGGGGTTCTCGCACCTGCTGCGCGCGGCGCCGGGGGACGATGGTCTGCTGGCGGCTTGCCGCCAGTGGGCGCAGGCGCATGCCGGTCCGCCGGAGCCGATGCCCGCGCCACCGGTCGCCCCGGCGCCAGTCCCGGCCGTGGCACCGCCGCCGGTGCTTGCGCCGGACCCGCAAATCAATCCACCGCCCGCAACGTCAACGAAGGTCGATCGCGTGACGCAAGACAATACCGCTCCTCCCGCCTCCAGTCCGCCCCCCGCGGCTGGCGCCCCGCTGCCCGTCCGCGGCACGCCTCGCATCAACCCGTGGTGGGTGCTGCTGCTCCTGTTGATCCTCGCCATTGGTGGCGGGTTCTGGTGGTTGCAGCAGCGCGTCGACCACCTGACCCAGGAGTTGGCGCGGCGCCAGCAGAGCAACGATGCGCTGGTGCAGGAAACCCGCGTGCTGTCGCGCAATGCGCAGGAAACCGTGAAGGAGTTGCAGGCCAAGGTTGGCGCGCTGGACGGGCAGGTGGGCGAGGCGCGCGACAAGCAAGCCGCGCTGGAGCAGGTCTACCAGGACCTGATGCGCAACCGTGACGATTGGGAGATCGCGGAGATCCAGCAACTGCTGACCAACGCGGGCCAGCAACTGCAGCTGACAGGCAATGTGCAGGTCGCGCTGGCGGCGCTGCAAAGCGCCGATACGCGCCTGGCGCGCACTGACAAGCCGCAATACAATCTGCTGCGCCGGGCCATCGCACGCGATGTGGCGCGCATGAAAGCCGTGCCGGATACCGACCTGACTGGCGCCGCCATCAAGCTCGACGAAGCCATCAACCAGATCGACACGCTGCCACTGCTGTCGAGCGAGCGCATGCTCGAGCGCAGCGAAGCCGATGCGCGCAAATCGGACGCAAAGGCGGAGGTGGCCGAAAAAGCGGAAAAAACCGATAAGGCCGATACGGCCGCAAAGCCAGCCACCGGCAAGGGCGCCAGGAATGCCGCCAAGGCCGAGCCGGCACCGGCCGGCAACACGGTCGGCAAATGGTTTGGCGGCCTGTGGGCCAGCGTGCGCGACGAGTTGATGCAGGTTATCCGCATCCGGCGCGTGGACGATGCCCAGGCCTTGCTGCTGACCGGCGACCAGGGCTGGTTCCTGCGCGAGAACGTCAAGCTGCGCCTGCTCAATGCGAGGCTGGCGCTGCTGTCGCGCAACGAACCGGTGTTCCGCAATGACCTGGCGGCCGCGCAAGCCATGCTGGGGCGCTATTTCGACACCAAGTCGCGCCGCGTTCAGGCCGCGCTGACCCTGCTCAAGCAGGCCCAGGCTGGTGCCGTCACGGTGCAGTTGCCGACCATGGCGGAAAGCCTCGGCGCGCTGCAGGCGCTCAAGAAGGAGTAGCGCATGCGGCTTCTTTTCTGGGTGGCTATCCTGTTTGGCGGCGCGGTCGGGCTGGCGCTATTCACGCAATTCAACCAAAGCAACGTGGTCCTGTTCTACCCGCCTTACCGGGTCGAACTCTCGCTGAACCTGGCACTGGCGCTGCTGCTGCTGACGTTCTTCGTGGTCTGGACCATCCTCACCACCGTGCGGCACCTGTCCGAGATGCCGGCGCGCGCCGCCGCGTATCGCGAGCGCAGCCGCATGAACCGGGCGCAGGCCGCCTTGCGCGAGGCGATCGAGAACCTCTTCGCCGGCCGTTTCGCCCGCGCCGAACGCACCGCGCGTGAAGCCCAGGCCTGGCCCGAGCAGGCCCAGACCGCGGCGCTGATCGGCGCGCGCGCGGCACACCGCATGCAGGAAACCGAGCGGCGCGATGCCTGGATGGCGCAGGTGACCGATCCCGAGCGCGAACAGGCGCGGCTGGTGTCGATGGCCGAGTTGTTGGTCGACGCGCGCGATGCCGACGGCGCGCTGGAAACCATCGCCCAACTGCAGGCGCAGGGCGCGCGCCAGATCCACGTGCAGCGTATCGCGCTGCGGGCTCACCAGCACCTGAAGAACTGGACCGAAGTCCTGCGCCTGGCGCGCTCGCTGGAAAAGCGCAATGCGCTGCATCCGGTGCTGGCGCTGCGTCTCAAGCAGATGGCCTGCGAAGCCCTGTTGGAAGAGCGCCGCCACGACGGCGACGCGCTGCATGATTTCTGGCGCTCGTTATCGACCGACGAACGGCGTGCGGCCCGCATCGCCGAACCCGCGGCGCGCTATTTCGCTGCGCTGGGCCGGCAGGATGAGGCGCGCAAGATTGTGGAGGATGCGCTCAAGGCCAACTGGGATAGCCGGCTGGTATTGCGCTACGCGGAGTGCGCCGAGCCGGGACGTGCGCTGCCGCAGATCCAGCAGGCGGAGAAATGGCTGGCGCAGCATCCGGTTGATGCGGACCTTTACTTCACGCTGGGTGTGCTTTGCCTTGGAGAGAAGCTGTGGGGCAAGGCGCAGTCGAGTTTTGAGCGGGCCTTGCGCTATGCGGATGTGGATTCGCAGCGCCGGCTGCGGGTCCGGGCGCATCTGGCGCTGGCCAAGATGTTTGAGGAAACCGAGCGGCCCGACGAGGCGCAGAAGCACTATCGGGAGAGTGCGATTCTGGCGGCGTGAGGGTTGGGTTGGGGGTGTTCCTCCCCTCTCCCTGAGGGGAGAGGGAGAGACCGCCGTCGTCATGGCAGATGGTTTTGGCCCAGCCAGTCGGCTTCGTTCCGCGTCGCGGGTTTTTCAGGCCGTCCCAATCCTGGCCTTTTCCTTCACCACCGCATACCGCGCCAATGTCTCCTTCCGGGCAACGTCATGCTGGACGATGGGCCGCGGGTAGTGTTCCCCGAGCCTGACACCGGCCGCCAGCAGCACGTCCTCCGAAGCCGTCCACGGCGCATGTATGTACTTGTCCGGCAATCGCGCCAGTTGCGGCAGGTACTTCCGGATGAACCGTCCCTGCGGATCGAACTTTTCCGATTGCGTGGTCGGGTTGAAGATCCGGAAGTAGGGCTGGGCATCGCAGCCCGTGGACGCGGCCCATTGCCAGCCGCCGTTGTTCGCCGAGAAATCGAAGTCGTTCAGCTGGTCGGCAAAGTACTGCTCCCCTCGCCGCCAGTCCACACCCAGATCCTTGACCAGGAAACTCGCCGCCACCATCCGCAGCCGGTTGTGCATGTAACCGCTTTGCCGGATCTGCAGCATGGCCGCATCCACCAGCGGATAGCCGGTCCGCGCGTCGCACCAGGCCTGGAAATAGCGCTCGCCGGTCTCGCCGCCGAGCCAGCGGATGGCGTCATAGGGTGCGTGGAAGGCATGGCCCGCGGCAACGCGCGGATGGTGGTGCAGGATCATGAAATAAAAATCCCGCCAGATCAGTTCCGATAGCCAGGTAGCGGCGCCCGCGCTTTCCGCGCCGCCGCGCAGCGTGGCAGCGTGGGCGGCGCGGGCCAGCGTCCGGATCGACAGGGTGCCAAAGCGCAGGTGGACCGACAGGTAGCTCGGGCCGCGCAGGGCGGGGAAGTCGCGCCGGCGCGCGTAGTCGCCCATGCGGCCGCAGAACTCGTCGAATAGCGCGTGGGCGCCGGCGCTGCCGGCGGGCATGGCGATCTCGGCGAGGTTGGAGGGAGCGAATCCCAGTGACGCCAGTGCAGGCAGCGGCCGCGCATACGGCCGGGGTACGGGAGCCAGCGTTTTCAGATATGGCTCGACCGGATAGGGCTTGAGGTCGAACGGCAGCAGCGCCTTGAGCCAGGCGTTCTTATAGGGCGTGAATACCGAGAACGGCTTGCCCTGGCCGGTCAGGATCTCATCCCGCTCGAAGATCACCTGGTCCTTGAAGGTGAAGAAGGCGCAGGACTGGTCCGCGAGCGTTTGCCGCACCTCGGCATCGCGGGCCTGCGCGGCGGGTTCGTAGTCGTGGTTGGCGAACACGGCTTCGGCGCCCAGTTCGGCCGCCAGCGCGGGAACGGCCTTGCGCGCGTGGTCGTGCAGCACGATCAGGCCGCCGCCAGCGGCGCGCAGGGCGGCATCGAGGGGTGCCAGCGAGGCGAGGATGAATGCCACCCGGCGGTCGGCGGCCAGGCCGCGTGCCAGCAGCGGATCCAGGATCTCGCGGTCGAATACGAACACGCACCATACCTGGCGGCAGTGCTTGAGGGCATAATGCAGCGCCGCGTGATCGTCGGCGCGCAGGTCGCGCCGGAACCAGGCCAGCCCGCGCGCGAACCGCCGGTCGATCCGGTAGGGCTGGCGCATATCGGCGGTGGGCGAGGGCAAGATCGGACGCTCCGGAAACGGGTGGAAGAAGCCTGTTACCCTACCATACCGGCAGGGGTGCGCCGCACCGCGGACAGCCCCCCGGCAAACCGGGCAGAGGCGCCGTTCCGGCGGCGCCGCACCAGTAATCCAGAATTCAGATATCAAGAAGCAAGCCATGGCCATGACACTCGACCGCATCCTTCAATCCCAGGGCTTCGGGACCCGCCGCTATTGCGGCGACCTGATCGGCGCCGGCCTGGTGGAGGTCGACGGCGTCCTGTGCGAGGATCCGGCCGCAAAGTTCGAAGTCGACGGACTGCGCCTGACCGTGGACGGCGAGGAGTGGATCGGCCACACCAAGGCCTATCTGCTGCTGAACAAGCCGGTGGGCTACGAATGCTCGCAACGGCCGCGCCACCATCCCAGCGTGTATAACCTGCTGCCGGTGCCGTTGCGCCAGCGCGAGGTGCAGGCGGTGGGGCGGCTGGACCAGGACACCACCGGCCTGCTGCTGCTGTCGGACGACGGCCAGTTCATCCATGCCCAGACTTCGCCCAAGAAGAAGGTACCCAAGGTCTACGAAGTGACAACAGCCGAGCCGGTCACCCAGGCGCAGGTCGATGCCCTGCTGGCGGGCGTGAAGCTGGACGACGAACCCGTGTCGATCGCTGCCGCCGCCTGCGAGGCCACCAGCGAGCGCAGCCTGCGCCTCAGCCTGACCGAAGGCAAATACCATCAGGTCAAGCGGATGGTGGCCGCGGCCGGCAACCATGTGGAAGCCCTGCACCGCAGCGCCATCGGCGGGCTCGTGCTGGAGCCGACGCTGGCGCTGGGCGAGTGGCGCTGGCTCACGCAGGAAGACCTGGCCGCGCTCACGCGCAAGGAGTAGGGAACAGGGCCGGCAGGAAAGCGCACCGGGAAGCGTCGGGATGCTGCAATGCGGCATCCGCGAATCTTTTCCGGAAGGATGGCAACGATTTGATAAAATGCAGGGATGGCGACGCTGGAAGCCCCAATCAATCTCACCAATCAGTTCCTGATTGCCATGCCCGGCATGGCAGACCCGACTTTTTCGGGTTCCGTCGTCTACTTGTGCGAGCACAATGACCGCGGCGCGCTGGGCCTGGTGATCAATCGGCCTATCGATATCGATATGGCCACCTTGTTCGACAAGATCGACCTCAAGCTGGAGATCCAGCCGGTGGCGCAGCAGCCCGTCTACTTCGGCGGGCCGGTGCAGACCGAGCGGGGCTTCGTGCTGCACGATCCGGTCGGCATCTACGTCTCGTCCCTGGCCGTGCCGGGCGGACTGGAGATGACCACCTCAAAGGACGTGCTGGAGGCCGTGGCCAACGGCAGCGGCCCGCACCGCTTCCTGCTCACGCTCGGCTATGCCGGCTGGGGCGCGGGGCAGCTCGAGGAAGAACTCAGCCGCAACGGCTGGCTGACTGTCCAGGCCGATCCCGAAATCATCTTCAGCGTGCCGCCCGAGGAACGCTTTGCCGCCGCCATCCGCCTGCTGGGCATCGATTTCACCATGCTCTCGGGCGAGGCCGGGCATGCCTGAGGCGGGGGCGGCGCCAGCGCCGCGCCCGCTGCCCACCGACGGCACCGTCCTGGCATTCGATTACGGCGAAAAAAAGATCGGCGTCGCGCTTGGCAACTTTGTCACGCGCGAGGCCCGTGCGCTTGTCATCATCCCCAACATCACCGTGGAAGGCCGCTTCGAGGCCGTGACCGCGCTCGTCAAGGAATGGGCGCCGGTGCAACTGGTGGTGGGCATGCCGGTCAACCCGGACGGCACCGAGCAGCCATCGATGCGGCTCGCGCGCCGCTTTGGCAATCAGCTGCACGGCCGCTTCGGGCTGCCGGTGGAGTGGGTGGACGAGCGCTACACGTCGATCGCCGCCGAGATGGCCGGCGCCCGCAAGGGCGCGCTCGACGCCGAAGCCGCCAGCATCATCCTGCAACAGTACTTCGACCAGCATCCGCTATGACCCAGACTTCCTCTCCCGACGCCGAGGCGCTCTACCATGCGCTGCGTGACCAGGTGCAGGCCGCGCTGCCCGCCGCCGAACGCGCGCAATGGTCGGTAGCCGGCATCTACTCCGGCGGCGCCTGGATTGCCGAGCGGCTCGCCGCGGACCTGCAACTGGCGGCCCACGGCGTCATTAACGTCGCCTTCCACCGCGACGACTATGCCAAGAAGGGCCTGCATAGCCAGGCCCAGCCGACCACGCTGCCCTTCGACGTGCAGGACCGCAAGATCCTGCTGATCGACGATGTGCTGGCCACCGGCCGCACCATCCGCGCCGCCGTCAACGAATTGTTCGACTATGGCCGCCCCGCGCGCGTGGCGCTGGCGGTACTGGTCGATCGCGGCGGGCGCGAGCTGCCGGCGGCCGCCGATTTCGTCGCCGCGCACGTCGACCTGCCGCCCGGGACCACGCTGGTCCTGTCGCACGAGGGTACCGGCGCGGACATGCGCTTTGCCTTTGCCAACGAGGCCACCGGCAACTAAGCCTGCCCAGCCAGACACGCGCCCGGCGCCCCGGTAACGGGGCGCCAGAAACACACGCTCCAGACCAGTCAATCGCCACCGCCCGGCCCTTTCTACCTGCCATGATCAAGACGTTCCGCAACCCGCAACTGACCAAGAACGGCGAGCTCAAGCATTTGCTTTCGATCGAGGGCTTGTCGCGCGAGATGGTCGCGCACATCCTCGACACTGCCAGCCAGTTCGTCTCGCTGTCCGACTCGGACCGCGATGTGAAGAAGGTGCCGCTGTTGCGCGGCAAAAGCGTGTTCAACCTGTTCTTCGAGAACTCCACACGCACCCGCACCACCTTCGAGATCGCCGCCAAGCGGCTATCGGCGGACGTGCTGAACCTGAACATCAACGCCTCGTCCACCAGCAAGGGCGAATCGCTGCTCGACACCATCAACAACCTGTCGGCGATGTCGGCCGACATGTTCGTGGTGCGCCACGCCAGTTCCGGCGCACCCTACCTGATCGCCGAGCATGTCGCGCCGCATGTGCATGTCATCAACGCCGGCGACGGCCGTCACGCGCACCCCACGCAGGGGCTGCTCGACATGTACACCATCCGCCATTACAAGAAGGACTTCACCAACCTGACGGTCGCGATCGTGGGAGACATCCTGCACTCCCGCGTGGCGCGCTCCGACATCCATGCGCTGACCACGCTGGGCGTGCCTGAAGTGCGCGCCATCGGCCCGCGCACGCTGCTGCCCTCGGGGCTGGAGCAGATGGGTGTGCGCGTCTTCCACAATATGGAAGAGGGGCTCAAGGGCGTGGACGTGGTGATCATGCTGCGCCTGCAGAACGAGCGCATGAGCGGGGCGCTGCTGCCGTCGGCGCAGGAGTACTTCAAGGCCTACGGCCTGACGCCGGAGCGCCTGGCGCGGGCGAAGCCCGACGCCATCGTGATGCACCCGGGCCCGATGAACCGCGGCGTGGAGATCGACTCCGCCGTGGCGGACGGCCCGCAATCCGTGATTCTCAACCAGGTGACCTTCGGCATTGCGGTACGCATGGCCGTGATGGGCATCGTGGCCGGAAACCACGACTGATAGCGAGCGCCCGGCCGACAAGGTCCAGGCAAGCCAGAACAACCGAATACAAGCCAAGCAAGCGACACGATATGAAGATCCACATCAAGGGCGGCCGCCTGATCGACCCGGCCGCGAACGTCGATGCGCAGCAAGACCTTTACATCGCCGCCGGCAAGGTCGTCGGCGTGGGCAGCGCGCCGGCGGATTTCCATGCCAACAAGACCATCGACGCGACCGGGCTGATCGTCTGCCCCGGCCTGGTCGACCTCTCCGCGCGCCTGCGCGAGCCCGGCTATGAATACAAGGCCACGCTGGAATCCGAAGTGGCGGCAGCCACCGCCGGCGGCGTGACCAGCCTGGTCTGCCCGCCCGATACCGACCCCGTGCTCGACGAGCCCGGCCTGGTCGAAATGCTCAAGTACCGCGCCCGCACGCTCAACCAGACCCACGTCTACCCGCTGGGCGCGCTGACGCTGGGCCTGAAGGGCGAGACGCTGACCGAGATGTCGCAACTGACCGAGGCCGGCTGCATCGGCTTCTCGCAGGCCGAGGCGCCGATCCGGAATACCCAGGTGCTGCTGCGCGCGCTGCAGTACGCGCAGACCTTCGGCTTCTCGGTATGGCTGCGCCCGGAAGATCCCTACCTCGGGGGCGGCGTGGCCGCCAGCGGCGCGGTGGCATCGCGCCTGGGCCTGTCCGGCATGTCGGTGATTGCCGAGACAGTGCGCCTGCACACCATCTTCGAGCTGATGCGCAGCAGTGGCGCGCGCGTGCACCTGTGCCGGCTGTCCTCGGCCGCCGGCATCGAACTGGTGCGCCAGGCCAAGCGCGAAGGCCTCGCGGTGAGTTGCGACGTCAACATCCATCACGTGTCGCTGACCGACATGGATATCGGCTACTTCAACTCGCAGATGCGCTTCTCGCCGCCGCTGCGCAGCGCGCGTGATCGCGACGCCATCGTGGCAGGTCTTGCCGACGGCACCATCGACGCCCTGTGCTCGGACCACACCCCGGTGGACGACGATGAAAAACTGCTGCCCTTCGCCGAGGCCTCCCCCGGCGCCACCGGGCTGGAGCTGCTGCTGCCACTGACGCTGCGCTGGGCCGAGGAGCACAAGGTCCCGCTGTCCAAGGCGCTGGCCCGCATCACCGCCGAACCGGCCCGCGTGCTGGGCCTGGCGGCCGGCACGCTGAGCGCGGGCAGCGCTGCCGATATCTGCATCTTCCATCCCGAGCAGGAGTGGAAGGTCGAGCGGCGCGCTCTCAAGAGCCAGGGCAAGAATTCGCCGTGGCTGGGCTACGAGATGCGCGGCCGCGTGCGTGCCACGCTGGTCGGCGGCCACGTCGTCTACGAACTGCACTGAGCGTCATGCCGGGCCGAGTGGACACGGGCAAGACGATTCACGCAGGCCCGCCGGCGGGGATTGCATGATCTGGCTACGGAAAACCGCTTTGATCCTGCACCTGCTGCGCGGCCTGGTCACCTGCGCCGTGCTGTTCCCGTGGCTGGGTGTCGAGTCGCGCCAGTGGCATATCCGGCGCTGGTCGCGCCGGCTGCTGGGGATCTGCGGGATCACGGTCGAGGTGCAGGGGCTGCAGCCTGGGCAGGCGCCGCCGCATGGCGCCATGGTGGTTTGCAACCACATTTCGTGGCTGGACATCTACGTCATCAACAGCTGGCAGCCCGTGCGCTTCGTGGCCAAATCGGAGATCCGCGACTGGCCCGTGATCGGCTGGCTGTGCGCGCAGACCGGCACCATCTTTATCGAACGTGCGCGCAAGCGCGATGCGCACCGCGTACTGCATGCGATTACCGACGTGATGCTGCAGGGCGACCTGGTTTGCGTGTTTCCCGAGGGGACGACCACGGATGGCGCCAGCGTGCTGCCCTTCCACGCCAACCTGATGCAGGCGCCGATCTCGGGTGGGCTGCCCGTGCAGCCGGTCGGGTTGGCCTACCTGGATGCCGCGACCGGCCAGCCGACCACCGCACCGGCATATATCGGCGACCTGACCCTGCTGCAGACACTTGACGCCATCTTGCGGGCGCCGCCGATCATCGCCAGGCTGTGCTTCGCGCCAGCCCTGACCGCCACCAGCGCCAGCCGGCGCGAGCTGGCCGAGGCCGCCCGGGAAGTGGTAACCCACCTGAGTCAGGGTGCGCAACAACATGCCGCCGAGCTGGCGGGGCAGGTCAATGGCGGCGCTGGCAACAAACGTGCCTTCGGTGAAGTGGGTGAGGGGGCGGGTTCACCCGAGCCGGCTGCCACGCCGTAAGCCAGCCCGTGCGCGGCCGCTGGCTCAGGCGAGCGGATCGCAGTATTGCGGGCAGTCCACCTGGATCAGCGAGCGCTGCGCCGGATCCGTCGCCAGCCGCGCCGCCGTGAGCTTGCCGCCCCAGACGCAGCCCGTGTCCAGCGCCATGAGGTTGGGGCGCATCACCAGCCCAAGCGTGGACCAGTGTCCGCAAACCACGGTGGTGTCTTCGGTCAGGCGGCCGGGGACGTCGAACCAGGGCATATGGCCCGTGGGCGTGCCGCCGGGACCTTCCTTGCTCTTCAGGTCCATCACCCCTTCCGCGCTGCAGAAGCGCAGGCGGGTGAGGGCATTGACCACGACGCGGTGACGTTCGATGCCGCGCAGGCCTGCATCCCATCGAACTGCCGCGTTCCCGAAGATGTCGGCCAGGAAAGCCTTCCAGTTGGGACCGCGCAGCGCTTGCTCCACTTCGGACGCCAGCTCCATGGTCTGCTCGGCCGTCCACTGCGGCAGTACGCCGGCGTGCACAAGCAGGAAACCGTTTTCACGGATGGCCAATGGGCGGTGCCTTAGCCATGTGAGCAATTCATCGCAATCCGGGGCTTCAAGAATGTCGTCCAGGGTGTCGCTGCGGCCGCGCTTGCGTACACCGGCGGCCACGGCCAGCAGGTGGATATCATGATTGCCGAGCACGGATTCGGCGCGCTCGCCAAGCTGACGGACCAGGCGCAGCGTGCGCGCCGAGGCCGGGCCGCGGTTGACCAGGTCGCCTACGAAGCGGAGCTGGCTGTCGGCCGGCAAGCGCTGAAAAAGGAGTTCGTCAAGCGAACCCGCGCAACCCTGGAGGTCGCCTACAGCAAAATGATGCGTATTGTTCACAAAAATAAATTGCCTGAATGATCACACATGTAAACTGATCCGAATTGGCAACATTGTGCGGAAATTTTCGATGGGACGTTACAACAGGCTACAAAAAGATGCCTGTTCCGGGTAAGGCCCTGCCCCCGGTCGGATAGAATACCGCCACTTCTGCAGGTACTTAAGATCCCGCCGTCCCCACAATGGACCAAGGCGGGCGCTCGGCATTGGTCGGGTCCTCGAAATATATCGATAGGCAGGGAGCACAACTTTTGTCTCATATTCTTGTTACGGGCGGTGCGGGGTTCATCGGTGCCAACTTTGTTCTGAACTGGTTCGGCACCGGGGCTACCGACGGCATTGTCAATGTCGACAAGCTCACCTACGCAGGCAACCGCAAGACGCTTGCCTCGCTGGATGGCGACGCTCGCCATGTCTTCTCGCAGACGGATATCTGCGACCGCGCCGCGCTCGACCAGTTGCTGACGACCTACAAGCCCCGTGCCGTGGTGCATTTTGCCGCCGAGAGCCATGTCGACCGCTCCATCTATGGTCCCGGCGAGTTCATCCAGACCAATATTGTCGGCACCTTCACCCTGCTCGAAGCCGTGCGCGCCTACTGGAGCGCGCTCGATGACGAAGCCAGGGCATCCTTCCGCTTCCTGCACGTCTCCACCGACGAGGTCTTCGGTTCCCTCGAAGCCGGCGATCCGCAATTCTCCGAGACCACGGCCTACGCGCCCAACAGCCCCTATTCGGCATCGAAGGCTGCATCCGACCATCTGGTACGGGCCTACCACCACACGTATGGCTTGCCGGTTCTCACCACGAACTGCTCCAACAACTACGGGCCCTATCATTTCCCCGAAAAGTTGATCCCGTTGATCATCGCCAATGCGCTCGGCGGCAAGCCCTTGCCGGTTTATGGCGATGGCCTGAACGTGCGCGACTGGCTGTATGTGGGCGACCACTGCGCTGCCATCCGCGAAGTGCTGGCGCGAGGCCGCTTGGGCGAGACGTACAACGTGGGCGGCTGGAACGAGAAGACCAATCTCGACGTGGTCCACACCCTTTGCGACCTGCTCGACGAACTGCGCCCGAAGGCGGCCGGTTCCTACCGGGATCAGATCACCTTCGTCAAGGACCGTCCGGGCCATGATCGGCGCTATGCCATCGATGCGCGCAAACTGGAGCGCGAACTCGGCTGGAAGCCGGCCGAGACATTCGAGACCGGCATGCGCAAGACCGTACAGTGGTATCTGGACAATCAGGGCTGGGTGCAAGATGTGATGTCCGGTGAATACCGGAACTGGGTGGCAAAACAATATGCCGCATAAGGCGCAAAATATTCCTACCCTTCTTGTAACAGGAAGCAACGGCCAGGTCGGATTCGAACTCCGCCGGAGCCTTGCGCCGCTTGGCAATGTGATCGCACTGGATCGTGCCGCTTGCGATTTCTCGCGTCCGGACACGCTACGCCAGCTGATTCGGCAGTACCGGCCCGATGTGATCGTCAATCCTGCCGCCTATACCGCGGTGGACAAGGCCGAGACGGACGCCGACGCCGCGTTTGCTGTCAATGGCGCCGCGGCCGGCGTGCTGGCCGAGGAGGCAAAGGCGCTTGGCAGCTTGCTGGTGCACTATTCGACCGACTATGTGTTCGATGGCCGCAAGGCGGGCCCCTATGTCGAGCTGGATGCGGTTGACCCGCAATCCATCTACGGCAAGAGCAAGCTGGCCGGCGAGCAGGCTATCGCGGCGTCCGGTGCCACTGCGCTGGTGCTCCGCACCTGCTGGGTGGCGGGCGCCCATGGCGGCAACTTCGCCAAGACCATGCTCAAGCTGGGCCGCGAGCGCGATAGCCTGCGTGTGATTGCCGACCAGTTCGGCGCGCCGACCACGGCAGCGCTGATTGCCGACGTGACCGCGCAGATCATTGCCCGCCACTGGCTGGCGGGCGATCGCGCCGCCTTCCCGGCCGGCATCTATCACCTGGCGGCCGGCGGCGAGACCACCTGGCACGCCTATGCTACTGAAGTGTTGCGCTATGCGGCATCCAAGGGCGTAGCATTAAAGGCGGATCCCGAGAGCATTGTGCCGATTCCGGCTAGTGAGTATCCACTACCAGCTCCTCGGCCCGCCAATTCGCGTCTTGACACGAGCAAGCTGCGCGAGACCTTCGACATCCATCTTCCGGATTGGCAGCAGGGAATACATTTCCTGCTCGACCAGATCCTTTCCTGATCTCAGCACCATGCGCAAAGGCATCATCCTGGCCGGGGGTTCCGGCACGCGGCTTTATCCGATCACACGCTCGGTCTCCAAGCAATTGCTGCCGGTGTACGACAAGCCGATGATCTACTATCCCTTGTCCACGCTCATGTTGGCAGGGATTCGTGACATCCTTGTGATCTCCACGCCGGAAGATACGCCACGCTTCGCCGACATGCTCGGCGACGGCAGCAAATGGGGCATCAACCTCCAGTACGCGGTCCAGCCGTCGCCGGACGGCCTGGCACAGGCCTTTATCATCGGCCGCGACTTTATCGGCAACGATCCCTCCACGCTGATCCTGGGCGATAACATCTTCCATGGCCACGACCTGGTGGGCCAGCTTGGCCGGGCCGGCGGCCAGGACGCGGGCGCCACAGTGTTCGCTTATCACGTGCACGATCCGGAGCGGTACGGCGTAGTCGAATTCGACGACAACTTCCGTGCGCTATCGCTCGAAGAAAAGCCGCTGAAGCCGCGTTCAAATTATGCCGTTACCGGGCTTTACTTTTATGATCGGCAGGTCTGCGACATCGCGGCCGATATCAAGCCGTCAGCCCGGGGTGAGCTCGAGATCACTGACGTCAACAAGCGCTATCTCGAAATGGCGCAGCTCGACGTGGAGATCATGGGCCGCGGCTATGCGTGGCTCGATACCGGCACGCATGACTCGCTGCTGGAAGCGGCCAGTTTTATCGCCACGCTGCAAAACCGGCAGGGCCTGATGGTTGCCTGTCCGGAAGAGATCGCGTATCGCAGCAAATGGATCGATGCCGAGCAGGTGGCGGCGCTGGCCAAGCCGCTGTCCAAAAACGCTTATGGACAGTACCTGCAGCGCATTGTCTCGGAAGCGATCAAGTAAGCAAGACCATGAACCTGACAGTCATCCCTACAGATATCCCTGAGGTGCTCATCCTCGAACCCAAAGTGTTCGGCGACGACCGAGGATTCTTTTTTGAAAGCTTCAATGCCAAGGCGTTTGAAGCCGCGACCGGGCTCAAGCGCGAGTTCGTGCAGGACAATCACTCGCGCTCCGCGCGCAATGTGCTGCGTGGGCTGCATTACCAGATCCAGCATCCGCAGGGCAAGCTGGTGCGCGTGACGTCGGGCGAAGTGTTCGATGTGGTGGTTGACCTGCGCCGCGGCTCGCCCACTTTTGGCAAATCGACCGGTTTGACGCTTTCCGCCGAGAACAAGCGCCAACTGTGGGTTCCCGAAGGGTTTGCCCACGGTTTCCTGGTGACGTCCGAGTCCGCCGAGTTCCTCTACAAGACTACCGACTACTGGTACCCGGAACACGAGCGCAGCCTGGCCTGGAACGATCCTGCCCTCGGGATCGAATGGCCGCTCGACGGCGAGCCTATGCTCGCCGCGAAAGATGCCGCCGGAAAGTCGCTGGCAGATGCCGAGGTATTCGAATGACCGGTGCCCACAGCGGCGGCTTTCGCCGCCGGACTCCGGGCGGTAGCAAGCAAGGATTTCCCGCATGAAGGAAAAGCCAAGCATGCACCCGCTGGTCGTGATTCAGTCCCTTCTTGCGAACCGCAGCATCATCACTCAGTTTGTCAAACGCGAAGTCGCCGGTCGCTACAAAGGCTCGTTCCTTGGCCTGCTGTGGACCTTCATCAATCCGCTGCTGATGCTGTTGATCTACACCTTCGTCTTCGGCGTGGTGTTCAAGTCGCGCTGGCGCCCTACATCGACTGATCACCTTGAATTTGCCGTGGTGATGTTCGCCGGCGTGCTGGTTCATGGCCTGATCGCGGAATGCCTGCAGCGCGCGCCTACCCTGGTGGTGAGCAATCCCAACTTCGTCAAGAAGGTGGTGTTTCCGCTCGAGACGCTGCCGTGGATCGCCATCGGCTCGGCGCTGTTCCATACGCTGGTGGCATCGGTGATCCTGATGGGCGCGATCTTCATCTGGCAGGGGCATCTGCCGCTGACGGTCGTGCTTGTGCCGGTCATCCTGCTTCCCTTTGTGATCCTGATCGCTGGCCTGGTGTGGCTGCTGGCCTCGCTTGGCGTGTATCTACGCGATCTTGGGCAGGTGATGGGGATCGTTACGTCGCTGCTGATGTTCATGGCACCGGTGTTCTATCCGCTGCAATCGGTGCCGGAGCGCCTGCGGCCATTTCTTTACCTGAATCCCATTACGTTTATCGTCGAGCAGGTTCGCAATGCCGCGATCTGGGGAACCAGCATCGACTGGCTCGGCTGGTTGCTTTACCTGGTGATCGGCTATTGCGTGGCATGGGCCGGGCTGGTGTGGTTCCAGAAGACGCGCAAGGGGTTCTCCGATGTCCTCTAATCCCGTGAATAATGCCGTGATTCGCGTCGGCAACCTGGGCAAGCGCTATGAAATCTACGCGCAGCCCAAGGATCGTCTCAAGCAGATGGTGATGCCGCGCCTCAAGCGCATGGTCGGCATGCACCCGCCGGAGTACTTTCGTGAGTTCTGGGCGCTGCGCGACGTGAGTTTCGATGTCCAGCAGGGTGAAACCGTTGCCATCATCGGCCAAAATGGCTCGGGCAAGTCGACGCTGCTGCAGCTGGTATGCGGCACGCTATTCCCCACCATGGGCGAGGTCAGCGTCAACGGCCGGATTGCCGCGCTGCTCGAACTTGGTGCCGGTTTCAACCCCGAGTTTACCGGCGAGGAGAACGTCTATCTGAGCGGTCTGCTGTACGGGATCGAAGAAGGCGAACTGGCCAAACGCTTCGATTCCATCGTCGCCTTCGCCGAAATCGGCGACTTCATCAACCAGCCGGTAAAGACTTACTCCAGCGGCATGTATGTGCGTCTGGCGTTTGCAATTGCCGCACACGTCGATGCCGATGTGCTGGTGGTGGACGAAGCGCTTTCGGTGGGCGACGTGCGCTTTACCCAGAAGTGCATGCGTTTCCTGCGAGAGTTCCAGAAGAAGGGCACGCTGCTGTTTGTCAGCCACGACGTTGGCGCGGTGACCAGCCTTTGCTCGCGGGCAATCTGGCTGGACCATGGCGTGCTGAAGATGGATGGCAACGCCAAGGAGACGGTCGAGGCTTATCTGGCAGAGCAGCATGCGCAAGATCGGGGCGCGCTGGGTGTCTCCGTCAAAGTGGCAGCGGCCAAGGAAAAGAAGCCCCGGAAGACGGCCGAACTCGATGTGGTGGACAGCCGGTGGGAAACGCTACGCGCCCAGGGTGCTGGAACACGCATCGAGGTGTTCGAGTTTGACCCGGAGCAGGCGGACAGCGAGTTCGGGGCGCGCGGCGCTTCCATCGTTGATGCCACGCTGCTGGACGAGCAGGGCCAGGAACTCAAGCTGGTCCATGGCGGCGAACTAGTTGAGTTGCGCATCTCCGCAGAACTGCATGCGGCGCTGGATGGCCTGATCTTCGGCTTCTACCTGAAGGACCGGCTGGGCCAGCGGCTGTTTGGCGACAACACCTTCCTGGCCACGCTGGACGATACGGTGTCCGGCGATGCCGGCAAGCGCTATTGCGCCAGCTTTCGTTTCCGCATGCCGACGTTGCCCGTGGGAGCGTACTCCGTGGATGCGGCAATCGCGTCCGGCACGCAAAATGATCATACACAGCAGCATTGGGTCCACGATGCCCTGACCCTGCGCGCGGTCGACAGCTCCATGCGACATGGACTGGTGGGCATCCCGATGCTCGATATTGCTATTTCTGAGGAAGGATAGTCCGTGCTTAACTTTACCGGCGAACGATTCGTTCCCACCGAAGAAGGAGCGATCCGCTACGAGCACATGCACCGTTACAGCTGGTCGCTGGAGATCGCTGCTGGCAAGGATGTGCTCGATATCGCCTGCGGCGAGGGCTATGGCTCCGCACTGATGGCCACGCGTGCCAAGTCCGTTATCGGCGTCGACATTTCCGACGACGCAGTGGCGCATGCCCGCTCGCGCTATCAGCAGCACCAGAACCTGCGTTTTGAAGCTGGCAGCGCCACGGCGATCCCGTTGCCTGACGCCAGCGTGGATGTGGTGGTGTCGTTCGAGACCATCGAGCATCTGCATGGGCATGAGGAAATGATCGCGCAGATTCGCCGGGTGCTTCGTCCCGACGGCATCCTGGTGATCTCGTCGCCTAACAAGAAGGTCTATTCCGACGATCGCGGTTACCACAACGAGTATCACGTCAAGGAGCTCTATTTCGAGGAGCTTGACGCCTTGCTGCGCTCGCATTTTCCCAAGGTCAGCTATTACGGCCAGCGGCTCGCCACGAGTTCGATGCTGCTGCCACTGGACGGCCAGCAAGACGGGTATCAGGCGCTGACGCTGCGCGACGATAAGGTTCGGCAAGCCACTGTGCCCGCCGACGACATGATGTATTTCGTCGCCATCTGCTCCGCATCGGATGTGGCGCTGCCCGTCGGCCCGGCGTCCATCTTCTTCGAAGAGGGCGTGGATCTCTATGCCGAGCGAGAAGAGGTGGCGGCCTGGGCCGGACGCTTGAGCGTTGAAGAGGCTGAGGTGCGACAGCGCCTTGGCGATCTGCAGAGCGAGTTCGACGAGCGTTCTGCCTGGGCGCTGTCGCTCGACAAGGAAGTGGAAGCGCTTCGAGCGACTGTCGAAAACCAGCGCGAGACAATTGAAAGTCTGCGAATTTCGCAGCGTCTTCGCAGGATATTTCGCCGTACTGTGCGCTCGACGCCAGCCAAGGCGGCGGTGCCTGGTTTCACACCTGCAGCAAGCCCGCCGCCGGGCGCGGTACCTCCTGTTCCGGTTGCGGAAACAGGTACATCAGCCTATCTGAGGCATCAGCTCAAGCAGGTGGAAGTCGAACGGGATCATCTTCTCGGTGCACTCATGGCCCGCGAGAATGAACTCAAGGCCATGCTGAGTTCGCACTCCTGGAAAGTGACCGGCCCGTTGCGCACTGCCGCAAGGCTGGGGCGCGGCGAGTTCAATACCGTCTTTGACAGCGTGCGCCCATCCTTGCTGAAGGCCGGGCGCACGCTGTATTTGCGTGCGCCCGTGTCGAAGAAGTGGAAGGACCGTTGCGTGAACGTTGCTTACCGCGTCGCCGGTCCCCTTTTCAAGGGGATGGTGCACTACGAGGTATGGCGCCGCCACCGAGAGGGCATGGCGCTGACACCGGTCGGGCTGGGTCCCGTTGCAGCCGAGGAAGTCGACGAAGTGCTTGCCAGCCTGAAGCTCGATGAGGTAGCGGAGCCTGTCGTCTCGGTGATCATCCCGACGTACGGCAATATCGGCCATACCCTGTCGTGCGTGCGCTCCATCTGCGCGCACATGCCGAGCGTGCCGATCGAGGTCATCGTTGCCGAAGATGTCTCCGGCGACGAGGAAATCCTGCGCATGCAGGCAATTCCTGGCCTGCGTTTCGTGATGAACGAGAAGAACCTCGGCTTTATCCGTTCATGCAATCACGCTGCCAGCCTGGCTCGCGGGAAGTATGTCTACTTCCTCAACAACGACACGGAAGTTACCCCGGGATGGCTCGATACCATGCTGGCGCTGTTCGCCAGTGAGCCGGGCTGCGGCATGGTCGGCTCCAAGCTGGTGTACCCGGACGGCCGCATGCAGGAAGCCGGCGGCATCATGTGGCGCGATGGCTCGGCCTGGAACTTCGGCAGGCTGGATGACCCCACCCGTAGCGTCTACAACTACGTCAAGGACGCCGACTACTGCTCGGGCGCGTCGCTGCTGATCCCGACGGCGTTGTTCCGTGAGTTGAATGGCTTCGACGAAGTCTATGTCCCAGCCTATTGTGAAGATTCGGACCTGGCATTCCGCGTTCGTGCCATGGGCAAGCGCGTGCTCTACCAGCCGAAGTCGGTAATTATTCACTATGAAGGCATCTCGCACGGAACGGATACGGGCGGGGGCATCAAGGCTTACCAGGTGGAGAACCAGAAGAAGTTCCGCGAGCGCTGGCGCGAAGTGCTGGACCGCGAGCATTTCGATAACGGTACTAATGTCTTCCGTGCCCATGAACGTTCCGCTGGCAAGAAGACCATCCTTGTGATCGATCACTACGCGCCGCAGCCGGATCGCGATGCCGGTTCGCGCTCGATGTGGTGCTTCCTGCGTGTTCTCAAGGGGATGGGGTTAAATGTGAAGTTCTGGCCTCAAAACCTCTGGTACGATCCCGAATATGTTTCGATCTTGCAGCAGGCGGGGATCGAAGTTTTCTATGGTGGTGAATTCCAGAATAACTTCGCTGACTGGATCGCCGAGCATGGATCGCAACTCGACTATGTGCTGCTGAGCCGTCCGTCTGTCGCCAAGGAATTCCTGCCCGCAATACGTGCGAACAGCCGTGCCAAGATACTGTTTTATGGCCATGACCTGCACTATGCGCGCTTGCTCAACGAGCACGAGATGACCGGCTCCGAGACGCTGCGCAAGGAGGCCGCCATCATGCGCGAGATGGAACTGGCGCTGTGGAAGGAAGTGGATGCGGTCTATTATCCGTCGCCCACCGAGACACAGGCTGTGCTGGAATTGGTGCCGGAGGCGAAGGGACGCACAGTGCCGCCGTACTTCTTCGATGTTTCCCCGGCCGACCTGGTCAAGCCGACCCCGCAGGGCCGCAGCGGCATTCTTTTCGTGGCTGGCTTTGGCCACCCGCCGAATGTCGACGCCGCGAAGTGGCTTGTGCAAGATATCATGCCGCTGATACGTGCCCGCGTCCCTGGCACTCACCTCTGGCTGGTCGGATCGAATCCGACCCCGGAAGTGCAGAGGCTGGCAACAGATGACATTACCGTAACCGGCTACGTGACGGACCCACAGCTACTGGAGTTCTACCGTACGGCGCGTGTCGCCATTGTTCCCCTGCGCTTCGGTGCGGGTGTAAAGAGCAAGGTGGTGGAGGCGATGAACTATGGCCTGCCGCTAGTGACCACGTCTGTCGGCGCTCAGGGCCTTGATGGCCTGGAGGACACTGTACCCGTCTCGGACGATCCGCATCGTCTGGCACAGGAGGTTGTGACGCTGCTGGAAAATGACGATCGCTGGCAAGAGGTGGCGGAAAGGGCAAAGGCCTACATTTCAGGGACGTTCTCGCCGCAAGCAATGGAAAACGTCTTCCGGCTCGATATCGACCCGCATCCCGCCATCCCTACAATCGCTGGATAAGCTCAACCATGACGCAGTTCTCTCTTGTTCGCGCCCGCGCACCGCTCCGTCTCGGCCTTGCCGGAGGCGGCACCGACGTTTCTCCCTACTCCGACGATTTCGGTGGCCTGGTGCTTAACGTCACGATCGACAAGTTTGCTTACGCCACCATTGCGCCGCGGGACGACGATCAGGTCGAACTGATCGCCGCCGATAGCAAGCGTTCGTGGGTGGGACCCTGCACGCCGGTGCTCCAGCGTGTCGACGGGCTTGATCTGCATGTGGGCGTCTACAATCGCATCGTCAAGGATTTCAATCGGGGTCAACCGCTGCCGATTTCCATCACGACGCATTCAGAGGCGCCCCCCGGCTCCGGCCTCGGTTCCTCGTCGACCATGGTCGTTGCACTGGTGCATGCCTTCTGCGAGCTCTTGTCGCTGCCGCTGGGCGAGTACGAAATCGCCCATCTTGCATACGAGATCGAGCGGGTGGACCTCGACATGGCAGGTGGCAAGCAGGACCAGTACGCGGCGGCGTTCGGCGGCCTGAATTTCATGGAGTTCTATGGCGACCGGGTCATCGTCAATCCGCTTCGCATCAAGGCCAATATCAAGGCCGAACTGGAATCTTCGCTGGTGTTGTTCTACACCGGCGTCTCCCGTGAGTCGGCAAAGATCATCGCCCAGCAGACCGCCCACGTGAAGAGCGGCGAGCAAAAGTCGCTGAATGCGCTTCATGCGGTGAAGGAAGAAGCGATCCGCATGAAAGAAGCCATTCTCAAGGGAGATTTCGACGGATTCGCCGATTCGATGCGCACCGGCTGGGAATCGAAGAAAAAGATGGCCGACAGCATTACCAACGCTTCGATCGACGAAGTCTATGACGCAGCGATCGCGGCCGGTGCGCTGGCCGGCAAGGTATCCGGCGCCGGCGGCGGCGGCTTCATGATGTTCTTTGTCGATCCGGCTCGCCGGCCAGACGTGATGCGGACCCTGGCAGGTTTCAACGGCCAGGTGTTTACCTGTAATTTCACCGAGAGCGGTGCTCAATCCTGGAGGAAGGCGTGAGGGGATTCATTGAACAGGAAATCGACAAGGCGATCGATATTTTTTCGAAAATCAGGGCTGACGAGGTACTGATTTCGCGCGCCGAGCAATGCGCTGTCCGGATTTGCAAAGCGCTCAGGCGCGGCAACAAGGTACTGCTGGCTGGCAACGGCGGCAGTGCCGCGGATGCCCAGCATATTGCCGGGGAGTTCGTCAGCCGTTTCAACTACGACCGGCCCGGATTGTGCGCGTTTGCCTTGACCGTGGACTCGTCGGTGATGACGGCGATCGGCAACGATTACGGCTACGAAAAGCTCTTTGCCCGCCAGGTGCAAGCCGTTGGCGCCAAGGGCGATGTGTTCTGGGCCTATTCGACATCGGGCAAGTCGCCCAATGTCCTGCTTGCCATGGAAGAGGCGCGCAAGGCCGGACTGCTGGTGATCGGATTCACCGGCGAGCGGGGCTGGGCAAAGCCCGAGCTCTGCGATATCTCCATTGAGGTTCCCTCCGCCGTGACCCCCAAGATCCAGGAAGGGCATCTGTTGCTTGGCCACATCATCTGCGGCCTGGTTGAAGCCGAAATGTTTCCCCGCAAATGAAGCCCGCATTGATCCTCGCGGGTGGACTCGGCACCCGTTTGCGCCCCGTGGTGGGTGACCTGCCCAAGCCGATGGCCGATGTCGCCGGAAAACCCTTCCTGTGGTGGCTGCTCAAGCAACTCGAGAATCAGGGCTTGCGCGATGCCTATTTGTCGGTGGGTTACCGGCACGAACAAGTGCGCGCGGGCATGGGCGATGTCTTTGGCGATATGCGCCTGCATTACGTCATCGAAGAAGAGCCCCTCGGCACCGGCGGCGCGATTTTGAAGGCCGTTGCGGAAATGCCGGGCGACGATGTCCTGGTGTTCAACGGCGATACGCTGGCGGTCGTCGACCTCGCGGCCTTTATCGCGGATGCGGAAGCCACGGGCGCGGACGTCGCGCTGGCGGCAGCGAGCGTGCCGGATGCCACGCGCTACGGGACCGTGGAGATCGATGACGCAAGGCGCATTCGTGCCTTTATCGAGAAGGGCCGTAGCGGCCCTGGCCTGATCAACGCAGGTGTTTATCACCTGCGCAAGGCCGCGCTGACCGGCTGCGCCGGATTGCCGCAGCGTTTCTCGTTCGAGCAGGACTTCCTGGGCCGCTATATCGACCAGATTCACCTTTCCGCTTTCCCAGGGGTAAGCGACTTTATCGATATCGGCGTGCCCGATGACTACCAGGCGGCGCAGACAAAAGTGCCTGCGCTGATCGCGGGGCAGTAATGGCGGTACCGGCATTATTCCTGGACCGGGACGGCGTCATCAATGTCGATACAGGCTACGTGCATCGGCCGGAAGACTGCGTGTTCGTCAGCGGCATCTTCGACCTGGTAAAGCGGGCCAACGCGGCCGGCATGCTGGTATTCGTCGTGACCAACCAGGCAGGCATCGCGCGCGGCTATTACGACGAAGCGCAATTCCAGGCGTTCACCGACTGGATGCTGCAACGGTTCGAAGCGCAGGGTGCTCATATCGACAAGGTCTACCATTGTCCGCATCACCCGGTCTCTGGTTTGGGCGAGTACCTGCGGGCCTGCGACTGCCGCAAGCCCGCGCCTGGCATGCTGCTGGCCGCGCGGGATGCCTATGGGGTGGACATGAGCCGCTCGGCTATGGTTGGCGACACGCCCACGGATATGCAGGCCGCAGCCGCGGCCGGCATCGGGCAGCGCTGGTTCTTCCGCCATGAAGGCGGTGCGCCATCGGCGGGCGTTGCTGAAGTCAGTTGCACGGTGGTTGGCGCGCTGGACGAGATCGACCCCGCCATCGCGCTGTTCCAGAAGGCGTGATGTTTCGAAACACCTGGGTGCGCGAGTTTCGCTTGCGGCCAATTGAGGGGAAGTCGCGCTAGGCGAAAGGGTACGTGCTCGCACCGGGCGCACCTTCGCGCGATGCGCGCGTACTACTGAATGCAGATCACCTTCTCCATCGTCAGCCATGGACAATCCGCGTTGTTGCCGCCATTGCTGGAACAACTGCAGACGCTGTCGGCAACTATGCCGATGCAGGTCATCGTCACCGAGAACATACCGGACAGCCGGCCTGCGCTGCGCGATTGCCCAGGTTGCCCGATCTTGTGGAAAGTGAACAGCCAGCCCAAGGGCTTTGGCGCCAACCACAATGCGGCGTTCCGCGATTGCCGGACGCCGTTGTTCATGGTGCTGAATCCCGACGTGCGATTCCCGCCGGATACGGGGCTGGATGCGCTGGTGGCTCAGATCACCGAGCATCCCGGCGTGGCGGGGCCGCGTGTCCTGTCGCCCGATGGTCGCGTGGAGGACAGCGCCCGACGCGTGCCCGGCCTCTTGCGCCTGGTGCTGCGGCGGCTGCGTGGCGTGTCCGAACCGGACTACGGGGTCGGAGTGCCAGTGCAGCAGGTCGACTGGATAGCCGGTATGTGCATGTTGTTCGACAGTGCCAGCTTCAAGGCTGTCCGCGGCTTTGATGAACGTTACCACTTGTATTGCGAGGATATCGACGTCTGTCTGCGGCTGCACCGGCTTGGGCGCAGCGTTGCTTGGGTACAATCTGCGCGGGTGATCCACGATGCGCAGCGGCAAAGCCATCGGGATCGCCGCTACCTCAACTGGCACGTCAAAAGCCTGGCTCGCCTGATGACTTCGGCAAGCTACTGGAGCTTCCGGCTTCTTCCGGCGCGCAGGCAACCGTAGAGAACACTATGTTCGATTTCTTCTGGGTACCCCTGATGGTGGCATTGGCCAGCGCGATGGCGACGCTGACGCTGCGGCCGCTGGCCGAGCGCGGCGGGCTGCTCGACCGGCCGGGCGGCCGCAAGCGCCACGACGGCGATGTGCCGCTGGTGGGCGGCATCGCCATCACCTTCGCGGTCTGGGTGGGTGCCATCATGTTCATGCGCGAGCAAGGGCACTACGTCGCCTTGCTGGGCGGCCTGACCGTGCTGGCAGTGGTCGGCGTGGTCGATGACCTGCGCGGCATGACGCCGTTGACCAAGCTCGGGTTCCAGATATTCGCCGCCATCCTGATGACTTCGTGGGGCGGTGTGTTCCTCATGTCGCTGGGCGACCTCATGGGCAAGCGGGAGATCGAACTGGCCAACTGGGGGATTCCGCTGACTTTGTTCGCCGTGGTCGCGGTGATCAATGCCATGAACATGATGGACGGGCTCGACGGGCTGGCGGGCGGACTTGCATTCATCATATTTGCCTGGCTGGCCTATCTCTCCGGTGAGGTTGGCAGCAATTCGGCGCAGCGCCTGTGCGTAGTGCTGTGCGGCGCGCTGGTCGGCTTCCTGTTCTTCAATATGCCTAATCCCCTGCGAGGGCGGAAACGTGTCTTTCTCGGGGACGCCGGCAGCCTGATGCTGGGCTTCGGCATAGTCTGGTTTGCCGTGGAACTGTCGCAGCCCGGCTATAACGCGGGCAAGCACGTTCCACCGGTATTGATGCTGTGGGTTGCCGGGTTCCTGCTGATCGACTTGCTGGCCGTAGTGACGCGACGCATGATTTCGGGCCGCAATCCACTCTCGGCGGATCGCACGCACTTGCACCATGTGCTGATCCGCATGGACCTCTCCCCTGTGTTGGTGGTGTGGATCATCCTGGCCAGCAATGCGATGCTGGGGTTGATTGGCGTGGCCGCCTGGAAAGCAGGCGTACCGGACCACTGGTTGTTCTTCGGCTTCCTTGTGGTAGCGGTGACGCACCTGATGGTGATGCGAAACGCCGCACGATTCCTGCGGCGGGGCAGGCGGATGGTGGCGCGGCGCAGGCGGGCGGGATAGCACGAATGCTTCGCCTCATCGAAATGTGTGGCAAAACGCACTCAACCCCTGCGGAAAAGCGGCTTCGATAGACGGTCGAAGGGCACGGAGGGAGTGAAATGTTCAATGGCCTCGATACAGACCCCTGCAGCGAAGTTCTCTCCGGCGTTTCTGATATCAAATTTGCGTGATAGTTTGGGTGCAGCGAGCGCTATTCGGCACAGCGCGGGGAATAATTCGAATCCGTAGAAATTTCGTGGTTCCTGGTAGCAATAATGCCAAGGCATGCAGCAGGTACCCGGGGCCTGAGCCTACATCAACGAATTTTTTGATGGGGCGCCTGCAGTAGAGGAAAGTCTCGTGGACCCGTAGGGGCCTACTCCCAGGCGGCCTGTAGCTCAACGCTTCGGCATTCGTGCTTGTAATTTTGAACAATTCCGGCTTCGATCCGCGTCAGAAATCCACTGCCTGCAGAAATGATTTCGCAGGACTTACAGGGGGGAAACAATTGACATTATCAATTGTGGCGTAGTGGGGGCTGCCGCCAGCATGTCACGCCGGGCATATCGATTCCACCCGAGTATGTGGGCAATTGCGGAGAATATGTTTCGGCTTCATGCTGTCATCTCCGACTGTCAAGCGATGATCGAACGATTATGAGACTGTTTATGTTCCCGATGGTGTCATCGGCGGCGCGGCCGAATCTGTTCAGACCTAAGAGGGTAGGGTGGCACGCTCGAGCAAAGTGCTTTGATGGTCAGAAGATACGTTAGAATTGCAGGTTGGCCTGTGTGGGCAGGGGGCTGTCGGGAAAGGGCCTTGGCGCGCGTGGCGCAAGTGTGATGTCCCCTCCATCCGAGCGACTCTCACATACAAAGGACGGATTGGGCGGCTCCTGCATGGAGGCGCCGTCATGGAGAAGCAGGATGAGTGTGATCAAGCAGGGGGCTTCATATGGGGTCATTGGGGGTGTTCAACTGGGAGTGGACTGGCTCTGCTTCTTTTTGTTGACCTCTTTCGGCTTCGGTGCCGTGATGGGCAATATTGCCGGTCGGGTAGTGGGCGCATTGCTGGGGTTCTGGCTGAACGGGAAGAAGACCTTCTCCGCGCAAATTGGCAGCGAATTGGGATTCCGGCATTTCTTCAGATACATCGTGCTGTGGTCGGGCACTGCGATTGCAAGCACTATAGTTATTGCTTCCGTGGATCGGCTGCAGGGACTTCAGTTGGCGTGGCTGGTCAAGCCTTTTGCTGACGGAATACTGGCCATGGCCGGTTTCCTTGTATCCAGATATTGGATCTATCGCTGAATTAAGTTGTGAGTTTTTCGGAATGAGTGATAAAAATATTAATTTTGCCGACGAGGGTCTCGATATAGCGGTCGTTATTCCTTGTTTTAAGGTAAAGAAGTTCATTCTGTCGGTTATTGAACGCGTTGATGGGCTTGTGTCGGCTATCTATGTCGTGGATGATGCGTGCCCGGAGGGTTCCGGTGACTATGTCAAGGAGCACTGCAAAGACCCTCGCGTGACCGTCGTCAAGCACGAAAGGAACAAAGGCGTCGGCGGTGCCGTCATGACGGGCTATCGTGCGGCGATTGCGGATGGTGCCAGGGTAATCGTCAAGATTGACGGTGATGGGCAGATGGACCCGGCATTGCTGCCTGAATTCGTGATGCCGATTCTCGGTGGCGAGGCGGACTACACCAAGGGCAATCGATTCTACGATCTCTCCAATATCAGTCGCATGCCGGCAATGCGCCTGTTTGGCAACGCAGGATTGTCGTTCCTGGCAAAGGTATCGACCGGATACTGGAATATTTTCGATCCAACCAACGGCTATACCGCGATTCATGCCGATGTGGCAGCGAAGCTGCCATTCGACAAGATCAGTGAGCGGTATTTCTTCGAGACCGACATCCTGTTCCGGCTTGGTACATATCGTGCCGTGGTGGTCGATGTGCCGATGGATGCCGTGTACGGCGATGAAGTGAGCAACCTCAAGATATCCCGCATCCTGGGCGAGTTCCTGCGCAAGCATCTGCGGAATATTGGTAAGCGACTCTTCTACAACTATTTTCTTCGCGATGTCTCGCTGGCTTCGCTGGAGTTGGTATTCGGACTGCTTGTCTTCTGCTTCGGCTTGGTATTTGGCATTTACCATTGGCATCATTCGACGATAGCGGGAACGGCAACCCCAGTGGGTACGCTGATGATCGTTGCACTATCGTTGCTGTTTGGCTTGCAGCTTTTGCTGGCATTCGTCGGATATGACATCGCCAGTGTTCCACGGCGCCCCATCCACCGCTTGTTCACGATTCGCAGGGGCCTGCGCAAGCGCGTCGAGATAGCCACGAACGCGGACCGCGTAGTCGTCGACGAATAGCCGCTGCCGCGCGACGCGCTGCGCTGTTGCCGCGGCCTTTTTCCAGCGGGCGCCGCCAGCAGGAAAAAGGCCGCAATTCTGCCTATCCCGATTGCCTGCTGCCAAGCTGCGCTGGATCCACCAGCGTGACCAGCGGGGGCCGAGATCCATCTTTCGCACATCATTGACATGATTTCTGCCGCTCGCCTTCCGTCAGCCAGGCTATTGCTTTGGTTGGGCCCCATCCTGATCGCTGCCGGATTTGCTACTACCGCCGTGAGCAAGGAGTGGCAGGGCAACCGCATTGCGGAACTCGCGATGATCGCCGGCGTTGTCCTGGCATGTGCGGTCGTGCCCGCGATACTGAAACGCTGTTCGGCGAGTACGGCGCTGGCAGCGATTGCATTCGTACTGCTATGCACGCATGTCGGGTTTGGTCCGATGGCTGCCACGATCCTCTTTTGTGGTGCGGCCATCGGCGTCGGTTCCGTCTTTGTGCCAACCATGGGGCGTCGGCGCTGGGCTCTCAGCCTGCTGATCGGCATGGTGATATTGGGTGGCGCCACAGGCTGGGTATTGCCCTTTCCCATTCACAAGCCGTTGATCTACGTAGTCGGGCTGCTTGGGATCTGGGTGCTCCGCTATCGTGTGATCGCCCGCGCCGCGCGCGACGCGTTCGTTGGCTGGAAGGCCGCCGTGCGCGCGGCTCCCTTTGCTTCCGTGTTTGCCATTCTCGTCCTGACCGTTGCCTCGACCAGCTTGTGGCTGCCCACGGTGCAGTACGACGATCTGGTGTTGCACCTGTCTCTGACGGACCAGCTCCGCCAGCTCGGCTACTACAGGATGGACGCGGCCACGCAAGTGTGGGCCATGACGCCCTGGGTGGCCGACGTTGTTCAGGCCATGGTGGCGGTCGTCGCAGATCAGGAAGCGCGTGGTGCGGTCAATGCGGTCTGGCTGGTCTTGTCCGTATATTTCCTGTGGGACATCGGTCGTAGCCTTGGTCTTTCCAGCAGGTTGAGATGGCTCTCGGTGGCCGCCTTTGCCAGCCAGCCGCTAATCCTTCCGTTGCTCGGCAGCATGCAGGCGGAAAGCTCGCTGACGGCCACCACTGCCGCCTGCGTAGCTGCGGTGCTGCATATCAAGACGGGCACTAGCCGCAGCCGCTCGGTAGCCGCAATTGTGCTTCTGTGTGCGGCATTGATGGCGTTCAAGGCAACACAGATACTCCTGGTCGTGCCGTTGGTGATCTGGACGCTCTGGGGAAGGCAGGTCGGACGCGATCTCATCGTTGTTGCGAAACTGTTTCCCGTTGTGCTCCTGATTGCCGGGTCGAGCTATTTCTATGGCGCACTCGTCACGGGTAATCCGGTGCTTCCGGTGTTCAACGATGTGTTTCGTTCGCCGTACTTTGACCTGGTGCGATTCAATGATGGCCGGTGGCACGATGGTGTGCGTATGTCCATGCCCTGGGACCTGGCATTCCATAGCGCCCGCTTCATGGAGGCTTATGACGGCGCGGCGGGATTCCTCTTCCTCGGCCTGTTGGGTGGAACCGCGCTGGCGGCGTGCTCGCGCAAACTGTTGCCGGCGCTTCTTGTTATCGTCGTGACTTTGCTCGCGACCTACATGAATATCCAGTACCTGCGATATGTGTTTCCCACACTGACCATACTGGTGCCATTGTCCCTCGCCGGATTCCAGCGGGCGGGCATTGGCGACAAGTCCTTGGTCGCTATCGTTGGTGCCATGGTCTTGCTTAATCTTTCCTACTTTCCCAGTAGCTCCTATCACTTTCGCGAGCGCATTCTCTGGGACAAATTCTGGCTGATCACGGGCACGAGCCAGCTAGAGCAAAGCTACGCTCCCGAGAAGGCACTGGCGGATTACCTGTTGCAGCACGGTGGCGCGAATGCAAGCGTCATCCTCACGGACCGCGAGCGGCCCTTCATTGCCCCGTTCGCGGGAAGAGCATTCACGGTAGCCTGGTATGACCCTTCGATGCTGGCGGCGTCCCGCAATGCGGACGAGGACGCCAGTGGAGCGCGCTGGCGAGCGTTGATGCAGGCAACCGGAGTGAGCCATGTGGTCACCGGGCCCAACTCGAGCAGTGTCGTACTGGCGGCAATCAAGGATATGCATGCAATGCCCGTCCTGACTGTTCGAGAAGTGACCTTGTGGGCGATCCCCGGCCGCGACCTGGCTGCCCCGTCAACGCTATTCAGCATTCGTGGTGCCGCGCGTCATCAGATCTGGCCCTTCCGCGGACAATAGGAGAGCCCTCTTGAAAAAGCTCATTTTCATCGCATCGATCGCGGTATTGCTCCTTGCCGGAAGGATGTCCTGGAAGCATCGTGCCCCGGGGCCGGATCAGTTGCCGGGCACCGCGCTGCTGCAATCAGCATTAAAGGCGCCGGCGGCGCCTGGTGTCGATTTTGAGGTCGAACTGCGCACTGCCGCGGACTGCAGCGCATTGAAAACCGGTGCCGTAGCCGACGTGCGATGGCATCTGGGCTCCACGGGGGCGCAAGCGGTCGAGCTTTGGGTTCAGACGGGGGAAGGCACGGCGCAGCTCTGGGAGAGCGGTGGGTCTGACGGCGAGAAGCTGACGGGGCCGTGGACACGGGACGGGCTTGTGTTCGTGCTTGTGGAGCGTGGCACACGAAAGCTGCTTGCGGCGGAACGCATCGATCAAGATCGATGCGTTCCGCAGTGATCTATGGGCAGGAGCTAACTATAGTCCGGCAGGCGACCTGTTCCGAGCGGGAGAGGCTGACCGGGAGGTGGTTAGCTTTCTCGCAAGCCTGATTGATGGCTTTTCCACAAGATGCCAGGAAAACGCTGCGGCAATGATGGTGAGCGGTATGGAGATCGCCAGACCGACCAGGTTATCCATGTCGGGAAACCAGGACGCTACCATCTGTTGAGCAGGGAATGCCCAAAGATACACACCGTATGAGTAGTCGTTCTTCAGCTTGATACGTCGCAGCGTCTTGTCGCCGCAAAGGCAGAGAAGAACATATAGGAACGCCAGATAAAACAGAGGCGTGCCAATTGCCGAGTGCCGGAAAATCACATAGGCGATTGCCAGGGCAATGCCGACTGGCCAGCTGACGACTACGCGGTCACGGAATGCATATAGCAACATGCCCACCATGAAGAACGGCGGTGCATAGAAGGAGTATCCGGTTGGTTTGTTGACGATGCTGCGCAGCAACTCGTAGCTGGATGTATGGCTAGCCAGGTAGGCAATGCCAGCCCCGACAATCGCAAGGAGCGCAACCAGCCGTAGGCGGGATGAATAACCAGAGATCAGGCCTGCAACAATCGCTACCATGTAGCACATCAGCTCAAGCGGCAGCGTCCAGAGCGATCCATTAATTACTGCCTTGATGGCGTTATGTTCAAAAATGTGGGGAAGTGTCCATTGGATGCCCCAGAACAAGCCCGTATTCTTCACGAAGTAGATCTTCGCATCTTCGCTGAGCAGAGCGCTCACGAAGCTGCCGCTCGACAGGATCGGGTACAACACGAATGCGCTCAGGAAAACGCAAGCTAGCAGCGCGGGATAGATGCGGGCGAGCCGAAGCGGGATAAACCGCGCCAGCGACCCTTGTCGCTCATAGCTTGAAGATACCAGCATCCCACTAATCACAAAGAAGGTGTAGACGGCGAGGCTGCCCGAGTACTCCAGGCCAGTGTGCTTCAAGATTGGCTCGATGCGGCCATATGCCGGTTGCAGCCAGAACGAGTGACCAAACATTACGGCCAGGGCGGCACACAATCTGAGGAAATCGAAACTGTTTCCGCCTCTCTCGAGTATGGACGAGAGTTTTGTACCGCGGAGCAGCCAATGCCGGCTTGAGGCGGTCTTTGAGTCTTGCATGATTTAGTTACCGTTGGTTTGCGCAGATTCTATAGCAGCCAGACATGAACTATCCCGCCGCGGCACAGTTCACAAGAGCCGCACCTGGCCTCTCTCGTGTGGCGCGTCTTCGGTGAAGGTCGTCACATTCACAGAATGTGCTCACGATTTGTCTGCTCGCTGCAAGGCATCCAGCGCTTGGTTGAACGCCGGATTTGGCGATGTCGCGGCGTGCTCTATGGCGGCCGCATACTCGGATCGTGCTTCGCCTGCTCGCCCGAGGTCCTCCAGTGCTCTGCCAAGGTAATAATGGCTATAGGGATTCTCGGGGATCAACTCGACACTGCGGCGTAGGCAAAACTCCGCTCGATCCGGCGCCTTGTACGAGAGAAATATCGTTCCGCACTTAAGGAAGCGGAAGCCTGCGGCATCCTCCGCGTCTGTCGCCTTGGTTGACGAAACGATGTCGACAAGATCCGGGTATCGGATCAGATCCAGTCCACTGGCACCGAACTCAGGTGCGCCCGAGACGCTGCTCAATCCTTCAATTGCCTGAGCGAGGCTGCCGTCGGAGCGGAACAGCCACGCGCGGTTAGCCGCGATGCTCTCCAATTGGTCCGGATTGATCCAGCTTACAAGCCCGTGCTCGGCATTGATGCCTTCGATTGCGGAGACTGATGGTCCGCCGGACGGGCGTACCTCCGGATAGCGCATCACATAGAAGTGAGCGCCGGCAGGCGGATGGAAGGCCAAAAGGGCTTGCCAGTGATCGAAGGGGCTGAACGGACCGTTCAAGCCCGAGACCACGATGGAAGTCGGCCCAGATGGGAGGCGGCCGACCAGATCTTGAAGCGCGGTAACCAGGCGCTGTTGCCGGAGTTGATTGTCCACAATCCAACGTTCCTTGGCGTACACGCCGGTGAAGCAACTGGGACTGTAGATTGCCGCAGCGAGGATGGCCGCAACGAGAAACCGGATGCCTGGCGCGCCACGCCGGAAGACGGCCGCTAAAAGTACCACTGGCGCATAGAGCAGGTACGCGCCGTTCCAAGCGTAGGCCGAATGATGGTGATTTGGGAGAACAGAGTTAGGCAGCCACGCCATCGCCCCGGCCACCGTTAACGCCAACGCCGTCGCGGTCACTGCGCTCATCGCGCCAAAGGCTAGCGCGATGACCGCGACTGACATTACGATGACTGCTGCGCTTGCTAGCGAAATGCCCTCCATTGCATACTGCCACCACTGCGCGAGGATTGAGTCGGGGCGAAGCACTATCTGATAAGGCGAGCCGGCGAAGTCCGCTCCACCAGTAAAAGGCGAGCCGTTGAGCCGGTTGATTGCGAAAGCGACAAAGAACGCGCCGAGCACGATGGCCAGGGGCACGGCCGCTCGCCGGCCGTCGGATTTCACGTGGTAGAGCAGCCAGGCAAATGCAAGGACTGCGGCCGAGGCCGCGTATGTCTCCTTCACCAGAAAGCCCGTCAGGGCCATGAGGAAGACTTGCCAAGCGGGATGACCCTGCACCTTGAGGCTGGTTGCCAGGAGGAGGAGCAGGAACGAGAGCTGGGAGAACATATCCCAGGTCGAGAACTCGTATTGATAGGGATGCGAAGCCAGAAGATAGGCAAAGCTCGCGGCTGCGGCCACAAATGCCGGGGAGAATGCCATGCCCGTTGCGCGTCGCATTAGCATTGCAATGCCGACAAAGTTCGCAACCACGACAGCGAATGACCCCACCACGGCGCCTTGAATGCCAAGCCGCCCGAATACCGAGAACAGAAGCAGGGCCAGCGGCCGGGGCTGGGATAGAATCTGAGGAATACCTCCCTCACTGTGCGCGAGTGCCTGGGCGATGTAGTAGTCGGAGTGATGCGGCCAGAACGGATCGTAAAAGCCGGGGAAAATATACCGCAAGACCAGAGCGTGGACGGCCAGGAACGTGGCCGCTAGTACGATAGCCTCAAATATGGGGGAGCGGAGGGCGCTATTCTCTCGTTGCATATCGTACGTGGCGAGGTGCCTTCGACGGTGACCGGGTGGTTCTTGCCCAGCCTCTCGGCTACCACGAAAGGGGGCAGCCAAAGACGCTAGACGTGGCACTCATGCCAGCGACTGGTTTGTATCTGAGCGGGTTTACCGATCAGTCTTCTTCGTAAAGACAAAGCGAGACATCAACAGGAAAGACAGGCAGGCCAGCGGTGGCGTCAGCAATGCCTGGCTGACGATCGGACCGCCAACCACTGGAACTAGCAGATGGGCCAAGCCAAGATTCAGAAAGTAGAGTGCAAGGTATGAGAGCACGAAGCGTGGAATCCGCTCGCGTGACAGGTCTGAGAATACAAGGCCGCCCGTAGTGACAAAATTAAAGGCGATGCCGGCAATATTGCCGCCGATGAGTGCTGCCCAGGTGGGGAGTCTCAGATAGATGCATGCTGAATAGGCACAAAACCCGAACAGCATGTTCAACACGCCTACCGCCAGGAAGCGCGGGAACCGCCCAAGTTGTCCAAAATGAAATCTCGACACGTCAGCGAGCAGGCTTGAAGCCGACTGCAGCGGTATTGCCGACGTTGACCGAGAGCTTCAGTCCATCGATGCCGAGGGTTCCCAACAGCGATCCCGCTACCTTCTTGAGGCCCGGGCTCAGCGGCGCAAGGCGCGTCCAGTAGCGTAGAGCATATCGGTTGGCGAAGGGCCGGACCGCCACATCGGTATAACCCGTGGTTTCAAACAACGCCTTGATGCTACGTTGCGAGAAGAGTTGCATATGCTCGATGTCGATAATTGGCGACCGTTTCCCCATTAGCCGGTTGACGACGCTTCGGTAATCGTGGGTTACCGTGACAAATGCGCCTCCCGGGCGGAGCAGGTTCATCACGGAACGGGCGATTTCCTGAGGCTCCCTGACATGCTCCAGCGTCATGAAGCAGCAAATCAGATCAAAGGACTCGGCTGCATAGTCTTCCTCGCGGAAGATCCCTTCCTGTATCCAGGGGCGGCGATATGCTGGCGCTGCGGCGATGGCCGCGGAGGAAGGCTCGATGCCCACGGCATGCTCGCATCCGAGGGACTTGAGAGTTTCGAGGAACACGCCGGTACCAGTCCCGATCTCCAGTGCATTCTTGATTGCGCGACCTTTGATGACCGGGCTCACGATCCCCGCATAGGCCAAGGCGGCGTCAGTGGCTTCCTCGCTGCTGTCGTACTCTGCCGCGTGATACACCTCCGCCAGCGCGCTTTGCGATGGCGGGCGGTCCACATACACGAGATCGCATTTGGGGCATTGGACCATCTGATAGCAGAGATATTCCGGGGCTTTGCGCGACGCAAAGCTGAACTCATTCAGCTTGGATGTGTCGATGTGTTCCTCGAAGTACACCTTTGCTGCTTCAGGGCTATTGCCACAGACGGGGCAATGCCTCTGGTGACGGTTTTCCAGTTGCATTTACGTATTCTTGTGAGCGACAGACGAACCGTCCATGACGCGTGGGCGGTTCGGATTGGAGGGGGGCGCAATCGCAGTACGGACCAGCATCACGGCCTCGCTGTTTGCTCTGAAATCTTCCCATTTCGGATCAGCGCGGCGCGAATCAATCGCGGCCTGCCTTTGACCTCAAGCATGATCTTGCCGATATATTCGCCAACCAAGCCGATCCCGAACAGATTCAAGGAGCCGAACATCAGGATGGCGATCAGCATGGTCGTGACACCGCGTGGCGCGATGTCTGGAAACGCAAGACGGAGAATGCCGATGACGAGCGCGGCGAGGACCGAGAGCGTCAGCAGGAGGAGACCCGCTGTCGTCAGCATGGTCAGTGGAACATTGCTGAACGAGAAAATGCCCTTCTTGGCCCAGTCGATATTCTTGGCGAAGGAGTTCGTCGTGTGCCCGAACATGCGCTCGGGCCGAACATAGTCGACACCGGTCTGGCGAAAACCCACGTAGGCGCGCAGGCCGCGCATGAACAAATCCCGCTCCTCGCAGGCCAGGAGCCAATGGACGACTTTCCTGTCGATCAGGGAGAAGTCTCCGGCATCGAGCGGAATCTTTACGTAGCTGAAGGCGGCGAAGACCCGGTAGAACGCTTTGTAGAGCAGGCCCCAGTGCCAAGGCATTTCACGCTGGATGCGCCGGCCGTACACCACGTCAAAGCCGTTCTCCCACTGTGCATAGAATGCCTCGATGAGCTCCGGCGGATCCTGCAGGTCGCCGTCAAGGAGTACCACGGCGTCCTTTGACGCCAGCTCCATGCCGCTGCGGAATCCCATTTGCGAGCCGAAATTCCGGGAGTGAGAGATCCCGATGACATGGGGATCGGCTATCGATATCTCACGAATCACCTCTTCAGACTTGTCCGGGCTGCAGTCATTGACAAAAATGATCTCGTAGTCGATCTCGAGCTTTTGGAAGGTCTCGGTCAGGCGGCGATACATGACCGGGATGGCCGGCTCATCCTTGTAGCAGGCAATGATGGCGGAGACACTACGCCTGCGATTGCGCACAGCCTGCTTGGAGCGCTCGGCAAGCTCAGCCTGGCTCAGCGTTTGCACCCATCCGGCGGTAGCCAGCAAGCCATCGTGCAGTGCGACGCTGGCCTTCCAGCCAAGCTGGTGATGCGCCTTTTCCGCATTCGCGTACCAGTCGGCGAGATCCCACGACCGGCCTTCCATGGAGCCGAACTGAGGCGCCTTCTCTACCTTGAACAGATCCCGCGTCAGTGTGGCCAGTTCACGGATGGTGGTTTTTTGTCCCGAACCAATGTTGAAGCTCTCGCCATATAGCGAGGGATTCATCCTGATAGCTGCACGGATGAACGCTGCGCAGACGTCGTCGACGTGGATGAAATCCCTGGACGTCTCGGGGGCAACGAAAGGGGGAAGGTCACCGGACAGGGCCTTGCGCAGCAGATTTGGAATCAGGCGCGATCCATCCTCAAGCGGGCCGTAGACGGAGTACAGCCGCAGGTTGACGCAGGGGAACTGTTGCTGCTTTCCCATGTATCGCAAGTACTCAGCTACTGCTGCCTTCGACACCGCGTAGTGGCTGTTGGGCTCCGCGAAGGCGTCTTCCTTCGGGGCGGCGCTGTTGTTTCCATACTCGGATGAGCTTCCCGCGTGCACAAATGCGGAAATTCCCTGCTGGGCAAGCAGGCTGACCAGGGTAACGATCGAATTGAAATTCGTCTGGTAGATCAGGGTGGGATCCTGCTCGAACGAATACGCGCCATAGGCAACGCAGTCCATGACAGTCTGCGGTGCGATCAACTCAATTAGATGCTTTACCGCAGCGGGATCATTGACATCTGTGCGCAACAGATTGCTGTCTGGTATGTCCGCGAGACGCCAATAGTTGCCTCCACGGACAACTGCATAGACGTCGCGACGTTCTGCGAAAATCCTCTTGAAGAGATTCGCGCCAACGAAGCCCGCGGCACCGGTAATGACAATGGGACCGCGCAGGGCGCGAATTTCCGAACCTAGATCAAGCATTGGTATATCTTTCGCAATCAGGCGAGATTCAAAATCGAAAGCAGGCTGTGTGCATCGAGTCCGGACGCCTTCCGGAGATACTTTTGGGAGCCATAGCGAGCATAGTGATGGGACTTTGCGCAGAGATGCGTCAATCGTGCTGCCACGCCATGCTTCATGAGATGTAGTGCAAACTCCGACGCGAAGCTCCCCTGCGCGACGTGCTCCTCGGCAATGCAAAGGGTGCCATTGCGTTCGATCTGGGCCATCAGCGCCTTGGGAGCCGGATTCTGGGTCAGCGGCAGTTCGCTCAGTGCCCAAAGGGACGGGCGTACGTGTTCTGGCAATCCGGCAATCGCGTCGATATAGGTGCCGGCCAAAGGCCCCACCGCGACGATCGGCGTTCCCGAGCCCGCTACAAGCTGGCGCCAGGGAGCATACGAAGGAATGGCGTAGTCCTTGGGCGCCTCGCCGCGCCCGAGGCGCAGATAAGATGCAAGCGTGGAGTCACCGGCTCGCGTTACCACCTCAGGGATGTCCTCGTCGAACACTGGCGTGAAGGCCATCATGTTCGGCAGTGTCAGCAAGACGCCGTAGTCTTCAATGGCGTGGTGGGTGGGCCCCATCACGCCATAGCCGTAGCCGCCGCCGTTGCCGATGAGGCGCACAGGAAGCTTGTGGAAACTGATGTCATTCCGGATTTGCTCAAACGGGCGGGCATAGCAGAACGGCGCGATGCTGTAGGCCCATGTGTCCAGCCCCTGGCGGGCCAGCGCGGCTGCTACCGAGATCATGTTTTGTTCGGCGACGCCAGCATTGATGAAGCGCTCCCCCATGGCGGCCTGCAGCGGCTCCAGGGCCATAAAGCCAAGGTCGCCCGTCAGGAAGACCATCTTCGAGTCTTTCGCCACGGCCCTGGAAACCAAGGCATCACACAGTTGCTTTCTCATGGCTTTGTCAGTTCCTCGATCGCTTTCTTATAGTGGTCTTCGTTGAGGGGAAGGTAGTGCCATTCCATGCGATCTTCCATGAAGGAAACACCTTTTCCCTTGGTGGTTTCCAAGATGATGAAATGCGGGCGGCCAGGCCTCTTGTCCAATGCGTTGCGCATCAAGTCCAGGTCGTGACCCGATATCACGTCCAGTTCGATATTGAAGCCGCGTAATCTTTCCCAGAGCGGCGCCATGGATGCGACCTGAGTGGTGTTTCCAAAGCCCTGCAACTGATTGTGGTCAACCAGGACCGTCAGGTTCGAAAGCTGCTGGTGGCTGGCGAAGATAAGCGCTTCCCATGTGGATCCTTCCTGCCATTCCCCGTCTGACGTCATACAGAAGACGCGCCCGGGCGCCTTGTTCAGGCGCAATGCTAGAGCCGTGCCAGCGGCGAGCGACAGGCCGTGGCCGAGGCTGCCCGTTGCGAACATGATGTCCTGGATGCCGCGCGCCGGAGGGTGGCCTGCCAGCAGCGTATCTTCTTTGTGGAAGGTGGCGAGGGCCTCCTCAGGCAGCTTGCCCGCGCTCCACAATGCTACATAAAGCGCACCAGCGGAATGGCCTTTCGAGAGGACGAAATGATCTTCGTCGCCGACGTACTCCTTGAACAGGAGCGACAGCGCGTCGATGGCCGACAGGTTGCCCCCTGTATGGCCCACGCCGCTTTCGTAGTGCATGCGAACGAGGCGCCTGCGAATCTCCAGAAGTAGTTGGGGATCCAGTTTCTTGTCTTGAATCATGAGTGCCCTTGGATAACTTATTCTGCTTGCCTCGGCATGGCCTTGAAGCCCGCGCTCGAATCGTAGGCAAATACGTATGCCGACGGATGGGCCGCTGCTAGGGCGTCGAATGCGTTCCGTTCCTGCTCGCAGTAGACCTGGCGAGGCTTGCCTTCATAGAGCTCGAAGAAACGCCCTTCGATGAAGGTCCATTTGCAGTGATCTTTTGATGCCAGTAGTACCAGCGGAGCACCAACTGGCGCTGCCTTTGCCTCGACGATATCGCGCTTCGCCAGCGTTGCGGCAGTCGACGAATTCATCATGTAGATGTTCGGAAAATACCTCGGCAAGTAAGTATCAACGCTAAACAGGAGCAGGCAGGCAAGGGTGGTCGCAATCGTCGGCAGGATTGTACGATGCCTTGCCATGCCACACGCCCAGGCAAAGGTGAGCAGGAAAAGGCAAAATGGCGCATACAGCCATCGTTGCTCAATGCGAATAGTCAGTGCTGGCGGCAATAAGATGAGAACGAACAAGCCGAAGAGGAATACCGGAATATATAAGCGTTTGGGTTCGTCTCTTCTCGCAATCGAGACGGATCGGACGAATATCAGGACCCAGAGGCCTGTCGCCACGACTGCCGCAAGCAGGGCAGCGCCATCAGAGGCCTTGCCCGAGAGAAATCCGCCGATGATGTCGTGGCCGACCAGAAAGTCAGGGCCATGGTTTATGCCAAGAACGGAAAGGAGGGCCTGCGCAAAATGGTCCACAGTCCTTGGTAAATCGAGGTTGAGGTGGGTAGAACCGGTTCCCACAAAAAACGAACTGCCAAGCAATGTGGTTTTGACGAGGAAATTTAGCGCGGGCGTCAATGCGCTCACAATGGCCGGAAGGTATCTTCCGGCCTGCCCGCCGGGCTGTTTCCTTGCGATGCAGAAGAGCACGACTGCAAGCCACGGCGAGACCGCCAAATACCGTTCATGCGTATACACGGCGAGAATCGAAGCGCACAGCGCCATCCACGGCCAGAGCTTATTGCCTGGTTGCTCTAGCATTCGCAGGATGGCCAGCAGCATAGCCAGGAAGAACGTGAACGCCACGGCTTCCACAGCACCTGTGCCCTGCGTCACCTGGTACAAGGCGAACCGGGAACTCGCGAATACAAGCGTCAGTACGATGCTTGCTGTTCTGTTTCTGTTCGACAAGCCGAACGCGATGAAGTAAAAAAGCGCCGCGTTCAGAGTATGCACAATCCCATTGAAAAGCAGGAATGCATCCAGATTTTCATTTGAAAAGCGGGCCAGCGAGTACCAGATGGTGACAAAAACCGGACGGTACTTTTCGTAGAATATCCCGGTCAATGCTTGCGACCAACTGCTGGCAAAATCGCCACCTGGGCGGGTGGCGAGTATGTTGTAGAGATCGTCGCCATAGAATGCGCTCGGCAACCACGCCGAAAACCGCCAGTAAGTCACACCGACAATAGCAAGCACAACGTACAGCCAGAGGTGCGCAATAGTCCTGTGCCCTCTCACTTCGGTAGTCGAGAAGGCCGGAGCGATGGGATTGCTATCCGGGCGTGGCATTTCTGTCTGGTCCTGTTCTTTGCCACCAACGGGCGGGGAAATACGGGGCGGTGTGATGGCTTTTGGGCGTCGTTTGCCCGCAGCCTCCCGCGAGGGTGGAATTATGTCACATGGCAATCGAAGCTCCCCGATTCCCGTGGCACGGGTTGCAAAGTCGTGGGTGATCCCGAGCACGTGAAGACGGAGTTGAGCGCCGCTTCGCGGCTCAGGTCGTCGGAGGGCGGACCGAGGGGCCGGACAAAATCTGACCGGCTGCACTCTGAAGATACTTAATGTGAGTCATAAGCATCATTTTTGATTCGGGCTGAGCGAAGCCGCCTGGGAATACAGGTCCAGATCCAGGCGATTCTCGCTAAGAATGCGATCGAAGACGGTGTTTCCAAGCAGGGACGCCATGTGTGCGAGGCGGCTCGAAAGGCGAGGGGCTCGGTTATCGCTCCGGTTCAACGCAGTCCCGACGGAAAACTCGATATCGGGGAATGCGAAGCGCAGATTGCGCAGCATTGCGTCGGCCGCCCCCTCGAACCGATCCACAATCCCCACAAACGGCAACTCCCGCAAACGCGCACTGGCCACCAGGTAATCGGCATTGGTCGCCCTTGCGCTGCGCATATCCTTCTCCCGTCCGGCAAGGTGAATGGTCTGGAAATTCCGGAACACCGCAGTTCCCTCGTCGGACAAGCCCCATTCAACGAATCCTTTCAGATCAGTACTTTGCGCAATGCGCACGCTCGGACTCAGGCTGTCCGCCGGCTGCCGGCGTTCAAAGTGATAGACGGACTCGACCCGGTCGATCGGGTGTCGCAGGAACACAATCGGATGGATGCGCAGCCCGGGATGCTCGGGCAATGGCAACCTTGCCTGGTGGCTGGAGACTACATCGAGCTTGGGATTGGCCAGGATGTAGTCAAGTAATTCCTGGCTGGTCAATGTATCCCAGGGATACTTGCCTTCGACCGCGCCGTTTGTCTCGGGGAAAGCAGCGTGGAGCATGGCATCGACCGTGGTGCCTGCGTTCTTGAAAATGTGGTAGTGGACGATGACGTCGCGAACCTTATCTGTCATGGAAATTCGGGATGCGCATAAAAATGCGTCACCAGGCGAAGCAAGGCATTCACCGGGCATGAGGCGCCAGGCAGATGACCTGGCGCGGCGATGTTTTAGTGAACTTGTTCGGCCTGCGGCCGCAGTTGGGACTGCATGCGACTCCGCACCATTCGTACCAGCTTGTCAATGCACTCCGTTGCAGGGGCGGTGGTGGTGTCGATCGTCAGGTCGGGGGCGGTCGGCGGCTCGTAGGGGGCGCTGATACCCGTGAACTGGGCTATCTCTCCGCGTTGAACCTTTGCATAGAGACCTTTGGGATCGCGTGCGCGGCACTGTTCCACATCGGCGCGAACATAGACTTCCATGAAGCGCTCGGTGCCGACGATCTCGCGCGCGGTTTGCCGGTCGAAGGCAGTCGGGGAGATCATCGAGACCAAAACCAGCGCGCCCTGCTCGTTGAGGAGTCGCGCCACCTGCGAGGCCCTGCGCACGTTCTCGTGGCGATCCTCAGCGGAGAATCGCAGATCCTCGCAAAGCCCTGCGCGCAGTTGGTCGCCGTCGATGCGCAGTGCTCGGATTCCAGATCCCTGAAGCCACACTTGGGCGCCGTCAGCTAGTGTCGATTTCCCGGCGCCGCTTAATCCGGTTAACCAGATGGTCAGTGGCCGCGGCTGGCTTTCGATATGGGTGTGCGGCGTGGTGTCGCACACACGGGGGTCGAGAATCAGGGGTCTCATGACAGTGAGGAGAGGCAACCCCGCAGCTCTGTCGGTTGCGTTGGTGTGCTTCTTAGCATTTTTAGGATATTTTTTATACCCTGTGCGGGGGTACCGATCAAGCGAGAAATAGGGGTGAATGTTTCCTCTTATTGACGCTGGAAGCTAGGAAACTTTAGGTCCTCTCATGTCGCATCGACATGCCCGCACTTCATGCCACCTATAAGCGCTCTCCAATTTTCGGCAAGGCGTTCCTGTGAATATCCCCTGGCTTTCTGCCTTGCAGCCTCGCCAAGCTCAGTCGCCACATCCGAGTGTCGAATAACCCGCACCAACGCACGCGCGAGCGCCTCAGCCTCGCCTTCCGGCACCACCAGCGCATCCTGCCCGTCCACCAATAATTCCCGCGGCCCCGTCTCGCAGTCGGTCGACACGATCGGCAGCCCAAACGCCATCGCCTCGATCAGCACCAGGCCAAAGCCTTCATAGCGCGAACTGAGGCAGAAGACAGAGGCTTGCTCGTAAGCAATGGATACATTTGGGAATGCCCCCGGCAGGCTCACGCTGTCGCGCAGGCCGAGCTCGTCACGCAGCGCTTCCAGCGCCGCGCGCTCTCCGCCTTCGCCAGCGATCATCAATTGCCACTCCGGCTCCAGCCGGGACACCGTCGACCACGCGCGCAGCAGCACATCGAAGCCCTTGGCGGCTACCAGCCTACCCACGGCGAGCACGGTCTTGCCCGTCCTGGGCGCGGGTTGCGCAGGCATGGCGAAGGGCAGGGGGTTGGGAATGCAGAATACGGCACTGCGGGGGCGCAGGGCTTCCATCCAGCGTGTCCGGTCCCGCTCAGTCAACACCACGATGGCTTTGCAATAGCGCGCGGCTAAGCGGCGGGCGAACCTGCGTGCCGGCTTGCCGAGGTCCTCGCCGAAGTGGCAATGCTCCCAGGCGATGTGCCGTGTACCCAGCCCAAGCGTCGCGGGCAAGGCGAAGAGCGCGAGCATGGTGTCCACCTGCACCAGCACGTCGATATTGTGTGTCCTGACATGGCGCCGTATGCCTGCCACCGTTGCGGCATACGCACGCTTGAAGGAAGGGCGCTGCGCGAACACCGTTTCATGGGTGACAGCCGGGTGCAGCGCAAAACAGCTGGCAGGGTCCCAAAGACTCAGGATGCTGACGGGGTAGCCTTGCTCGGCGAGCATATTGGCGATGGTGGCGGTCATGCGTTCCGCCCCGGCCATCGCATTCAACGTCCCGGTAAGAAAGCACAGCCTGGGCAGCTCGCCGGTCACGCGCAGGCCTCTTGCACGGCTGGACGGCCTCTTGCGCTTTGTATCCAGATCGCGATGCCAAACAGCACCGAGAGCAGGTTGGCGACGGCGTAGCCGAGAATGGCACCGTACACGCCGAGGCGGGGTATGGCGATGAGGTCGATGACGATGGTGACGATGAACACCAGGGCCCATTTGATCGCCACCAGCCGCGGACGCCGCAGGTAGATCGGCAGCAGGGTCAGACCGACGTCGGCAAAGATCAGCGTCGAGGCAAGCGCGGAGAGTTGCAGCAGGCTGGCCGCAGAGGCGAAGGCGGAGCCATAGAGCAGGTGGATGATCCAGTGCGCGCTCAACGCGATCGCGATGCCGCCGGCAACACCGACGGCCATCATGCCGCCGGAGATCTTGAGGATGTTGCGGCGCGCCTGGGCCAGCGTGGGCTGCGCGTACACATAGATGGGCGCAACGCCAGCCGAGAGGATGGTGGCGACCATGACAAAGTTGTCCAGGATCTGCATGGATGCCGCGTAGGCGCCCAGCTCGCCGAGCGGTACCAGTGGCTTGAGCAGCAACTGGTCGATCCGGCGCGAGCCCATCATCAGCATGAAGCTGGCCCAGAACAGCAGTCCGTTGCTAAACAGCTCGCGGACCATCGCGGGTTCATAGGTCACGCGGGCCCGTGGCGCGCGTGCCAGATAGTAGGTCGTCAGGAATATCGCCATGACGACCGGCTCTAGCGAGAAGGCTAGTGCATAGGAGGGCACGTGGTGGATGCCGAGCGCGAACAGGAGTGCGACGCCCGCCGCCTTTACCGACAGCGAGGCAAGATTGAAGAGCGTGTTCGGGCGGGTCCTTGTATGCGCTTGCAACCACGCCGTGACGATGCCGAAGGGTTCCCTGAGCACCACAGCCAGCCCAATGATCAAAGCCGGTAGCCAGAATTCGATGGTCTGGCCGGTGACGACCAGGAAAGCGCACATCAGCAGATAGCCGAGAATACCGGCCGCCAGCCTGAGCCGGAATGCGTGGACCACCAGCCGATGCTGCGCCAGCGAATTCTGGTTGGCCACCAGGCGCGGGATAACGACTTCGCCACCGCAGATCAGCGCAATCGATGAGGCAATGTAGACCACGGCCTGCGCATACTGGAAATGCGCGAAGCCCTCCGGCCCCAGCCCGCGCGCCAGCATGGCCACGATGCCGATGCCGGCGCCCACCTGCAGGCCCCGTTCGACCAGCATCCATACCAGGTTACTGGCAACCTTGCGTTGCATCAGACGGGCTCCGCACAGGCCGCGGGAGCCATCCGGGCCAGGCTCGCATAGCAGGCCAGCCACTGGCGGGCCACGGCTTCAAGGCTGAAGCGCGACATGATGCGCTCGCGCCGGGCGGCCTGCTCGGCCGCCGCGCCGCGGCCGGCCCCAAGCACTTCGCCGATGGCGGTGGCGAGAGCTGGGGCGTCGCCCCTGGACACGATCGTCCCGCAGTCGCCGAGCAACGCCGCGACGCCGGCGGCGTCGGTGGCGACCACCGGACACCCGCATGCAAGCGCTTCGCCCACAGCCAGGGGCATGCCTTCGATCTCCGAGGAAAGAACAAACAGGTCGGCCGCGTTGAGCAAAGCCGGGACGTCGCGGCGGGTGCCCGCCAGCATGACGCTGCCGCTTAGCTCCTGTTGGCGAATACGTTGCTCCAGGGCGGCGCGTTCAGGCCCCTCGCCGGCGATCAGCAGGCGCGCCTTGACCTCTGTGCTGGCCCGGAAAAGGGCGAATGCGTCGATCAATACGTCTTGCGCCTTTTCAGGCACAAGGCGCCCGACATTGATCAGCAGGCGCGTGTCGTCATCCAAACCAAGTTCCGTCCGCGCAATGTTCCTCGCCACCGGGTCGGGGCGGAACTGGATGGTATCGATGCCATTCGGTATCACGATGATGCGTGCGCCGGGTACGGCACCCGACTTCGCCATCGCTAGGCGGCCTTCCGGGCTGACATGCGTAGTGAGGCTCGCCCAGCGGTCCGTGAGCCGGTAGGCGAGCATGCGCATCCTGCCGCCTTCGCGCGCGCTGTGCGCGGTACAGATGACGGGCGGGCAGGGCGACACTGCGGCAAGGACCCGAGCGATCAGGTTGGCGTGCACCATATGGGCGTGAATGATTTCCGGACGCCACTCTCGCACAAAACTGCGCAGGTGCCAAAATGCCCGAGCCATCGATAGGGGTGTCTTGCGCATGTCGAGCGCCAGCAGTCTGACCGTGGCAGGCAGGTCCACCGCGCATCCCGGTGTCAGGCTGACCACCGCTACGGCATGCCCCAGTGCGACAAATTGCCGCGCCAGCGCCGCTACTTGCTGCTCCGCGCCGCCAAGCTGCAGGCCGGTGCTCAGCAACAGGATGCGCATGGGGGCCGTGGCGCCCTGGGAGAGCGATGGCGTGTTCACCGAGCCCCGTATCCCGTCAACAATGTTCGCAGGGTCTTTACCGCGATCAGCAGGTCCAGCGCAAACGAACAGTGCTTCACGTAATACAGGTCGTAACTGAGCTTGGTCACCGTTTCTTCATGCGTGCCGACGTAGCCTTGCTGCACCTGCGCCCAGCCCGACAAGCCAGGCCGCACCAGGTGGCGGTAGGGATAGTAGGGGATGGTATGGGCGAATTCCTTGACCATGGGTACCTGTTCGGGGCGCGGGCCGATCAGGCTCATATCGCCTGCCAGCACGTTCCATAGCTGAGGGATTTCGTCGAGGCGGTATTTGCGGATCACGCGGCCTACGCGGGTGACGCGCGGGTCGCGGCGGGCGGCGAATTGCGCGGGCGCGGCGGCGTCGAATCCCATGCTGCGGAACTTGAACATGGTGAAGGATTTGCCGAAGAGTCCCACCCGCGCCTGGCGGAACAGCGCGGGCCCGGGCGATTCGAGGCGGATCGCGATGGCCACCGCCACGCCCAACGGCAGCGCGAGCGGCGCCAGGCAAACCACCGCGGCGAGATCGATCAGGCGCTTGGCGAAGCTATAGAAATAGTGCGCGGCATAGTCGTCGAGGAAGTTTTCGTCGATGTGTGCCAGGCCGACGCGGCCGGTCAGCATCTCGCCGATCCGGTCCACCGAATACATGCGCACGTGGCTGAGCTTGAACTGGGCGAGCACACGGGTGCGCTCGGGATCGGCGGTGGCGTTGCGGTCCAGCATCAGGCCGTCACAATGCACCGCTTCCTCGAGCGAGCTGATGGCCTGGAAGCGGGTGGGGCTGGCGGGCGCCGCGCCTGGCATGGCGAGGATCTTCTCTAGTTGTGCCAGCGTGGCGGCATCGGTGTAGCCAAATACCGGTACGTAATTGCGCACGAAGTGCCGGTAGCCGAACCAGATCCAGCCAAGCGTGGTGAGGTAGCTGAGCAGCAGCGCGCCGCGCGAGTATTCGAGGTGGAAGGCGGCAAAGGCGAAGAGCAGCGCCGCGAAGGGCAGGGTGGCGGCCAGTCCGACGAGGCTGTTGCCTTCCATGGCGGGCAGGTGCAGCGAGCGGTGCAGCAACACGAAGGAGAACAGGTAGGGTAGTGCCGACCACAGCAGCGTGCGGGTAAAGACGTAGGTGACAAGTCCGGCGTGATGCGCGAATTCGGCCAGTACGATATTGAGGCCGAACAAGAGCAGGCCGAGCAGCGCCCAGGCCAGCATGCGGCTGGCGCGGCGGATGGTTTCCGAGCCTTGGGCGCGGGTCAGCTGGGCGGGGCGGCCGACGATGTGTATCTTGTTCATTGTTCGCTTGCTCCAGTGCAGGCCGCCGCACGGGCGGCGGCGAGCCCGCCCGCCAGCGCTTGCAGGTAGATCGCCCAGGTCGCCTCGGCCATCGGCGCCAGGCCAAACTCCCTCGCCCATCGGGTCCGAGCAGCGCGCCCCAGATTCTCGCGCAAGGCGGTGTCGCCTGCCAGGCGTTCCAGCGCGCCTGACCACGCATGTTCGTCGTTGCCGGCGACCAGCAGGCCGCAGGCGCCGTCGTCGAGCTGCTCGCGGACGCCCGGCAGGTCGCTGGCGATGACCGGCAGCCCGGCCCGCATGGCCTCCAGGATCGACAACGGGAAGCCTTCGTGGTCCGATGCGAGCGCGAAGGCCTGGGCCGAGGCCAGCAGGGCGGGAACGTCTGCGACCGGGCCGGCAAACCGTACGCGCCCCGGTGCCATGGCGTCGGCGAGGGTCCGCAAGGCGGCCATTTGGGGGCCTCCGCCGGCCAGCACCAGTTCGCAATCGGGCAGCGCGGCGCGCGCGAAGGCGCGGATCAGCAGGTCGGCGCGCTTCGGTGCGGCCAGGCGCGCCACCATGACGATGCGCCGCAGCGGCGCCCCGGGCGTGGCGTGCGCGCTGCTGTCGGCAATGCCGTTGCGGATCACGCTGATCCGCGCGGCGGGAATTGGCAGTGCCGCGGCCAGCGACCGTTCAGCCTGGGCTACACAGATCAGGCGGGTCGTCAGCGGTGCCAGCAGCCATTCCATCACGCGCGAGACAAGGCGCTGGCGGATCGGGGCCGCGGCCTTGAAGGCGAAGCCGTGCACCGTATAGACCACCGGGATGCCGAGTAGCCAGCCGGCCACCCGGCCCAGCGCGCCGGCCTTTGCGCTGTGGGCGTGGATCAGGTCGGGCTGCGCGACACGCAGCGCCGCCAGCAGTTGCCTCAGCGTGGCCAGCGCGCGCAACGGCGACAGGGCATTGTCAAGCAGAGGCAGGCGTACGGTGCGGGCGCCGGCGGCCCGTGCGATGTCCAGCAGGGGGCCATCCCCCCCGGCCAGCAGCACGGGCTCGGTCCTGTCGCGCAGCGCCTGAAGCAGATCGGCGACGTGCGTCTGCGCCCCGCCGATCTCGGAGTTCGTGATCAGGTAGGCGATGCGCGGGCGGAGCGGGTGGTGGTGGGGCAGCGGCGAAGGCACTGGGCAAATCGCAAAGGGGGCTAGGGGAATGGGGCTGGGATTGATCGGTAGGGCCGTCGCTCCGGCAGAAGGTTCCATCAGGTGCCCAGGATGAAAAAAGGGCAAAAAATCCGAAAAATGCACTCAAACACGGCCCGGAGGTGCCGGTGGGCCGAAACCTGGACGAGTGACGCGAACCCGCCAACGGCCAACCGAAGCAGTTTGCGGCAGGTCTGGCCGGTCCCCGCGCGGCGGGTGTTCCTGGGGCCATGCAGGCCGGCTGGCCGCACCCTTTCGTGCGTAGCCGAACGATTATAACTGGCGTGCCCTCCGCAATCCGGCAAAATACGGCCTTTGACGCATTTGCCTGCCGCGCTGGCTCAGGCCGGAACGGGTGGCCGGCAAAGTCGACCGGTTCAACCGCAAATATTCAGGATGACCCATGCAAATTGATCCTTCCATTTTCAAGGCCTACGATATCCGCGGCATCGTCGGCAAGACCCTGACGCGCGACGTGGCGCGCGCGATTGGCCTGTCCTTTGGCACGGCCGCCGCCGAGCAAGGCGAGCGCGCAGTGGTGGTGGGGCGCGACGGACGCCTGTCGGGCCCGGACCTGCTGGGCGGGCTGGTCGAAGGCCTGCGCGCCGCTGGCATGGATGTGATCGATCTTGGCATGGTTGCTACGCCGATGGTCTATTTCGGCACCAACGTCGACCTGGCGGGGCGCCGAGCCACTTCCGGCATCATGGTGACGGGCAGCCACAATCCGCCCGACTACAACGGCTTCAAGATGGTGCTGGCCGGCAAGGCGATCTACGGCGAGCAGATCCAGGCGCTGCGCCAGCGGATCGAGGCTGGCCAGTTCGCCAGCGGTGCCGGCGGCTGCCAGCAGGTCGACATCCGCCAGCAGTACCTGGACCGCATCGTCGGCGACGTCAAGCTGGCACGCCCGATGAAGATCGCGCTCGATGCCGGCAATGGTGTGGCGGGTGCCTTTGTCGGGGACCTGTTCCGCGCGCTGGGCTGCGAGGTGACGGAGCTGTTCTGCGAGGTGGACGGCAACTTCCCCAACCACCATCCCGATCCCGCCCATGTGGAAAACCTGCAGGACCTGATGCGCTGCCTGAAGGACACCGACTGCGAACTGGGCCTGGCTTTCGACGGCGACGGCGATCGCCTGGGCGTGGTGACCAAGGACGGACAGGTGATCTTTCCCGACCGCCAGTTGATGCTGTTTGCCGAGGAGATCCTGTCGCGCAATCCCGGCCAGCAGATCATCTATGACGTCAAGTGCACCGGCAAGCTGGCGCCCTGGATCCGCCAGCACGGCGGCGAGCCGCTGATGTGGAAGACCGGCCATTCGCTGGTCAAGGCCAAGCTCAAGGAAACCGGCGCGCCGCTGGCCGGCGAGATGAGTGGCCACGTATTCTTCAAGGATCGCTGGTACGGTTTCGACGATGGCCTGTACACGGGCGCGCGCCTGCTGGAGATCCTGTCGAAGCACGCCGACCCGAGCGCATTGCTCAATGCCTTGCCGAACTCCAACTGCACGCCCGAGCTGCAGCTCAAGTGCGCCGAGGGCGAAGCCTTCACGCTGCTCGACAAGATCCGCGCCAATGCGAAGTTCGATGGCGCGCGCGAGGTCATCACCATCGACGGCGTGCGCGTGGAATACGCCGATGGCTTTGGCCTGGCACGTCCGTCCAACACCACCCCGGTGGTGGTGATGCGTTTCGAGGCCGACAACGACGCTGCGCTGGCACGCATCCAGGCCGAGTTCAAACGCGTGATCCTGGCGGAAAAGCCGGACGCGCAACTCCCGTTCTGAGCGGATGCCGTTGAATGGGCCCCAGGAGGGCAAATCGGGAAAATGGGGCATGCCGGGCCAATCCTTGACGCAGGATGCGCTGCCTGCGCGACCGCGCATCCTGGTGGTCAAGGTCTCGTCGCTGGGTGACGTGGTGCATAACATGCCGTTGATCCACGACCTGCGCGCGCGCTGGCCGGACTGCGAGATCGACTGGGTGGTCGAAGAAGGCTACGTCGATCTCGTGCGCTTGCTGCCGGAAGTGCGGCGGGTGATCCCGTTCGCCTTGCGCCGCTGGCGCAAGCGCTTCTACCAGGCCGCTACCTGGCGGGAGATCGGTGCGTTCAGGCGGGCTCTGCGCGAGGATGCCTACGACGCCGTGATCGAGACCCAGGGCTTGCTCAAGACCGCCGTGGTGGCCCGCGTGGCAAGCCGCCGCGCCGGTGCGCCGGTGATCGGGCTGGCCAATGCCACCCAGGGCTCCGGCTATGAGCCGGCCGCGCGGCTCTTCTATACCGATTCGGTGACGGTGCCGCGCCAGACCCATTCGGTACGGCGCTCGCGCCTGTTGGGCGCGGCCCTGACGGGACTCGCTCCGCCGGAGCCGCCGCGGTTTTTCGGTTCCGGCGCACGCACGCTGCATGTCGGCGATCCGCTATGGGCCGGCCTGCCGGCGCGTTACGCGGTGTGTTTCCATGCCACCGCGGGCGCGAAGAAGAAGTGGCCGCTGGCCAGCTGGCACGAGCTCGGCCGGCGGCTGGCTGACGAAGGCCAGACCATGCTGCTGCCCTGGGGCAACGAAGCGGAGCGCCGCGCGGCGCAAGAGATCGCCGCCGGCGTGCCGCAGGCGCAGGTGCTGCCACGTTTCTCCGTCATGCAGGGATTCGGCCTGATCAACCGCGCGGAAGTGGTGATCGGGGTCGATACGGGCCTGGTCCACATCGCCGCGGCGCTGTGCCGGCCGACCGTGGAGATCTATACCGCCACGTGGCGCTGGAAGACCGAAGGGTACTGGTCCGATTGCATCGCCAATGTGGGCGACGACGGCGTGGTGCCGACGGTCGATGAAGTCCACGCCGCCGCGCGGCGTGTGCGCGGGCAGGGGATCTGATGCTGCGCGTCTTGTATAACCTGCTATGGCTGCTGGCGCTGCCAGTGGCGCTGCTGCGCCTGGTGTGGCGCGCGCGCAAGGAGCCCGGCTATGTGCAGCACGTGGGCGAGCGTCTTGGCGCCTACGGCAAGCTGCCGGCCGCCGGGCCCTGGCTGTGGGTCCACGCGGTGTCGGTGGGCGAGACCCGCGCCGCGCAGCCGCTGATCGACGCGCTGCTGGCGCACTATCCGTCCCATCGCATCCTGCTCACGCATATGACGCCCACCGGGCGCCAGACCGGCGCCCAGTTGTATGGCGGGCAGCCGCGCGTGATGCAATGCTATCTGCCCTATGACTTGCCCTGGCTGGTGCGGCGTTTCTTGCGATATTTCCGTCCAGTGGCGGGCATGCTGATGGAAACCGAGGTGTGGCCCAGCCTTGTGCGAGGCGCCCGCGTGGCGGGCGTGCCGCTGTTGCTGGTCAATGCCAGGCTGTCGCCGCGCAGCTTCCGCCGCACTGCGCGCTTTGGGCGGGCCGCAACGGCGATGTATCGCGACTTCACGGCGGTGCTGGCGCAGACCCAGGGGGATGCCGAACGCTTTCGTGCCCTGGGTTTGCCTTCGGTGCAGGTAACCGGCAACCTCAAGTTCGATATGCGGCCGCCAGAGGATGGCTTGCGCCGTGGCCGCGTGTTGCGCCAGGGATTCGGCGCGCGCGCCGTGTTCGCTGCCACCAGCACCCGCGAAGGCGAGGAGGCGCTCTTGCTCGAAGCGTTCGCGCGCTGGCAGGCGCTGGCGTCGGACGTGCCCGGCGCCGTGCCGCGCCCGGCCTTGCTGCTGGTGCCCCGCCATCCGCAGCGGTTCGACGAAGTGGCTGGGCTGGTGACGCGTGCCGGATTCTCCGTGCAGCGCCGTAGCGCGCTCGGCGATGCCGCCGCATGGGAGCAATCGGGACTGCCGGAGCCGGTCACCGCGGATGTGTTGCTGGGTGATTCGATGGGGGAGATGGCGCTGTATTTTGCCGCAGCGGATATCGCCTTTATCGGCGGCAGCCTGCTGCCCCTGGGCGGCCAGAACCTGATCGAAGCCTGTGCCGCCGGAACGCCGGTGCTGATCGGGCCGCATACCTTCAACTTTGCGCAGGCCACCGAGGACGCGATTGCTGCGGGTGCCTGCGAGCGCGTGGCGGATGCCGGCGGGCTGATGCGTGCGGCCGCAGTGATATTAGGCGATCCGCCAGGGCTTGCCGCCATGCGCGAGAACGCGCGCGAATTCGCGGTACTTCACCGGGGCGCTACCGCGCGGACTGTGGCAGCGCTGGAGAAGGTACTCGGCAAGGCGCGCTAGGCGCCGCCAGCCAGGTGCAGACCCCTTCGCTGCAACCCGGGGCCTTGTAGGCCAGCGCCCGATGGGCTGCAAGCACACAGTTCGCTACACTCTCCGGAGTGAGGGCCAGACTCGCGCCCCCTTCAGGCCCGCAAAACCGCCCCGGAGCGGCGCGGGCCAGCCAGGCCGCGCCCCCTTTGAGGAGCTTTTCAGATGCAGAAAACCATTCGTCTTTCGCCCGGCGCGCTAGCTGCGCGCGCCGCCGCCGCCGCCGTCATGCTTGCCGCGGCCCTGGGCGCTTGCACCACATCGCCCGCGCCGGATTCGCCCGGCGCCGGGGTCAGCCTGAACCAGGCGCAGACCGGCGGCCCCAGCCGCTGGGAGCTGGTGCGCTGGCAGCAGGCCGACGGCACGCTCAAGCCCATCCCGCACGGCGATAACGGCGAGCCGATCATCTTTGAATTCAATAGCGGCATCGATTCGGCGCAAGGCACCGTCAGCGGGTACAGCGGCTGCAATCGCTTTACCGGCGGCTACGGCAAGACGGCAACGGGCATGCGTTTCGACCGGCTGGCTGGCACGCGCATGGCCTGCGTGCCGCCGCGCGGCGATCTGGAGTCCGCGCTGCTCAAGGCCATGCAGTCGCCGTTCACTACCGTGGGCACGCAGCCGTCGGCCGGGTCGACGGGACGCCAGATCATCTGGAAGACCGCCGACGGCGACCTGCTGCAATTCATCGAGCGCGAAGGCGTGGGCAAGCGCGGCGCCAGGCTGGATGCGCAGGCAGCGGCCGGCGGCGTCGAGAAGACGGTGTACGTGGATTCGCAGCGGGTGGAGTGCTCGGGCGTGGGCCGGCAGACGTGCTATCGCGTGCGCGACAACCCCAGTGCGCCGTGGACGCTCTGGTATGGCCCGATCGAGGGACTGGATTTCGAGCCGGGCATCGCATACACCTTGCGCGTGCGCGAGACGCGGGTGGAGAACCCGCCGGCGGACGCTTCGGCTATCCGATGGCAGTTGTTGAGCGTGGAGTCCCGTACGCGGGCCAACTGAGCGGCGCCAGGACGCTGGGCCAGCAAGCAAAACGCCGCGGTCGAAGCCGCGGCGTTTCTGTTTCGAGCGAATACCGGTTGGCCGGCGGCCGTCCACTATTCACATTCAGCTGCGCGGCGCTGGCGCTCCGGCGATGGCTTCCTTGCGCGTGGCAGTGCGCTTTGCCGCTGGCGGTGCACCGGCGGGCGATGCCGTGCCGAGCTTTACCTTGTCCGGCAACTTGTACATCGAGCCCGGCGCCGAGGTCAGCAGCGTGTTGATCTGCACGACATCGTCCTCGGTCAGCGCGCCCGTCGCGGCCTTGAGGCGCAGCCCGTTCATGATGGTGTCGTAGCGCGCCTTGGCCAGGTCGCGGCGGGTGGAGAACAGCTGCGCCTCGGCGTTCAGCACGTCGATATTGATGCGCACGCCCACTTCATAGCCGAGCTGGTTGGATTCCACCGCGCTCTGCGCCGAATGCTCGGCGGCTTCCAGTGCCTTGACCTGCGCCAGGCCGTTGGACACGCCCGAGTAGGTCTGCCGCGCGTTCTGGGCGGCGGTGCGGCGCGCGAACTCGAGGTCGCTGGCAGCCTTGTCGGCCAGTGCCGCGGTCTCGCGCACGCGCGACTGGATCTGGCCGCCGCTGTAAATCGGCACGTTCAGTTGCACGCCGATCTGGGCGCTGTTGTAGCGGCTGGAAATATTGACCTGCTGCGTGGCATTGCCGGTGGAGTTGACGAAGCCATAGGAGGCCACGAGGTCGACCGTGGGCAGGTGGCCGGCGCGCGCCTTGTTGTACTCGCGCTGCGCCGTGTCGAGGTTGTAGCGGGCCAGGCCCACTTGCGGATTGGTGTTCTCGGCCTGGCTGGCCCAGGTGTTCACATCGGCCGGCTGCGGACCGGGAAGGGGGGCGGCCGGGCGCAATCCCAGCAGTTCGTCGACCGGCTTGCTGGTGATCTGCTGCAGGTTGGCGCGCCGGATTTCGAGGTCGCTCTGCGCCGCGATTTCGGTCGAGGTGGCGAGATCGTAGCGGGCCTGCGCATCGTTGGCGTCGGTGATGGTGGCGGTGCCGACCTCGAAGTTGCGCTTGGCCTGCGCCAACTGCTCGCCGATTGCCTTCTTCTGCGCGCCGGCCAGGTAGAGGTTGTCCTGCGCGGCCAGCACGTCGAAGTAGGCTTGCGAAGTGCGGGTGATCAGGTCGAGCTGTGCCTGGCTGAAGGTGACCTCGCCTGCCAGCGCTGCCAGTTCGCCCTGCTTGTAGGTCTCCCAGCGATCCCAGCGGAACAACGGCTGGACCAGTTGCAGCGTCCAGTTATTGTTGTTGATGAAGCGGTCCGCCACGAACGGCACGGTCTGGTCGATGTTGGTGCGCGTGGCGCCGAGCGTGCCGTTGATCTGCGGCAGCAGGCCGGAGCGTCCCTGCGGGAGCTTTTCCAGGGTGGCCGTCAGTTGCGAACGCGCGCTGGCGAATTGCGCATCGTTGGCTTGCGCGTCGCGGTAGACCTGGAGCAGGTCGGCGCCATGCGCGGCCGGCAGTTGCAGCAGCGCAAGCAGGAAACCCGTCAGTGCCAGGCGCGTCTTGGGCACGCCCCGCGCAGGGAAAAGCGCAAACCTCATGACATCTCCAGTCTGCCGGGCACCGGGCGCGCGGCTAACGTTTCTAACGATCAGCGTTCTAGGGAATCGGCGCCGCGGGAAGCCGGCGCCCTGGGATTGATGCTTGTGCTGCTGCTAGTGCTGCTAGTGCTGGTGATGCTCAGTACTTCGGCATCGCCGGGTCGACCTGCTCGGACCAGGCGTGCACGCCGCCGGTCAGGTTGTAGACCTTGGCAAATCCTTGCCGCTCGAGGAAGCTGGCCACCTGCATGCTGCGCGCGCCGTGATGGCAGATGCAGACGATATCGGCATCCTCATCGAGCTCGGCGGCGCGTGCCGGGATCTGGCCCATCGGGATATGGGTGATGCCGGGCATGGCACAGGTCTGCACTTCCCAGCCTTCGCGTACGTCGAGCAGCACCGGCTGTGCGCGGCCGGTGTCGGCCAGCCAATGTGCCAGTTCGGGGGCGTTGATTAACTGCATGTCCTGGGTCCCGCTCAGAAGTGAAAGCGTGAAGGCTGCTCGCCGCCGATCAGCGGCGTGACGGCAGTCTCGAACAGGTTGACCGTCCTGTACTCGGTCTCGCTGACGCGCGTGATGATCTGGGCCTCCATGGCCGGCAGGGCGCCGACGAACGCGGCGATGCGCCCGCCAACCTTGACTTGCGACAGGATGAACGCCGGCACCGAGGGCAGCGCGCCCGAGATGCAGATCACGTCGTAAGGCGCGCTGGCGGCCCAGCCGGCGGCGGCATTGCCTTCGGCCACGTCGACATTGGTTACGCCGGCGTCGGCCAGGTTCTTGCGGGCCAGCGCGGCCAGTTCCGGCAGGATGTCCACGGTCAGCACGTGGCGCGCGCGGTGTGCCAGCAGGGCGGCCATGTAGCCGGAGGCGGCGCCGATCTCAAGCACTTGTTCGTGCTTGCGCACGGCCAGGTCTTGCAGGATGCGGGCTTCCACGCGCGGGGCCAGCATGTTCTGGCCGCCCGGCAGCGGGATTTCCATGTCGACGAAGGCCAGCGCGGCGTAGGCCTGCGGCACGAACTGTTCCCGCTTGACCACCGCCAGCAGGTCCAGGATTTCCTGATCCAGCACATCCCACGGGCGGATTTGCTGTTCGATCATGTTGAATCGGGCTTTCTCGAGATCCATCTTGCCATTCCTTCCAATGCCAACCGCTAATCAGTTCTGAATTCCGGCCGCGCGGTGCCAGGGCCGGGGAAATCCGTCAAACCCAATATTTTAACTCTTCGTCAAGACAGTTGCCCAAGCGCGTGGCCCCGGGGTGTGGCCTGCATGCCGCAGTCTGGCCAGGGCCACGGCATTCCGGGTATCCGCCGGCGCTGCCTCATTCCGCACTCGCCGGCCCGTGGGCGGGCGCATCGGCCGCCCGCGGCGCGGCGGCGCGGGCGGGAGCCGCCTCCTTGCCACGCCACAGCCGGCCCAGCCAGGCGCCGAAATCGTCCAGGTACGTATAGATCACCGGCACCACCACCAGGGTCAGGATCGACGAGGTGATGATGCCGCCGATCACCGTCTGGCCCATCGGCGCGCGCTGCTCCGCGCCTTCGCCCAGGCTGAAAGCGAGCGGCACCATGCCGAAGATCATGGCCAGCGTGGTCATCAGGATCGGCCGCAGCCGCACGCGTGCGGCGGCCACCAGCGCCGCCTCGCGTGACATCGGCGGCTGGCCGTCGGTGCCGCGCCGGGCCTGGTTGGCAAAGTCGATCAGCAGGATGGCGTTCTTGGTCACCAGCCCCATCAGCATGATGAAACCGATGATGGAGAACATGTTCAGCGTGGAGCGGAACAGCAGCAGCGCCGCGAACACGCCGATCAGCGTGAGCGGCAGCGAGGTCATGATGGCGATGGGCTGGAAGAAGCTGGCGAACTGCGAGGCCAGGATCATGTAGATAAAGATGACCGCCAGCGCCAGCGCCGATACCGCGAAGCCGAACGATTCGTTCATCGATTTGGTGGAACCGCCGAAGCGATACTTGTAGCCCGCCGGCCAGTTCATGCCGTCCAGCACCGTCTTGACCTCGCGCGCGACCTCGCCCTGCGAGCGCCCCGCAGTATTGGCGGTCAGTTCCACTTCGCGGTTGAGGTCGCGCCGGCTGATCTGGTTGGCGCCGGTGGTGGGCACCAGTTCGGCGATCTGGCGCAGCGGCACCATGCGCGGCGAGCCGTCGGTGTTGGTCTGGTTGCTGGCGATCATCAGCGCGCTGAGGTCGGCCATGCCGGTGCGCGCGTCCTTGGGCAGGCGCACGCGTACGTCGTAATTCTGATCGTCGGGAGCGCGCCAGGAACTGATGGCGTCGCCGGCCAGCAGCGGGCGCAGCGCGTTGCCGATCTGGACAATGCCCACGCCCAGGTCGGACGCCAGCTCGCGGCGGATGCGTACTTCCACCGTAGGGCGGTCGTCCTTCATGCTGGAATCCAGGTCGGTCAGGCCGCGCACCGCGGCCATGCGCCGGCTGGCCTCCACCGACAGGCGCCGCAGCGTTTCCAGGTCGTCGCCCTGGATTGACACCTGCAGCGCCTTCTGTCCGCCGGCGCCATCGGGCATGCCGACCATGGTCAGTGTGATGCCGGCGATGCCCGCCAGCCGCTCGCGGATCATCGGGTTGAGTTGCGTGGTGGTGAGCTTGCGCGCGCGGCGCTCGATCAGGCGTACCGAGACCAGCGCGTTGTTGCGCCCGGAGGTGTTGCCCGAGTTGATGGTGGCATAGGTGTAGGCCACTTCGGGGAAGGTCTTGAGCGCGGCTTCCACCTGCCTGACCTTGGCTTCGGTGACCGCCAGCGAGGTGCCCACCGGCGTGGTGAAGCCCACCTGCGTTTCGCCGAGGTCGGCGGCGGGCACGAACTCGGTGCCGATCAGCGGCACCAGCGCGAAGCTGCCGAAGAACGTCACCACGGCAATGATGGCCGTGGCGATCCGGTGCTTGAGCGCCCAGCCCAGCATCGACCCATAGCCGTGGCCGAGCGCATCCATGCGCGCCGAGAACCAGTCCAGCATGCGGCCCACGGTACGGCCGTACAGGCTCTTCTTGTTGCCGGTGCCGTGCAGGTCCGGGTCATGCCAGACCGAGGACAGCATCGGGTCCAGCGTGAAAGAGACAAACATGGAAATCAGCACCGCCGCCACCACGGTCACGCCGAACTGGTGGAAGAAGCGGCCGATGATGCCACCCATAAAGCCCACCGGCAGGAACACCGCGACGATGGAGAACGTGGTGGCCAGCACCGCCAGCCCGATCTCGTTGGTGCCGTCCAGCGCCGCTGTACGGTGGTCCTTGCCCATCAGGTTATGGCGCACGATGTTCTCGCGCACCACGATGGCATCGTCGATCAGCAGGCCCACGCACAGCGACAGCGCCATCAGCGTAATCACGTTGAGCGTGAAGCCGAACATGTACATCACGCCGAAGGTGCCGATCAGCGCGATCGGCAAGGTCAGCCCGGTAATCACCGTGCTGCGCCAGGAGCCGAGGAACAGGAACACGATCGCCACCGTCAGGAAGGCGCCTTCGAGCAGGGTGGAGCGGACTTCCTTGACACTGCTGCGGATGCCGCGCGCGGCGTCGTTGACCACGGTGAGCTGCACGCCGGCGGGCACCAGCTTGCGTACCTCGTCGGTCATCTTGATCAGGCCGTCGACGGTATCCACGGTGTTCTGGCCCTGCGCCTTCACCACCGCCAGGAACAGCGCGCGCTTGCCGTCCAGCATGGCCAGGCTCTCCTGCTCCTCCTCACCGTCGCGCACGTCGGCGACCTGTTCCAGCGTGACTGGCTGGCCGGCTCGCCGGGCCACGATGATGTGGCGGAAGTCGTCCGGCGAGATGACGCGCCCCTTGATCTGCACCACCGTCTCGGTGGAGGAGGAGCGCAACTCGCCGGCAGGCAGTTCCTGGTTTTCGTTGCGGATGGCGTCCATCACCTGGTTCACGCCAATGCCGAGCGCCTCCAGCTGGGCCGGCCGGATGCGGATCTCTACCTCGCGCTTGGTACCGCCAACCAGGCTGATGGCGCCCACGCCGCGCACCGTCTCCAGCCGCTTGCGCACGATCTGGTCGGCAATGGTGGTCAGCTCGCGCTGCGTGCGCTCGGCGCCCGGCGCATTCGACACCGACAGGTAGAACACCGGCGCCTCTGACGGGTCGTAGCGCAGCACGCGCGGGTCTTTCACCTCGTCGCGGAACTGCGGGCGGATCAGCGCGATCTTGTCGCGCACGTCCTGCGCGGCCTGGCCAACATCCACGGTCAGGTCGAACTTGATCACCACCACCGAGTTGCCCTGATAGGAGTGCGAGAAGATCTCGTCGATGCCGGAGATGGTGTTGACGATCTCCTCGATCTTGCGGGTGACATCCGATTCGACCGATTCCGGCGCGGCGCCAGGGTACTCGGTCTGCACCACCACGATCGGGAAGGTGATGTCCGGGAACTGGTCGACCGGCAGGCGCTGGTAGGAGAACAGGCCGATGACGACGAAGGCCATCATCATCATGGTGGCCAGCACGGGGTTATGGATGGACAGGCGGGTGAACCACATGGGGGGCTCCTACGCCTTGACCAGCTTGACGCGGCTGCCCGCGCGCAGGGTGCCGAGATTGTTGCGCACCACCTTGGCGCCGGCGGCCAGGCCGCTGGCGATCTCCACCAGCTCGTTCTCGTCGTCGCGGATGCCCAGCGTGACCTGGCGCTCTGCCAGCACGTCGTTTTCCACGCTGTAGACGAAGGCGCGCTCGCCATCGCTGCGCACCGCCGTGGCGGGCACCGCCACCACGCCGGCATGGCGGCCGAGCACCAGCGCGCCCTGGGCGAACATGCCCGCGCGCAGGCGCGCGTCCGGGTTGTCGACCCGCACATAGACCATGATGCTGCGCGTGCCCTGGCTGACCGCGGGGTTGATGCGCACCAGCTTGCCCTCGAAACGGCCGCTGCCTTCCACGTCAAGCTGCACGGCCTGGCCGATGGCGGCACGCGCCACGTCGGCCATCGGGATCGGCGCCTCCAGTTCCAGCGCGCGCAAGTCCACCACGTCGATCAGGCGGGTGTCGGGTGATACCTTCTCGCCCGGCTGCACCGCGCGCGCGGCCACCAGGCCGTCCAGCGGCGCCTTGACGATCGTATCGGCGAGCGCTTTTTGCGCCACTTCCAGGCCGCCCTGGGCAGCATCGAGGTTGGCGCGCGCCACGTCCAGGTTGCTCTGGAAATTGTCGAAGGCGGTCTTGGAGATAAAGCCCTTGGCCACCAGTTCGCGGTTGCGCTCGAAGGTCTGTTTCGAATTCTCGTACTGGCCGCGCGCCGCCAGCATCTGCCCGCGCGCCTGCGCTACCTTGGCCTGGTATTCGGTAGCATCGATGCGCACGATGACCTGGCCGGCACGCACGGCTTCACCCTCGCGCACCAGCACCTGCTGCACCTCGCCCGAGACCTTGGCCTTGACCGAAGCCTGGTTGAGCGCCCGCAAGCCACCGGACAGCGGCAGCGAAACGCGCAGGTCCTGCGTGGTGGCATCGACCAGGTCGGACTGCAGGAATTCCACCAGGCCGGGCGCGGCGGCCCCCTGGGCAGTGGCTTGCGCCGGGGCCGCGCCCGGCTTGCCGTTGCCTGCCTTGCGGACCGCGGCAGCGGCGCTCAGCACGCCGATCACGGCAATGGCGGCAATCGCAACGATCAGGATCTTCTTGCGTCGGGTCATGCGGTCTCCGGCGGCCGCGCCGGGGGATCCCGCGCGTCCTGCTGCCCCTGCGCTTGTGCAAGGGCTTCTTGTTGTTCTTTTCGTATCTGCTCCCAGACGTAGGGGCCAATCTGGGGCGGCAGCGGCGTATCGCGCGCCGCGCCGGTGGTCAGGCCGAACAGCAACATCTGGAGCAGGTTGTCGAGGAAAGCCTCGGGGTCGATCTCGATGCGCGACGACGCGCTGAACGCGCGCTGCCACAGCATCAGGAACATCAGCGGCGCGCAGATCAGCGTTGTGGTCGGGTTGGCCGGCGTCTCGCGCAACTCCCCACGCTCCACGCCGCGTTTGAGCACGCGCGCGAACAGTTCGTCACCCGGCAGCACCACTTCCTCATGGTAGAACTGCGCGATGTCGGGGAAGTTGCTGGACTCGGCCATGATCAGTTTGGTCAGGCCGGCTACCGGCGTGGCCCCGATCAGGCCCCACCAGCCGCGCAGCAACTCGCGGAGCAACGCCGGCGTGGAACCCTGGTAGTTCTCCACCAGGTCGATGCCCCTGGTCAGTGTTGGCACCAGGTTCTCGCGCACCACGGTCTTGAACAGCTCTTCCTTATTGGCGAAATACAGATACACCGTGCCCTTGGACACGCCTGCCGCGGCGGCAACATCCTCCAGCCGCGTGGCCGCATAGCCGCGCTGGACGAAAAGCTCGAGCGCGGCGGCCACCAGTTCCTGCGGGCGTGCGGCTTTGCGGCGAGCCCAACGTTTGGTGTTTGCCGCTTCCTGATTCTGGTCTGGAGACTTTTTCACTGTGCCGCTGCGCACCGATGCCGGCGCGTTCCGCGAGAATTGCAGATAAATAACTCTTGGGTCAGTAATGTAGTAGACGCGATTCCGGCGGTCAAGCGTGCCGGCAATCCATGGCACTGCCGGTGCCAAAGCGTGAAGGAGGGGGCTCGGGTTGGGGCACAATACGGGGCTGCCGGGCGATGCCTGCCCTGAACCTTTGCCATGCCCCTTCAGTCTGAACTTTCCTGCCGGCCAAATTGTGGCGCTTGTTGCACCGCGCCCTCGATCACTTCGCCCATCCCCGGCATGCCATACGGCAAGCCGGCCGGCGTACCCTGCGTGCAGCTGCTGCCAGACCGGCGCTGCGCGATTTTCGGCAAACCCACGCGGCCGGCATTTTGCGCCGGACTGAAGCCCGCGGCCGACATGTGCGGCGACTCGCGTGTGCATGCGCTGGCTTGGTTGTCGCAGCTAGAGGCCGCTACCGCGCCCGGCCATGCCGGTTAAACCCGCAAGGATCAAACAGATGTTCAAAATGACTCGCCGGCGTTGGCTGGCAGCAAGCGGTGCCGCCGCGCTCCTCGCGGGACTCGCCGCTTGCGGTGTGATGAGCAACGACTACACCTTCTCGCAGAGCCAGTTGCAATCGGCGCTGGAGCGCAAGTTTCCTTTCAACAAGCGTTATATGGAGCTGTTCGACATCCAGCTCGCCAACCCGCAGCTCACGCTGGATCCCGGCCGCAACCGCGTCAACGTACAGTTCGATGCCACCGTGGACAACCGGCTGTTCTTCCGCCAGCCGCTGACCGGGCGTTTCGCGCTGGACAGCGGCCTGCGCTACGATCCGGCCAGCCGTGCGGTCGTGCTGCAGGATCCGCAGGTCCAGCAGTTCGACGTCAATGGCCTGCCGCCGCAGTTCTCGCGCCAGCTCAATGCGCTCGGCGGCATCCTCGCGGAACAATTGCTGCAGGACTACCCGCTCTATACCTTCCGCCCCGACGAGCTGCGCCTTGCCGGCGCGAGTGTCGAGCCCGGTACAATTACCGTTTTGCCCAATGGGATCAACGTCAAGATCAATCGGCCGTAAGGAAAAGCGGCGCGCTGCGTGAGAGGTATTTGCCTTGCACACGGTAGCGTCATGCTCGTGGTTGATAGTGGTGGTTCCCAATGTGTGAGACCGTAAGGGTACTCATTTTCTTTTCTTCGCCTCGCCTTCGTTTTCCTTCGCTCTCCCAATAAGAATGGATATTGCTCTCGCCTTGAAAGCCGTGATCCTCGGCATCGTCGAAGGACTGACCGAGTTCCTGCCTATCTCCAGTACCGGCCACCTGATCCTGGCCGGCCAGTTGCTCGACTTCAACGATGAAAAGGGCAAGATTTTCGAGATCGTGATCCAGTTCGGCGCCATCCTGGCGGTGTGCTGGGAGTTCCGTCGCCGTATCACCACCGTGGTGGGCGGACTGGCCACCGATGAAAAAGCGCGGCGCTTCGCCATCAACGTCATCGTCGCCACCGTGCCGGCGATCGTGCTGGCGCTGGTGTTCGGCAAGTGGATCAAGGCTCACCTGTTCAACCCGATCACCGTGGCGACCGCGTTTATCGTTGGCGGCGTGGTGATTCTGTGGGCCGAGTGGCGTGAAAGCCACCGGGGCCGGGTATCCCATCCGCAAGGCAACGCCTTGCTGAAGGCTGCCCAGGCCGGGGCGCCGCGCATCGAATCCGTCGATGACCTGAACTGGCGCGATGCGATCAAGGTCGGGCTGGCGCAATGCTTCGCCCTGATCCCCGGCACCTCGCGTTCCGGCGCGACCATCATTGGCGGCATGCTGTTCGGGCTGTCGCGCCAGGTGGCTACCGAGTTCTCCTTCTTCCTGGCGATCCCGGTGATCTTCGGGGCCACCGTGTACGAGCTGTACAAGTCACGCGCGCTGCTCTCCGCCGACGACCTCGGCATCTTCGGCATCGGCTTCGTTTTCGCCTTCCTGTCCGCTTTCCTGTGCGTGCGCTGGCTGTTGCGCTTTGTTGCCACCCATGATTTCAAGCCGTTCGCCTGGTACCGCATCATCTTCGGCATCATCGTGCTGGTGACGGCTTACTCGGGCCTGATCGCCTGGCATGCCTGATACGGGCTGCCGCAAATAAAAAAGCGTGGCTCGTGGCCACGCCTCAGATTGCTGACGAACCCCACATTTTTCGGAGTGTGGGGTTTTTTGTGGGTGACGGGACGGCGTTCAGGCGAAGTTGAGGCTGGCTGGAGCGATCGCGGCTAGATGGGACAGAATGGCGTGACGATGCCGCTGTAGGCCTGGGATGAGTCCCCTTCATGAACAAATAGCCTCCCGAGTTGGGGAGTACGAAGGGTTGTCTGACAGTACGAAAATAAGCGGTGAATCGCGTTGACCTTTCCGTCACCAGTCTCGTGTGCCCGGAAATAGTAGCTAGGTAGTCTGTTCTAGCGTACTTCGCGCACCGCTGTCACGAAATACCCAAGTGGGTCTTCCCGTGACCCTAGGCCGAGCCTGTCGGATATATGTGCGGCAAATAGCATGCACGCCGCGGTTAGGCCGGTGGGAATTGAGAGTGGAAGGGTCCAGATCAAAGATGTCTTGCGAGCAGGCTTGAGCAGCCGGATGGTTAGAACAATCAACTTGCTGGCGATGGCTCCGACGTCGTTTCCTCGCTCGATAATCCTTATGGCAGCGAATCCATGTGAACTCAGGAGCTTTTCCAGTCGTTCTCTTGTGAAGCGGTGATAGTCGTGCGGGATGTGGTGGCGACGTGCAGACCAAGGAACGGACAGTAGCAGAGTAGATCCATCCTTCAATATGCGGGCCATTTCCTCGACTACCAGCTCTGGCTCTTCCGCGTGCTCCAGCACCTCAATGCACATTACCCCATCAAATGACGAATCAATGAATGGCATCGTTTTGCCATCATAGTAAGTGATGTCGGGGCGGTTGGCTCGCATGCCGAATGTCGCCGATTCTCCGACGTCGAGTCCGCGATAACGGCAGTCGTTCGGCAGCCATTCCCGCCACGGTGACTCCCCGGCACCAACATCCAGCACGTCACCATGCAGGCGGGATATTGATGGGCGGAGATACTTGACTATGGAGCCAAGCTGGAGATCGACAAGGCAGCGCACGGCAAAGAGGAATCGATTGCTCGATGGAGGCTTTACCGAAATCGGCTGAAAAACTTCCGTGGTCATCGCTCTGTCGTTTGTGTGTCGCAAATCGCGATTCTATCGTAACTCACCAGAATCGCTCGGGAGGTTTCCGCAGCCTCGAGTCACTCAGGCCCGCTTGCGGAACACCACGTCCCACACGCCATGCCCAAGGCGCACGCCACGACGCTCGAACTTGGTCACCGGGCGGTAGTCCGGCCGCGGCGCGAAGCCGCCGGCTGTATCCGAGGTATTGACCAGGCCTGGCTCGCCGGAGAGCACTTCCACCATCTGGTGAGCGTACTCCTCCCAGTCGGTCGCGCAGTGCAGGTAGCCGCCCGGCTTGAGGCGGCTGGCCAGCAGCTTGACCAGCGGCGGCTGCACCAGGCGCCGCTTGTTGTGGCGCTTCTTGTGCCAGGGGTCGGGAAAGAAGATGTGCACGCCGTCCAGGCAGGATTCCGTCAGCATGTGCGCGATGACTTCGACCGCGTCGTGCGGCATGATCCGCACATTGCCGATCTCGCGCTCGCCAATCAGCTTGAGCAGGGCGCCCACGCCGGGCTCGTGCACCTCGCAGCCCAGGAAGTTGTCCTGCGGGCGCAATTGCGCGATATGCGCGGTGGTCTCGCCCATGCCGAAGCCGATTTCCAGGATCGCCGGGGCAGCGCGGCCAAAAGCAGCCTCCCAGTCGAGCGGCTGCGGGGCATACGGCAGGATGAAGCGCGGCCCCAGGTCATCGATGGCGCGCTGCTGGCCGGTGGAGGTGCGCCCGGCGCGGCGCACGAAGGAACGGATGCGGCGCGGATGCGCGACGTCCGTGCCGGTGTCGGCCGGGATGGGCGCGTTGTCAGCGTCGTCGGCTGGCGTCGGATCGGAGCTGGGGTCTTGGGGGAGCATGGCAACAAAAAAGCCGCCGGGCGGGTCCTGATCGGGCATGCGACCAGGTGGCGAAGGCGGCTCGTCTCAATCTGATGTGGAGCGGGCGATGGGAATCGAACCCACGTCTTTAGCTTGGGAAGCTAAGGTAATGGCCATTATACGACGCCCGCAAGAAGCGCGATTCTACGCGGGATGTCCCGGCGAGCGCAAGGTGCCAGCGTGCCACAGCCGATGAAAAGTGCGTTATTTTCCGCTCCGCCGTGCGGCAGGGGCACCTGCGCTATCGGTCCAGCCGCAGCTGGCAGATCGCCGCCTCTTCCTGGCCCGGCGCGAGCCAGCGCAACCCCATGCCATGGTGGATCGCGTTTGGCAGGCCGAGCCAGGGCTCCACGCAGTAGTAGTCGGCGTCGACGTGCTCGGACCATGTGGTGACGGCGAACCACGGTACGCTGCCAGGCGGGTCCAGGTCGATCACCAGCTTGCGGCCCTGAGGGGCGGCGGCGTTGGGCGGCATCGCCAGCGTACACGCGCGCGGCGCGGTAAGCCGCGGCTGAAGGACGTGGAAGGTGTCTTGCAGGCGCAGGTCATCAAGCCGATACGCTGCGGCGCCTGCGCCGCTGGATGCCGGCGAGCCATCCGCGCGCTGATGCATCAGGATCGCGGCCGGCATGGCCAGCCCGGATGCCCCGCGCCCCTGGTGGGCAAGCGCGAAATAGAAATGATGGCCGGCGTAATAGGGCAGCGGCTGTGCACCGGCATTGCGCGTGCGCAGCCTGGCTTCGAGCCCGTCCTCCAGCAGGCGGTAAGTGACCTCGAAACTGAAATCGAACGGGTAGGAAGCGCGCGTCGCATCCGAGGCTTGCAGCTCCATGGCAATGCTGCGTCCCGGCTCGTGCCGCGTGACCGCGAAGGGCAGGTCGCGCGCAAAACCGTGGTTCGGCATGGCGCGCACGGCGCCGCTGGCGTCTTTCCAGGCGCCCTGCGCACCGTCGGCGAAGTGCCTGGCGATGAAGGGAAATAGCAGGGGATTTCCACCGCGAACGCGGGCGGGCTGGGACCAGTCGGCGTTGTCCGGCCAGTAGAGCATGTCCTCGCCGCGATGTACCCAGCGCACCAGGCGGCCGCCGAACTGCGGGGCGAGCAGAAGGAAACTATCTTCGTTTCCGACCCGGATCAATGCCTGGCCCTGGAAGCGGGTATGGGAAAGGGGTTGCATGCAGAGGTTCCGGCGAATGCATATCGCTGCATCATAGCCGCCATTGCGTTGTCCGCGTGGGCGTGCCGCCGGCCGGGCGTCCGGGATGCATAATCATATGGCACCGGCCCGGTGCCGGGCTGGTACACAGCGCCCCCGGCAAGTGCATGCGTGGCATGCCAGGTCCCCGGCGCATGCCACGCGCAGCGGACGGTGCTCCACATTCAACTGGCCCGCTGCTGGCGTGAATGTTGCGTCGCAGCGCAGTGCTTTTCCCCCCAGCGAAAGGAGCTTGTCATGGCCGAGTCCCTCAACAAGTCCAGCGCGCCCGCCGGCGATCCCGCCGCGGACTCCACCCCGACGAAGTTTTCCCACGTGCGCCCGCAAGACACCGCCTTTGTCGACCAGGGTTTGCGCGATTTTTTCCTCTATCGCGATCTTGGCATTGCCGAGGCCACCGGCGGCAAGCTGCTGGTGCAACTGGTCAAGGCCAACCAGCCGCCCGAGCAGGGCACAGGCTGGCATCGCCATGAGGCGCAGTTCCATGTGGTGCTGATGCTCAACGGATGGGCGCGCTTCATGTACGAGGACAAGGAGACGCTGGTGGCGACCGGCGATTGCGTCCATCAGCGCCCCGGCATCACCCACTACCTGTTCGATTACTCGCCGGACATGGAGTACCTGGAGATCGTGGGGCCGGCCGACTTCGGTACGGTCGAGGTGGAAGGCCCATGCGCGGTGCCCGCGGTGACACCGTGGCCGAAGGACCGCGACGCCGCCTAGCCGGGCTGCCCTGGAAGCGCGGGGTGCGCTCACGGGCTCGCGCGTTTCATGCGCTCATGTGTACGGCGTTGCGCACCAGCGGATAGACCTGCGTTTCCCAGCGCTTGCCGTTGAATACGCCGTAGTGGCCAACTCCGGTTTGCACATGGTGCATGCGCATATAGGGACGCAGGCTGCCGCACAGTTCCTGCGCGGCCATGGTCTGCCCGATGGCGCAGATATCGTCGCGCTCGCCTTCCACTGTGAGTAGCGCCGTGCGGTGGATCGCGTTCGTGTCCACGCGGCGCCCGCCCACTTCAAGCAGGCCCTGCGCCAGCAAGAAGCGCTGGAACACCATGCTCACGGTTTCGAGATAGAACTCCGCGCTCAGGTCCATGGTGGCGAAGTATTCCTCGTAGAACACCTGGATCGCATCGGCGCGGGCGTGATCGCCGTGGGCGCGAAGGTCGTAAAGATCGCGAAACGCCTGCTGGTGGCGTTCGTGGTTCATGCTCATGAAGGCGATCAGCTGCATGAAGCCGGGATAGACGCGGCGCATCGCGCCGGCGAAACGCAGCGGCACGTAGCCGGTGAGCGAATTCTCGAACCATTCGATGGGCTGGCTGGTGGCGAGCTCGTTGACCTTGGTCGGGTTGATGCGCGCGTCGATGGGGCCGGCCATCAGGATCAGGCTGGGCGGCTGGGCAGCGTCATTGTCTTCCGCCATCAGGGCCACCGCGGCCAGCGCCGCCACGGTGGGTTGGCAAACGGCCATCAAGTGCGTGCCGCCGCCGAGGACGTGGAGAAAATCGATCAGGTGATAGACGAACTCGTCAAAGCCGAAGCGCCCGTGCAGCAACGAGACGTCGCGCGGGTTGTGCCAGTCGGTGATGTAGACGTCGTGGTCGCGCAACATGGTCTGCACGGTGCCCCGCAGCAGCGTGGCAAAGTGGCCCGACATCGGCGCCACCAGCAACACGCGCGGCTGGCCGGAGACGCCATGCTTGCGAAAGCGCAGCAGCGAGCAGAAAGGCGTGCTCGCGACCACTTCCTCGGTCACCTGTAACGGCGTGCCGTTTACGGCGACGCTATCAATGCCAAAGGCCGGGCGATGATGCGTCAGCCGGCTCAGCGCGAGCACTTCGCAGGCGGCGCGCGTGGCGCGCATCGGCTCGCATCCCGAGAGCCGCGAGTTCACTGCCAGCGCCGACGCCACGAGGTCGGCGACGCTGCAGGCAGGGTGCATAAGGTCCGCATAGCTCTGGTACACCTGGTACAGCATGGCTCACCCCTTTTTATGCGTTGACCTCATTAGCCGCAATATGCGTGCCACGGCGATGTGGCTGGCATGAGGCTTGCGGGCTTGCCCGTATGGTGCAACGGGGTGACCTGTTCTGGTTCGTTTGCGGCGCGAGCGCCGCGCATGGGCGACGCTTGCTGGCCTATGCCAAGATCGCCGCCTCTTGCTGGTGCGGCGCGTTGCACCGTGCCAGTGCGGCGCCGGCTGGAGCGCGTCGGGGCATGAACAGCCGCTTGCGATGTGCGTGTGCGTCACGTGGGTCGACTACCCCCGGAGCCTGGCGAAGTACGTAGGCGCAATACAAATGTCATCGCCATGATGTAGTACAAACTCATAGTAGAAGCAGCGAGCGCAAAGCACATAGCACGACACTGCACCGAGAGATACGGGCGCACCGTTCACTGGCACACACAACGGCATTCGCCCGCCATGCAACGGCTTTTCCAGGTGGCAAGGAGGCGGGATGGCAAGGACGACACTGACCATCAGCAGCAAAACGTATTCTTCATGGTCCCTGCGGGGCTGGCTGCTGGCCCGGTTCGCGGGACTGGAGTTCGAAGAGGTGCTGGTACCGCCCGACGATGCTGCGGCGCGCGCGGAAATCCTGCTGCTGTCGCCCTCCATCCTCGTCCCGCGGTTGCTGCATCAGGGCGTGACGGTGTGGGATACGCTGGCCATTGCCGAGTATCTCAACGAGGTCAGTCCCAAAGCTGGCCTGCTGCCCGAGGAACGCGCGGCGCGCGCGCATTGCCGCGCCATCTGCGGAGAAATGCACTCGGGCTTCGCGGCCATGCGCGCGGCGCTGCCGATGAACCTGAAGGGGCACTTTCCCGGCTTCAAGGTGTGGTCGCGCGCGCAAGCCGACATCGACCGCATTACACAGATCTGGACCGAGTGCCTGACACAGTATGGCGGCCCCTACCTGTTCGGCGAGAAACGCACCATGGCCGATGCGATGTATGCGCCGGTGGTAACGCGCTTTGTGACCTATGGCGTAATGCTGGATCCCGCGCCGGTGGAATACTGCAAGCAGATCCTGGCAATGCCGGAGTTGCAGGAATGGATCGCGGACGCCAAGAAAGAGCCAGATGAAATCAGCGAGCTGGAAGTGGAGTTCTGATTCGCCGGCGCAGGGGATGAAAAGGGGAAAAAGGCGATGGGCAATTAAGAAGAGGGTGCGCCGCGGCGCACCCTCTTTGCTTTACACCGGCGCGGATTCGCTCGCACGCGCCGAGAGGAAATGCCCGGCGTAGGCAAAGTACCAGTCCAGCGTCTCCGGGTTGGCCATGGCATCGCGATTGGCGATCTTGTCCGGGGCGTGGCCCAGCAGCAGTTTCTTGACTGGCACTTCCATCTTCTTGCCCGACAGCGTGCGCGGCACGCCTGGCACCTGCAGGATTTCGTTCGGCACATGGCGCGAAGACAGCGCGCTGCGGATGCGCGCGCGCATGATGTCACGCAGCGCATCGTCGAGCACCACGCCTTCGCGCAGCACCACGAACAGCGGCATGTAGGAGTCGCGGCCGAGGTACTCGAGATCCACCACCATGCTGTCGAGCACTTCCGGCAGATCTTCCACCACCCTGTACAACTCGCTGGTGCCCATGCGGATGCCGTGGCGGTTGATGGTCGCGTCCGAGCGGCCGTAGATGATGGCGCCGCCATGCGCGGTGATCTTGATCCAGTCGCCGTGGCGCCAGACGCCGGGATAGGTGTCGAAGTAACTGTCGTGGTAGCGCTTTCCGTCGGCATCGCCCCACAGGAACAGCGGCATCGACGGCATCGGCGCCGTGCAGACCAGTTCGCCCACTTCTTCGGTCAGCGCTTGGCCGGCTTCGTCGAAGGCTTCCACTTTTGCGCCCAGGCAGCGGCACTGCATCTCGCCCGAGTAGACGGGCAGGATCGGGCAGCCCGCCACGAAGGAGCCGGCGAAGTCGGTGCCGCCGCTCATGGGCGCCAGCCAGATGTCGGTGCCCACGTGGCGGTAGATCCAGTCGTAGGCCTCTGCAGGTAGCGGCGAACCGGTGGAGCCAAGCGCGCGCAGCCGGGACAGGTCGGCCACGCGGGCCGGCTCGATGCCTGCCTTCATGCAACTGGTGAAGAATGCCGCGCCGGCGCCAAAGGCGGTGACGCCGGCGGCATCCACGAAGCGCCACAACACACCGGCGTCGGGCCAGGCGGGGTTGCCATCGTAGAGCGCGATGGTGGTGCCTAGCAAAAGCCCCGCCACCTGGGCATTCCACATGATCCAGCCGCTGCTGCTGTACCAGTGGAAAACGTCGTCCGGCCCGAGGTTGTTGTGAAAGGCCATGAGCTTGAGTTGCTCGATGACGATGCCGCCGTGGCCGTGCACGATGGGCTTGGGCATGCCCGTGGTGCCCGAGGAGTAGACGATCCACAGCGGGTGGTCGAATGGTACGGGCTCAATCGCCAGCGGCACGCGATGGGCCAGCACGTCTTGCCATGCGTGGCGGCGCAGGCCGGGCGGAAGCGGGATCGTGCCTTCGCAGGGATTTTCCGCCTGCACCAGCACCAGGTCCGTGAGCGAGGGCAGGGCGGCGGCCAGGTCGGACAGTACCGGTGCGCGGTCGTAAGCCTTGCCGCCGTATCGGTATCCGTCCACGGCGATCAGCACCTTGGGCTCGATCTGGCGGAAGCGGTCGATCACCGCCACCTGCCCCATGTCGGGCGCGCAGCCCGACCAGATCGCGCCCAGGCTGGCGGTGGCCAGGAAGGCGACGACGGTGGCGGGGATGTTCGGCAGGTAGCCTGCCACGCGATCGCCGCGGGTGATGCCCATTTCGCGCAGGGCGTGCGCCAGCGAGGCTACCTGTTGTTCGAGTGCGTCCCAGCCAAGGTCCGTGACTTCAACGGATTCGCCGGCGTAGCGGATGGCGGCGCGCTGGCGCGCCGCGCCGCCGCCGGCATGGCGGAATACCTGCTGCACATAGTTCAGGCTGGCGCCTTCGAACCACCGCGCGCCGGGCATGCCGGCATCGCCGAGCACGCGCGAGGGCGGAGTGTCGAAGCGCAGGTCGAAGTAGGCGCGGATGGCGTCCCAGAAACCTTCCAGGTCGGTCACAGACCACTGCCATAGCGTGGCGTAGTCCGTGAAGGCGAGGCCTCGCTCGCTTTCCAGCCAGCGCATGAAGTGCGCAATGCGGCTGCCGTCGCGGAACGCCGGCGACGGCGTCCACATCAGTTTCCCTTCTTCAAGGGTGGTCATGTCTCCTCCTCGGGTCCGTCTGCGCGGACGTGCGGATGGGTTGCGATACGATGTAATGCGGTGCGATGCCTCGCGATACCGTTTGGGGTCGGGAGCGGCTTCGCTCGCCGCCGACCCGGAAAACGTGATCTTACATGCAGTCCGCCATCATGCCTTGGACCGGGCCTCGAACAGCGAGTCCCAAAGGCCATCGACGCGTGCCTTGACGGCGGCATCCATCTGGATCGGGCGGCCCCATTCGCGGGTGGTTTCGCCGGGCCATTTGTCGGTGGCGTCGATGCCCATCTTCGAGCCCAGCCCGGATACCGGCGAGGCGAAGTCGAGATAGTCGATCGGCGTGTTCTCCACCAGCACGGTATCGCGCGCGGGATCGACGCGCGTGGTGATGGCCCAGATCACTTCCTTCCAGTCGCGCACGTCGACGTCGTCGTCCACCACCACGATGAACTTCGTATACATGAACTGGCGCAGGAAGCTCCAGACGCCGAACATCACGCGCTTGGCGTGGCCGGCGTATTGCTTCTTCATGCGCACCACGGCCATGCGGTAGCTGCAGCCCTCGGGCGGCAGGTAGAAATCCGTGATTTCCGGGAACTGCTTTTGCAGCAGGGGCACGAAGACTTCGTTAAGCGCCACGCCAAGCACGGCCGGCTCGTCGGGCGGCTTGCCAGTGTAGGTGGAGTGGTAGATCGGATCGCGCCGCATGGTGATGCGGTCGATGGTGAAGACCGGGAACCAGTCCTGCTCGTTGTAATAGCCGGTGTGGTCGCCGTACGGACCTTCCAGCGCGTGCTGGTAGCCGGAAGGGTGGTTCGGGTCGGGCTGGATATGGCCTTCCAGTACGATCTCGGCCGAAGCCGGCACGCTCAGTTCGGACAGCGTGGGCGTGATGCAGCCGGCCAGCGCGGTGCGGCTGCCACGCAGCAGTCCAGCGAACTGGTATTCCGACAAGGTGTCCGGCACGGGCGTGACGGCGCCAAGGATGGTGGCCGGGTCCGCACCAAGCGCCACCGCGATCGGGAATGGCTTGCCGGGGTTGGTCAGCGCATGCTCGCGGAAGTCCAGCGCGCCGCCGCGATGCGCCAGCCAGCGCATGATGACCTGGTTGCGGCTGATGACCTGCTGGCGGTAGATGCCCAGGTTCTGCCGCTTCTTGTGCGGGCCCTTGGTGATCACCAGGCCCCAGGTGATCAGCGGCGCCGCGTCTTCCGGCCAGCATGTCTGGATGGGCAGGCGCGCCAGGTCCACGTCATTGCCTTCCCAGACCACCTCCTGGCAGGCCGGGCTACCGACACGCTTGGGCGCCATGTCCCATACGGACTTGGCCAGCGTGAACAGCTTGCCGGCTTCGCGCAGGCCGCGGGGCGGTTCGGGCTCCTTGAGCGCCGACAGGACACGGCCGATATCACGTAGATCGGCCAGGCTTTCGGCGCCCATGCCCAGCGCCACCCTGCGTGTCGTACCGAACAGATTGGCCAGTACGGGGACGCTATAACTCTGTCCAGGCCTCCGGGGATCGCTCGGGTTTTTGAACACGACTGCCGGTCCGCTTGCCCGCAACAGTCTGTCGCAGATTTCGGTCATTTCGAGGTTGGGCGACACCGGCGCATCGATCCGTTTCAGTTCGCCAAGGCCTTCCAGCTGGCCGATGAAATCGCGCAAGTCGTTGTATTTCATAGTGAATTCTAGTGGTGTACAGGCGACGGAGCGCGCCTGTCCTGGCAAGTCATATGCTTCTATCTACACATTGGTGCGATGAGGCGCAAAAAAATCATCCTCATTTGCATCTCCAAATTGTAAATTTTTTGACACCGCCGCGGTCGGCCGCGATGGCCTCCATGCATTGCCAGTGCTGACTTTCCCAGAATCGGGGGGTGGTGAAAGTGCGTCAAAGAGCCTTGTTACATATAACCAAAAGATTGGTTAATTGAAATCGTTATTCTTGACGATGTATAAAAGGGTTTCTACAATCCGTTTCTGCTCGTTGGAGTGTTGCGGTGCAGCACATTTTTTTGCGCCCTGTCAAGGGGTTAGTGAAGAATCATCCATATCCGATCATATGAGCGGATCCGTCAGAGCAGGACGGGTCCGGTCGATCGCCCCGGCGCTGGCCGGGTGCTTTGAGTAGTTCGCGGCAGGGCAGGCTCCCCCAAGAGCCTACCTTGTTTCTCGTTGGGCGCATGGGGAGCGCTCACCAACAGGTGCTGGACGTCATTGCTAGGCGGCGCGGCATCCTTACTTGAATACGCGGTCAACGGACGTGCGGCGCAACAACGCGGCGCGAAGCGGACGGCGGATGGAGGTAAGTATGAGTGGTTGGAAAACCCTTCATCTTCCCGGAGTCGGGCGGGCATTGCAGGTCCGTTTCAGACAACCGGTACCCGGAGTGAATCGGGCATTGCAGGTCCGTCTCGCGCATCCGGTCGCTGGCCGCGCCTTACGGCGCGGTCGCGCAACATTGAAATATGCCCTGAACAGTCTCGGGGTGTTGTCTGCAGTCGCAGCTGTATCGCTATCGGTCAGCCAGGAGTGGCGTACGGCCCTCGCTGGCGCGCTGGCCGGCGAGGAAGCGCCCGCGGTACTGATGGAAGCGGCGGTGCCTGCCAGTACGGCCGACGTGGCCGCGGCCAAGATCGGTCTGGCACCGGCCAAGCCCGTGGGTCTGCCCACGGTGTCCGGCACCGACGACTGGAGCCAGCCGGCCGGCAAGGTGCCCTCCGTGGCCCACCTGGCCGCGCAGATCCCGGCGCAGCGCGTGGCGCTGGATGCGCGCAACCCGGCGACGCTGGGCAGCGCGCGCGAGCAGGCAGTCGTGGCTGAGTACATCGCACGCAAGTACCGCGTGGCGGCGCAGGCAACCGCGCAACTGGTGAAGGCCGCGTACCTGACCGGGCGTGAGGTTGGCATTGATCCGCTGCTGATCCTGGGCGTGATCGCCATCGAGTCCAGCTTCAACCCGTACGCCGAGAGCGGCGTGGGCGCGCAGGGCCTGATGCAGGTGATGACCAAGGTCCACCAGGACAAGTACGAGGCCGTGGGCGGCGTGGCAGCCGCGCTCAACCCGTACGCCAATATCAAGATCGGCGCGCTGGTGCTGAAGGACTGCATCGCCCGCGCGGGTTCGCTGGAAGGCGGCCTGAAGTACTACGTCGGCGCAGCGACCACCAACACCGACGGCGGCTATGGCGCCAAGGTGCTGGCAGAGCGTGCCCGCCTGCGTCAGCTGCCGGGCGTACGCAGCGTCACGGCCGAGCCCGTGGCTGCCAAGCCGGAAGTGACTACCGACGCCAAGTCGCAGGCAGAGCACCATCAAGGTACGGCCAGCGACAAGTTGGAAGCCGCCGGGAACGTGCCGAGAAGCGCCTGATACGCACCGGCGGCGGCCTGGACGGCTGCTGCTTGCCGGCACGCGCGAGAAGGCGCCTCCGGGCCCGCCAGGACAAGACGGAGCCGGCAAGCAGAAAAAAAGCACCCACAGGGGTGCTTTTTTTCGTTTGGGTCTCGTTTGTGCATCCCTCAGGCGAAGAACTTGCCCAGTCGCGCCATGGCTTCCTCGATGTTCTCCATGGAGGTCGCGTACGAGATCCGGATATAGTCGCTGGCCGTATAGGGACCAAAATCCTGACCCGGTACCATGACCACGCCCGCATCGCGCAGCATGGCCTGGGTCAGGGTGTCGGCGTCGCCCGCGGCGGGGTGGTTGACGCCCCGGCAGTCCGCATACACGTAGAAAGCGCCATCCGGCTTGACCGGCACCCGCAGGCCGAGCGATTCCAGCGCCGGCACGATGGCGTCGCGGCGGCGATGGAATTCGGCCTTGCGTGCGTCATATATGGCCAGCGCTTCGGGGGAGAAACAGGCCAGCGCCGCGTGCTGGGCCACCGCCGAGGCGCAGATAAACAGATTCTGCGCCACTTTCTCGAAGGCATTCACCAGTTCGTCCGGCACCACCAGCCAGCCTAGGCGCCAGCCGGTCATATTGAAGTACTTGGAGAAGCTGTTGACGGTGATCACATCGTCGTCCAGGCTCAGCGCCGATACCGGCGACGCGTCGTACGACAGGCCCTGGTAAATCTCGTCGACGATGGCGAAGCCCTGGCGGGCGCGTACGGCCCTAAGGATGCGCGCCAGCTCATCCGGCAAGATCGAGGTGCCGGTGGGGTTGGAGGGGGAGGCCAGTAGCACGCCACGGGTCTGCTCGCCCCAGTGTGCTTCCACCTGCGCGGCCGTGAGCTGGAAGCGCTGGGCCGGGCCGCTCGGGATCATCCTGGCACGGCCGTCGAAGGCTGCGACGAAATGGCGGTTGCAGGGATAGCTGGGGTCCGGCATCAGCACCTCGGCGCCGATCTCCACCATCACGGCGCACGCCAGCAGCAGCGCGCCCGAGGCGCCGGCGGTGACTATCACGCGGCGCGCCGGGATGTCGATCCCGTACATGGTCTTGTAATAGCCGGCGATGGCCTCGCGCAGCGGCGCGATGCCCAGCGCGCCGGTGTACTGGGTGACGCCCCGGCGCATGGCCGCCTCGGCCGCCCGCACGACTGGCTCGGCGGCGGTGAAGTCGGGCTCGCCAATGCCCATGTGGATGATGTGGCGCCCGGCACGCTCGAGTTCGGCGGCCTGCTTGGCCAGCTCCATCACGTGGAAGGCATCGATATTGGCAAGTCGGGAGGCGGTGGCGAGGCGCTGCATGTCCATGGCGGGAATAGGCTTGGTGGGCTGGGTTGGGGGAGGAGGTGCGAAGTTAAAGCGGAATTAAGCCGAGTTGATCGGCGTAGAAGTAAAAACACCCGCCGGAGCGGGTGTCTGAACGGCAAGCCTGGCGCCGTGAACGGCGCAGGTTGCCGTCGCTCAGCGTCGGGCGGCCAGTTCGGGCGCGCGCACCTTGGCGGCCAGCTTGTCCAGCACGCCGTTGACGTATTTATAGCCTTCCACGCCGCCGAAGGTCTTGGTCAGTTCCACGGCTTCGTTGATGACAACCTTGTACGGGATGTCGACGCAGTGGATCAGCTCGTAGCTGCCGATCAGCAGGGCAGCGCGCTCCACCGGCGACAGCTCGGCCACCGGGCGGTCCAGGAAAGGCTCGAACGCACCGGTCAGCCTGGTTTCTTCGCGGATGGCGCCATTGAGCAGGGCGTCGAAGTGCTCGCGGTCAGCCTTGTTGAAGCCTTGGGCGTCGTGCAGATGGGCCTGGATCGCATCGGTATCGTTGCGATTCAGCAGCCACTGGTACAGGCCCTGCAGTGCGAGTTCGCGCGAGCGGCGGCGCGCGCTCTTGGGCGCTGCCTTGGGCTCGGACTTGGCGGCGGGCTTGGCGCCGGCGTCGTCCGCCGGCTTGCCGGCGGGGTTGCTGCTATCGGGCGCGTCACTCATCGTCGTCCTCGTCTTCATCCTCTTCCTGGCCGCGCAGCGAATCCAGCGCGGAGACCAGGTTTGCCATTTCCACCGCGGCGCGGGCGCAATCGCGGCCCTTCTCGCGGGTGCGGGCGTGAGCCTGGGCGTCGGTGTCGACGGTCAGGATGCCGTTGGAGATGGGCACGTTGAAGTCCAGCCCGACGCGGGTGATGCCGGCGCCGGATTCGTTCGAGACCAGCTCGAAGTGGTAGGTCTCGCCGCGGACCACCGCGCCAAGCGCGATCAGTGCGTCGAACTGGCCGCTTTCGGCCATCTTTTGCAGTGCCAGCGGAATCTCGAGGGCGCCGGGCACGGTCACCACCAGGGTGTCCTCGCCTTCGATGCCCAGCTTTTCCAGTTCGGCCACGCAGGCTTCGCGCAGTTCGTCGCAAACCGGCTCGTTGAAGCGCGCTTGCACGATGCCGATGCGCAGGCCTTCACCTTCGAGGTTGCTGGGATAGAAACCGTGATCCATCTTGTGTTCTCCTGGGTTCGGGGTGGCGGCCGGCGATAGGATTGCGGCCGCCGGATATCCGGTAGTTCAGTTTGCCTGGCCGCCGCTCATGGGCTGGTAGCCAGTCACTTCAAGGTCATAGCCGGTCATGCTCGGCATTTTCAGCGGGGAAGCCAGCACACGCATCTTGCCCACGCCGAGATCCTTGAGGATCTGGGCGCCGGTGCCATAGGTGCGCAGGTCCGGCTTCACACGGGGGCGATTCTGCGGGGCATCAAGGGCCGAGAACTGCGTGAACAGCTGCTCCGCCGTGTCCCCGCAGTTCAGCAGCACCATCACGCCGTGATCGGCCTGGGCGATGGCCTCGAGCGCGGCGGGCACGCTCCACGAATGCGTGGTGCGCGACACTTCGAGCAGGTCCAGGGTGGACAGCGGCTCGTGCACCCGCACCAGCGTTTCGCGGTCGGGCTGCGGCGCACCCTTGACCAGCGCCAGGTGCGCGCGGCCGCTCGGCTTGTCGCGATAGATGATGCTGTTGAAGGTGCCGTAGGGCGTTTGCATGGTGCGCTCGCCGGCGCGCTCGATAATGCTCTCGGTGCGGCTGCGGTAGTGAATCAGGTCGGCAATGGTGCCGATCTTGATGTCATGCTCCTGCGCGAACTCGACCAGGTCGGGCAGGCGCGCCATGGTGCCGTCGTCCTTCATGATCTCGCAGATCACGGCAGCCGGCGTAAGGCCGGCCAGGGCGCCCAGGTCGCAGCCGGCCTCGGTATGGCCCGCGCGGATCAGCACGCCACCGGGCTGGGCCGTCAGCGGGAAGATATGGCCGGGCTGGACCAGGTCTGTGGCGCGGGCGTCCTTTGCCACGGCGGCCTGCACGGTACGGGCCCGGTCGGCTGCCGAAATGCCGGTAGTGACGCCCTCGGCCGCTTCGATCGATACCGTGAAGTTGGTGCCGTGGACGGTGCCGTTGCGGCTGACCATGGGTTGCAGCTCAAGCTGGCGGCAGCGCTCGGCGGTCAGCGTCAGGCAGATCAGGCCGCGGCCATACTTGGCCATGAAGTTGATCGCCTCCGGTGTGACGAAATCGGCAGCCAGCACCAGGTCGCCCTCGTTCTCGCGGTCTTCCTCGTCAACCAGGATAACCATGCGGCCGGCACGGATTTCGGCAATGATTTCTTCTGTACGGGCGATTGTCATGGCATGCAGGCTGGAAAGCGGGCTGAGGTTGGGGCTGGAATTCTGGCTGAATTTCGGGCGGGATGGCTTGCTGGCCGGCTGTCGGCACCGGCTCGCCGGGACCCGCCTTGGGGGAAACCGGCCGGCCGCGGCAGCGGTCTGGCCCAATATTGTACGTCAACCGCGCGCCGCAAGGCGCGCGCTGCCCGCCGGGGACTTCCCTGTGGCGGTTGGTGCTTGGGGTGCGTGGCAATGGCGGCCGGCTAGCGGCGCCTGGAAGAGCGCATATCAGGCGGCTTTCGGCGCGCTCAGCATGCGTTCCACGTACCGTGCGATCAGATCGATCTCCAGGTTCACGCGCGCGCCGGGCTTGAGATCCTGCAGCGTGGTGACCTCGATCGTGTGGGGGATCAGGTTGATCGAGAAGGTGCAGCTGTCCTGCTCGTCAATGACCTTGTTGACCGTGAGCGATACGCCGTTGACTACCACCGACCCCTTGTAGGCCAGGTAGCGTCCGAGCTCGCGCGGGGCGCGCACGCGCAACTCGTGGGATTCGCCCACCGGAGCGAAGTGCGTGACTTCGCCTAGCCCGTCGACATGGCCGGATACCAGATGGCCACCGAGACGGTCGGCCAGGGTCAGCGCCTTTTCCAGGTTGACGCGGCCTGGCTTGTCGAGGCCGGCGGTCTTGTCGAGTGACTCACGCGATACATCCACGTCGAAGGCGTCTCCGTCCAGCGCGATCACCGTCATGCAAGCGCCCTGGATGGCGATGCTGTCACCCAGGATGACATCGGACAGGTCAAGCCCGGGAGCGCGGATGCGCAGGCGCACGCCGGCGTCGGCTGCGGCTTCGCTGGCACCCAGCGGGGAAACGGATTCGATGCGGCCGACGGCCGCGACAATGCCAGTGAACATGGTCGGTGCGAAATGCGATGGGAAAACACGCATGCTAGCAGGTGCGGCGCCAGTTCGTATTTGCCCGCGGCTTCCTGTCGGGGGGGGCGGCAGGCGGTCAGGCGTGGTCGGCGCGGCGTGCGATCAGCCGCAGGTCTTCCCCGATCATGCGTACGTCGTGCCAGCGGAAGGCCGCGGCGTCCTGCAGCCGTGCTAGGGGCGGCAACTGGAACATGCCTTGCGCATCTCCCAGCAGCTTGGGCGCCAGGTAGACCAGCAGTTCGTCGGCGCAATGCTCGCGGATCAGCGAGCCGTTCAGCTTGAACCCGGCTTCCACATGCAGCTCGTTGACGCCGCGCCGCCCAAGTTCTTCCAGCATGTGGCGCAGTTCCACCTTGCCGTGCGGATTGGGCAGCACCACCACCTCGGCGCCGCGAGCCTCCAGCGCGCGCCGGCGCGCGCCGTCGTCGAATGCGCAGAACACCAGCACCGGCTTGGCAAAATCGCCGGTGTCCGGTGTCAGCAGGCGTGCGTCCAGCGGGATCTCCAGCCGGGAGTCCACCACCACGCGCTGTGGCTGGCGTGGCGTGTCCACGGCGCGCACATTCAGCTGTGGGTTGTCGTCGCGCACGGTGCCGATGCCGGTGAGGATGGCGCTTGCGCGCGCGCGCCAGGCATGGCCATCGTCGCGTGCCGCCTGGCCGGTAATCCACTGGCTGGTGCCATCGTGCAGCGCGGTACCGCCGTCGAGCGAGGCGGCAACCTTGATCCGCACCCAGGGCAGTCCGCGCGTCATGCGGTTGACAAATCCGATATTGAGTTCGCGGGCTTCTTTTTCCAGGAGCCCGCAGCGCACGTCCACGCCGGCTTCGCGCAGCCGTTGCAAGCCGCGGCCGGAAACGGTGGGATTCGGGTCTTCCATGGCCGCTACGACGCGCGCGATGCCGGCGCGCACCAGCGCATCCGCGCAGGGCGGCGTCCGGCCAAAATGGCTGCAAGGCTCCAGCGTGACGAAGGCCGTGGCGCCGGCCGGATCGTTGCCGCGCGCGGCGGCGTCCTTGAGCGCCTGTATCTCGGCGTGATCCTGTCCGGCGGGTTGCGTGAAGCCCTGGCCGATGATCTTGCCGTCCTTGGACAAAACGCAGCCAACGCGCGGATTGGGCGTGGTGGTGTACATGCCTCGCGCCGCTAGCGCGAGAGCTTGTGCCATGGCTGCGTGGTCGGTATCGGAGAACATGAGGCCTGGTGCTTCCTGCCGCGCGGGCGGCGAGTTGAGGTTGGTTTCAGTCTTCAAGTGTCAGGGCGGCGGGGGGCTGGTCGGGACCACCGCAATCGGTATCCTGGCCCGGCGTGCACAGGCGGATGCGACCGTGGGCACCGAGCCTTAGTTGCCGCTGTTCACCCTGGCAGGTCACGGTGAAGGTGGCGGCGAGGAAACCGCCTTGCTCTGAGCGAGAGTATCCCACAGCTGCCATGTGCAGCGTATGGTTGCCTTGCGTGGTCGAACGCAGTGCGATGCGCAGGCAGGCGCTGTGCAGTTCGACCATGGCCAGCAAGTCGCCATCGTGCCGGTCAGGCCCGTCGGTGCCGGAGGGCGGCAGTGTCAGGCGCCAGCCCTGGTCCAGCGTTGCCGCGCCGGGCAAGGGCGCCAGCAATACGTCCGCGCGCCGGGCAACGGCGGTGGCGCGCGCGAGTGCCAGCGAGCCGGCGAGCCGGTCGGCCGCCAGTACCACCTGCTGCCGCGCCAGCAAGCGCTGCCAGGACGGGTAGGCGAATGCCACGAGCATGGACAGCACGGCCAGGCAGGTCAGCAGTTCGGCGAGTGTTGCGCCGCCGCTTCGATGCCGGCGGCCATGCGAAGGCCGATGCCCCGGCATGTCAGCAAGCCCGCGGCAGCGGCACCGGCTTTGCCGCCAACGCGGGCTGCGCAAGCCACTCGCCGGTACTACGCAGAATCAGCGTGCCGCATGACGCGTCCGGCGCCTGGGGCACGGCGCGCAATTCGACGCAGCGCTCCAGCCCGCCGCTCGGGCAGGCGCTGGCGTTGATCCAGTGACGCGGGCGCGCCGGCGGCGCTGGCACGGGCAGTGGCCATTTGCCGGCTACCACCGCGCCGCCGGGTTCACTCGCGAAGCTCACGGTGGCCAGCGCGTGGCGCTCCAGTTCCAGCATCGCGCCAAGCATGGCGCTGCGCGCCTCGGCGCGCCAGCCTCGCTCCATATGCCGATGCCAGGCAGGCACGACCATCGCCGTGAGGATGGTCATCACCGTCAGCGTGACCAGCATTTCGAGCAGGGTGAATCCGGGCGGGCGAGGGTGGTGCGTCATGCGCATTCTCCATGGCGGCCGCCGGCCGATGCGTGGGAGCGCACCCGGTTTCCGGCGATTGATTGGGGGCACGTACCTGGCCACGTGCCGGGTGGCGGTTTTGGCAAGGGGTGGCTCATGGCGAGCCGGAGCGGATCAGTTCGCGCCAGCTAAGGCGGCCGGTGCGGCGGCTGGCGACAGTGCGGTTATGCGGGACGGCACGCCCATGCTCCAGGGACCAGAGCGTGAGCGCCACGGCCTCGCGTGAGGCGATCCCGGGCTGTGGGGATCGTTCGGGTGGTAGCGGCACGCGGCCAAGAACGACCGCCGCATGGGCACCCGCGTCCAGCCCGGTCGTTGCATAAATTAGGGGGCCTCCGGCATGCTCGCTGATGGTGGACTCGCCGCTCAACGCATGAATCAGGTAAATGCGCTGATGTGCATCGGGCGTGCGCGTCACCACGCCGAGGTAGCCCGGATCGGCGGGAATGAGCCGGTCCAGCCGTTCGCCGGGGTTGGGAAAGGTCAGGTGCCAGCCTGCCGTCGCTGGCTGACCGGGGCGGTCTGCTTCGCGGGGCTGGCGGCGCAGCACGACGCCGTCTCCGCGGGAGTGGGCCGCGACGCGCGCAGCCCCGGCCCCGGCGTCTCCCGCCTCCGCGAGGGCGGCGCTGTCGAAGACAGCGGCAATGTGAATGCCGCTGCCGTACACCGCGAGGTGGCCTCCGGGAGCGGCGATCAGGACGGGTGCCGCTGCCGTTGCCGTGCCGCTCGGCCATGGCAAGGAATTCTCCACGCGGTGGATGCAGCGAACGCGCTGGCCGCTATCGTGCCATGGCGCCGCGCCGCGCAGGTCGTAGCGCCAGAGCCTGCCGATGGCATCCACGGCATAGGCTGCCACGGCCATGCCGGAAGCGTCCGGCAAGACGCTCGCCGCCAGCAAGGCGGGGCGGGCGCCGGCGATCCCGCAACCGTGGTCAGGCAGGTGTAGCCGCGGTATCGCATACCGCCCATGCCACGGGGCGCGGGTGGGTTTGTCCAGCGGCAGCAGGGCGAGGCCTGCCTGCCGCGCGGATGGATTGCGATGTGGCCCGCCGGACGGGAGTTTGCCGTCCGGCGCGGCGGCCAGCGTAGCCATGGCATACCAGCGCCTACCTTCAGGCGTGGCTAGCGCCAAGGCGCGGACAGGCCCGGCAGGCGCCAGCGGCAGCGTGCCGGAAGCCGTGGTTTCCCAGAGCAGCGCCGGCGGAGGCTGGGCGGCATGGTCGGAGATGCTGGTGATGTCGAGGGCGAACACGCTTGCCCGCGCTTCCTCGCCGGGCGGGTTGGCCGGCACGCCACATAGCAGGACGGTGCGCCAGCGCCCGGGTTCCAGCGCCACGTCCGCCGCTTCAGGGTAAGGGCACGGCGCAACGGGCGCGGTGACGGCCCGAGCCGGGCTTGCCGTCCGCGATGCCCAGCCGGCGGCCTGGCTCAGCAAGCTGCGCGGCAGGAATGCGAGCACTTCCTTGCCGGATCTCGCCTCGAACGCGTGCAGCAAGCCGTCGCGCGTGCCCAGCCAGACCAGCGCCGGGCGCGCGCTGTGCAACGCGGCGAAATCCGCGTGGCCGGGCCGGCCGGGCAGCCAGGAGGGAGGCGGAACCATTACCGGTGGCGTGCCGGCCGGGCGTCCCAGTCGTCCGGTCCCGGACACCGGTGACTTCGGCACTGCCGGGTCCGGCGCCTGGCGTGCGCCACGCAAGCGTGCCAGCCGGTCCCGGCCCTCGCCGTCGTGAGGCCCTTCGGAGCCGGCTCGATCGAGCAGAGCGCGCGTCGAGGTATCCAGTGCTTCCCATTGCAGCGGAGCTAGTCGCGTCGGCGTTTCGTCGGAGCCGGCGAGCGCCGTCAACAAGCGGCGCGACTCGGGATCGCGCATGTCGAGCAGTGCGCCCGCCTCCCAGGCCGGCGGCGGCAACGCTTGCGCTACCTCGTGCTCGCCCGATGGAAGTGCCAGGCTGCGCAGGCGGCCGCTCCAGGCATGGATGCCAGGCTCCGCGACGTAAGCGTCCGCGCCCCGCGCCGCGCCGGCACACGGCAGCCACGCGGGGAGGGCAATCAGCGCGATGCAACACCGGGCGAAGAGGGTCATGGCTGGAACTCGCTTTGCAGCAAGCTGCGTACCGCGATGTCTCTTCCCCTGCCGAGCGCCGTAATGCGAAAGCGCAGCCGCGGTCCCGCGCCAGCCGCATAGTCCGCTCCCAGCCATTCGCCGGGCGGGCGCTCGTGCAGTAATTCCACGACATAGCGTGGCAAGCTGTCGACGCCTGCCGTTCCGGCCGGCAAGCCGGGCAAGGTGGTGCCGCTGAAGGTGCCCAGCGCAATGCCGGTGGCCTCATCCGGCCGGCGCGCCGCGAGCCATTCCTCCCACGGCGGCGGAGAGTTCGCCGCAGGCCGGCACAGCCCCAGTTGCGCTCCGATGCCGCACCGGCCAGGCGGCGGCCACGCGGCAAGGCGCGCGTCGGCCCCGGCAGCGCCGGCGCGCAGCGCCTCCAGCAGTTCCGCTTCCGCATCGAGCAACGCCGTCTCCGCCGCGCGAAAGGCGATTTCGCGTTCCAACTGGTATGTGGTCACTTGACGGCTGGAGAGCAGGAAATGCAGGCCGGCCAGGGTGGTGGCAACCACAAGCAGCAGCATCGTGGCTGTCAGCAGCAGTGTGGTGCTTCCGCCGGCACGCTTGCGGTGCACTGTGGCCACGCGCTGCATTGGCACGCCTGGCGTCCACGCCGGATTCAACATAGCGTTTCCACGCAAGGGCTTGCATTGCGCAGCCGCACGGATGTCGAGAACACGCGGCGCATCAAGGTGGACCCGGGAGGGGGATCGAAGACGAGGTCGCCGCCATGCGCGCCCGGCCCCGGCGGCGGAAACAAGACAAGCGCGGCGGCCGCGGCAGCCCGGGGCAACGGGCGTTCGCCACGCAGCACCAGTGCCACCTGGACTACCCGCACCTCGTGCCAGGCCGCTTCACCCCTGGCGCGGATCTCCTCGGCCCGCAGGAACATATCGGCCTTGCCGTCGCCATCGGTATCGATGCCGTAGCGCAACTGCATTGTCTCCAGGCCGCGCACCAGCGCGCCGGAAGTCCAGTTGCCCTGCTGCACCCGTCCGTCGCGCCGGCTGGAATAGCGGCACAACAGTTGCGGCTCGCCATCGGCACCGTTGGCTACATAGAGCAAGTTCGCGCCAGCATAAGTACCGCTGCTTCCGATGGCATCGCCGCCGGCGCTGGCAGCCGGGAGCGCATAGCCGCTGCAGTCGGTCATGGTCTGGTCGGGCAGCGTGGGATCTTGCGCGCGCCCACTGCCGCTGAAGCGCACCAGCAGCGCGTCGCTGCCATTGACACCGCGGCGCGCGCAGGTGGGTTGCGCGGCAATGCCGGGCTGGCCGCAATCGTCGCGCCCGGACAGCGCCGGTGGCGTGTCGGGCAGCGCGGTTGCACCAGGCGGCCGCCAGCCGCCGTGCCGGATCAGGTGGGAGACCACGGCAATGGCACGTTGGCCCCGCTCCTCCAGCAGCACAAGGTCGACCGCGGCGCGGTAGGCGACTTGTACCGCGTGGAAAGCCGACGCAGCCAGCGCGCCTGCGAGCATGCCAAGCGCAAGTCCGATCATCAGTTCGATCAGCGAGAAGCCTCGCGGGCGCTTGGGACGCGTGTCGCCCCAGATGCGGATGCCGTGCCTGCAAAGGCGTCTCATGGCCTGATCCACAGCGCGACGGCGCGCAATGCAGCTTCGTCGTCCGGGCTAGCGGAACGAGGCAGCGGCCCCACGACCGCCAGCCTCCGCCCGGGTGCGCAACCCGGCAGGCCATGCTCCGTGCCCGCCGGAGCGAGCGACCGGCACAGTTGCAGATGAGGCGCGCCGATGCCGCGGGCGTGCAGCGGCGACAGCGCCAGGCGGGGATCCTCCAACTCCGCCAGTTCAGCGGCGGCACGCGTCGCGTGCCCGATGTCTTCATAGTGGCGCAGCGCGCCGAGCGCGACAGGTGCGAGCGTGGCAAGCGGAAGCATGCCGATCGCGAGGAGCGCCAGGGCGGTGAGGGACTCGACCAGGAGGTAGCCGCCTGTCGGGCGGCGCACGGCAACGCGTCGCCTGGCCCGCGTGTTGCGCGGAACCGGCATGGCGGTCAGGGCAGCATGGAGGATCGGCACGGCACGCTCGCAAGTTGGGCAGAGGTGCCGACGATAACGTCAAACAACGGGGTGAAACGTTGCGGATTGTGCTGACTACGGTGCGTATGAGCGGACTGGCGAGAATCATCCGCTTGCGCGCCTTCGTACTACGCCTTGCAAGCCGTCGGCTGGGCTGTATCGGGAGTGCAGACGCGGACCCGGCCTAGCTGGCTGACGTCGATGAGGCGAGTCTGACTGTCGCTGCCGAGCGTCACCAGGATCTGCGCCGACATCATGGCGTCGGTCAGTGTGCGGGTGTAGCCCACGGGGGAATAGGAGAGCACGCTGACCTGCGGCGTTCCGGTGAAACTGATGGTGAGGTTGCGTGGCAGCTGGGCATGTTGCAGCAGGATGGTCTGGCCCGACGAGCAGTCGGCGCTGCGGGCGGGGTTCAGGCATACCGTCCAGCCGTTCTGCCAGTCGTTGTTGACGGGCGCGACCGTGACCCAGGTATTGTGCGAGATGGCATTGGCGCGTGCGGTGCCCAGCGCGGACGCGAGCGCCCCTGCCTCGGCATTCAGCGCGTTGCGCTGCATGAAACCCGTAAAGCTGGGCATGGCATAGCCAACCAGGATGGTCATCACGACTATGGTGGTCAACAGCTCGATCAGGGTGAAGCCGCGCGATGGGCGGGCGGGGCGGACGCGCGTCATTGGCAAGCCTGTGGCAGGTTGGTGAAGCTCGATACATTGCTGACCAGGATGCCCTGTTCGCCAGTGCTACGCAGCAGCAGCGTGCCGCATGTGGCGTCAGTCAGCCTGGGGACGGCATTGACCTGCACGCATTCATTGAAACTGAGCGCGCCGCACGCCAGGGCGGATAACGTATAGAGATTGCTGTTGGACTGCAGGGGGAAGCCCTGCCATCCCTTGGTCGGATCGGCGGAATCCGCATACGTGTTGAATTGCCCGTAATGGCGCTCGAGCGCCTGCATGGCATTGAGCATCGCCGCCTTGGCTTCCGCACGCCGGCCGCGTGCAACGTACTCGGTGTAGTTCGGATACGCAATCGCCGCCAGGATGCCGATGATGGTGACGATGATGAGCAGCTCCATCAGCGTGAAGCCGCGTACCGCACGCCTGCGCCAGTTCATTTCGTCGCTCCGAAGTTGCGGATCTCGCGCCAGCCCAACCGGCCCGTGATGGGCAGGCCGCCCGGAGTCAAGCCAGGCGTTGCGGTCGTGTCGGCATATGGGTTGCTGGACAACTTGGCGCCCCCCGTGCGGCCGCCGCCGCTGGCGCCGAAGGAGTAGACATCAATGGTCTTGTTCGTGGTCACCTGGCCGACGGAATTGCGCTGGCTGTCGACAGTGGTCAAGGTCTGGATCAGCACCGGCGCGCCGAGCATACCGAGGGTCGACGTCGTCCCTGAGCTGGGCGCCGTGACCGGCGTGCCCGTGCTGGTGCCCGAGATCGGCATGCCCGTCAGCGCGGACAGCTGATAGCTATGGCTGCCGCTGCCGGCACCGCACAGATCGGCCCCCGTCATCAACGAATTGAACCAGATCTGGCTGTACGCGGAGACGAGCGAAGTGACCTGGCGCTCGCCACTGTCGACGAAATCGAAGTACCAGCCGGCCCTCGGGGCGGGTTTGTCCTTGGTGGGGAAACCGAGGCTGTAGGCACTGCTGCTGAAGTCGTAGCCGCCATTCGAGTTGGCCTTCAGCGTGACCCGGTTGAGCACGGAGCGCCCGCTCACAGCCTGGGCGCCGCCGCTGTCGTAGACCCCGTACATCGAGTTCTGGGGCTGCGAGGAGCCTGTGCCGGTGTCGGCCGATTCGTAATACTTGCCCGTGCCGAAGACCACCATATAGCCGCCCGGGGCATAGACCCACTGCGGCTGGATCGTGATGGCCTGCGGATTTCCGCTCGCATCGCGGGCCCGGAACAGCGGCTGGCCCAGGTTGCCCCCGCCGTAGTAGGGCAGCGCCCCACTGGCGTTCCAGGTGGAAGGGCCGCCGCCAAGCACGAATTTCCACAGCCGCCCTTGCAGGTCGCCGGCATAGGCGGCCACGGTCTGGCGCGAGGCCAGGGTCACCAGGGACGGTGAGCCCAGTCCGTTGGCGACGGTGCTGTTGCTGTCCGCCGCCATCGAAATCTTCCAGTAGTTCGAATTCAACCGCCACGGTGTGCCCGGTGCCTTGTCGAGTGACAGGATGAACAGGGCGGAAGGCGCTGCCGCATTGCTCGATCCGTCGTTCAGGTTGTTGTTGATGCCGTTGCCGGTGATCACGAACCACTGGTATTGCGGGACCTTGTTCGCGTCCACGCCGACATAGAGCTTGGCGAGTTGCGGCGTCGACATGATGTTGCCCATGTCGGCATCGTCCTTGTCGGTGAACTCCCACAGCACATTGCCGGCTCCCACGTTTGACGGGTCGGTCACGTCGAGTGCGAACAGCCCCTGCGCGCCACCGCCGAGTCCGGATGCCAGCACCGTTTTCCAGTTGCCGCCGATCCGGGCTTCCGCTACCACGGGCGTGGCGTCCACATAGGGCCGATGGACGTAGCTGGACGACGTCAGCTGGATCAGGTTCCCCATCACGGCATTGGGTACATAGGCAAAGAGTTCAGCCCCGGTCAGTGCGTTGAATCCATGCAACATGCCATCGTTCGCACCGATGTAGACCACCGGGGTGCGATTCTGGTACCGCTTGTAGAAGGCACCGTAGTCGGACTCGTTGATCGCCGTTGAGGGGGCCGCAACGTAGGCCGGGCCGGAGTTGATGATGTCGCCCAGGATGGAGTTGCGCGCGCGCAGGCTGCCGGTGCCACCGGTCGATTCCTCGTTGCTGCGGTCGCCTCGCAAGTAGTTCAGGCGCGCGGTTCCGGCGCTGTCGCTTTCGTTGGCATTGAGCTTTAGAGAGAGCTTCTGCGCGCTGTTGATGGATGGCCAGTCGAATGGCGCGCCGCTGCCAGCACCCGCGCCGCTGCTGGCGGGCACCCACGTGAGAATGTTGCGTGAGCCGGCGCCGCCGCTGCGCGCGGTGAGCAAGGCGCCGGCTTCCCAGCTTTCCTTGCTTGCGATCTGGATGCCGTTGTCATTGCTCAGCGCGAAGGCGGAGAGCTTGCCCGTCCAGTTCTGGTCAAAACCCGGCGCGAAGATGAAGGTGCCGCTGGAAACGCGTGACGAGGTGAGCGCGACGCCGGAGATGGTGCCGCCATAGCTGACGATCTTGGAGAAGATATCGCGGATCGCCTTGATCATGGCGGTCGGCTGACCCGCCAGGAACCACGTCGCAGGCACATTGGATCCGGTCGGGGTCGCTTCCCATTCGCTGTCGTTTTTAGCGACGGTATTGTTGGCGCCCGACGTGGTGAAGGGGCTGCCGTCGCCGTTGACATCGTTGAAACCGCCGTATTTTGCCGCCAGGTACAACTGGCTCTGGCGCTGCGCGGTGCCGACGGTCCCATCGCCGTTCTCGTTGACGTCGATGGTGTAGGTGGTCACGCGCAACGACGGCATATCCGCCCGGAAGCCGTAGGTGTGCGCCCAGTAGGCAACACCCGCCATGTAGTACGTACCGTGGCCGCTGGAGCCCGTGTCGGCCGTACTCATATTGGCCAGCGAGGAGTTGGGCTTGCTATTGCCGTAGGTTGTCGTGCTCTCCATGTCCGCGACCTTCCTGGTCCAGGCCATGGCGTCGAAGCCGTCGGCCTCGATCGCGCGCACGGGGTCGTTTGCGGTTACCGCCTTGCCGCCCGATATATAGGTCGTGCGGGTGTTGCCAGGAACATAGCGATCCCAGTGCGTATTGATGTCGGCGATACTCAGCACGTAGTTGCGCTGGCACTTCGCGACGACCGGATCAGACCAGCTGGTATAGACGGGGTAGCCGTCTTTGTGGGCGGTCTGGAGGTCAGTGATCGCTTCCGGTGTGGGCTGCTTGCCTTGCAGGTAGCGGATGCTCTCGTAGTACAGCTCGCTGACCGGGTCCAGGCCCTTGTACTTGCCCGAGCGGCCGAACTGGTTCAGGTAGTTGACCACGCCGCTGATGCCTTCGCCGGCATTTTCCGGGTTGCCAGCGAAGACGCCCGTGCTGGGATCCCACTCGGTCTTCGGATTGCTGACCTGGCTGAAGTTGCCGTCGATCATCTTGGGGCCGACATACTTCATCGGGGCCCGCAGCACGCCGCCGTACCGCGTGGCCGAACTGTCGTTCAGGTAGCCGAAGGCGCCGAAGCGCACGCGGTCGGCGTTTTTCTGCATTTCGCCGACTGGCTTGTAGTTGGTGCCGTAGAGCTTGCAGAGGTCGGTGCGGGAACTGCCTTCGCTCGCATCGCACACCTTGACGCGGGCATACATGGTGCCGAGGTTGGCATAGCTGCCCGGGCTGCCGCACGAAGCGCCGCTGCCGGTCTTGGTGCCGAAGAACACCTTGTTGCTGCACGACGTGATGTAAAGCGTATCGGTGGTGAACGGCGTCACCGCGGAAGGTACGCTGGAACTGGACTTGGTCAGCGTCTTGGCGGGAAAGTAGGAACCGCTGTTGAAAAAATCATCCTGCAGCACGGCGCGCTGAAGCACGGTGTCCGTGGGGGTATCCACCACCCGGTCGCCACCGGTGAGCGCGAAGCGCAGCATGTCGATGGCGGAGGCCGTGGCCCAGTTCATGAAGTTGCCGCTGTACTGGCCCGAGCATTCGTGATTGGCGCTGGCATTGCCAGCGATCTCGAAGTACCCGCTGGATGAATAGTTGTAGCACTTGGCCGGGTTGAAATAGCCGACATATTCCGTGCTGCGGGTGTAGGTGCCGGTCCGGTACGCCGCGCCCACCGTCGGGAACTCCACCGACAGCGACAGCAGCAGGTTCGGGTTGACATTCTGGTTGCGTCCGTAGAGCGGCGACTGCGCAATGTCCACCGTGGACGGTGTCAAGGCGGTGGCCGCCCGCGTTGGCACGGGAAGCAAGCTTGCACCGGCGACAACGAGGGCCAGCGCGATCCGGCATAAGCGTGTCATCAGAGAATCTCCGCGTAGGTCAGGAGCGAGGTCATTCATTCGGCCTTCCGGTAGTACGACTGCAGCATGGCGCGGGTGGCGGTGTTGGCACCGAAGCCCATCGCGGTGACGCGAAAGATGTAGACGACCGGAGCGTCGGGGCTCCCGGAAGCACCGGGCGATGTGTCCTGGATCGGCTCGATGATGTAGCGGGGAAGGGCGGCGGGCAGCAGGCCCGTGGGCGCGGTCGGGAACTGGCGTCCGGTGAAGGTGCCGTAGGCCACCGCGCGGGCATTCGCCCCGGTCTGCGCAAAGTCCACGGCTTCCCAGTTCGGGGTGCCGCTGTCGACGGCCGCGCACAGGCCCTGGAAGGCTGCGCCAGGCGTGCTCCCCGTGTTGCAGCCGGCGACGAAGGGCAGCAGGTTCGGATTGCTGCCAGAGAACAGGGCGGAGCGGCTGTTGACGGCAACGACACCCTGGATGTCCATCTCGGCATCCTGTAGCGCCATTTCGGCCGCTTGCACTGCAAGGTCGCGGTCGCGCTGGTTGGATGCCATGCGTTTGCTGTTGATCGCCAGGCGCGCGCCGGCCACGGCCATGATGCTGATCATCAGGAGCATGACCAGGCCGGTGATCAGGGCAATGCCGCGCTGGGCGGCTGGCTTGAGAGGGGCGCTCATGATGGGGAGCAAGTGCGGCACGTTGCGACGTTGCGCAGTTGGACGGTGACCGAGTATTGGCGGCGCAAGCGCTGTAGCTGCGTGGTCGGCTTGTAGGTCGCGTCGTTGACGGTGCTGTCGCCGCCATAGAGCGTGCCGAAGAGCTGGAAAGTGGGGACCTCCGGCACCGGGCTGGTCGCGGTGTCGCCGGCCAGTATCAGGGCAATTTTCAGCGACACGACGGTTTGCCATTTGGTGGCCAGAGCCAGCACATCCGTGGCCGGCAGGTAACGGTCCGGGATGTAGTCATTGTTGGTGTCGACCCCGTACAGCACCTGGAACACCTCAACACCGGAGATGATTGGCACGGAGGTGATCGCGGTGTTCGAGATTTCCTTGTTGGATGCATCGCGAGCGCGATAGCCGCACATCAGTTGCGGGTTGCCGCTCGGGTCGTTGGGGTCTGGCGCCACGAAGAAGCGCGCAAAGCCGCGCGCAAGGTCCGCGTCCTCCCATGCTTGTGGTTCCGCGACGCCATTGCCGGAGCAATCGATCATGCTGTTGTCGGGCACGGTGCGATCCGACGGCGTGCCCGAACCGAAAAAGCGCACCTGCAGCACGTCGCTCTTGTTCACGGGGTTGGTGGTGCCCGGCAGGCACGACAGGTTGAGGCTCGCGTCCTGGCCCGGGCTGGCGCAGTTGTCGACGCCGCTGATCGTGGGTGACAACGCGACGGTGGTCGGCATGATGCCGCCAGGCGCCTGGGCGATGGGCCCGCTGGCCGGGTTTGTTGCCGGCGCGCTGTTGCCGGCGTAGTTGGTCCATGCGGACTGCCGCACGATGCGGACGATGGTGTCCAGGGCAAAACGGCCCTTCTCGTCGAGCGCGGTGGTGTCGTCGATGGTGCTGTAGTTGGTGCGGCTGCCCAAATAAACGGCGGTCGCTGCCAGTGTCAGCAACAGGCCGAGGACCATCGCGACCATCAGTTCGACCAGCGACATGCCCGACTGGGCATGCCGGTACGGCTTGCGGAGCGTACGCATCAGTTCACCGTGCCGGGCGTGGCGACGATGACGATCTGCGGCCGCGTGTTCATGTCGGCGAGATCGGCGCCGGTGCCCAGCGTCTTGCTGCTCAGGCGCGATATCCACCCGACCTTGATGACGATCGGCGCATCGTCGACACGGCCGCTTGCAGCGGCCGTGCAGCCCCAGGAAAAGCCGGACGTCTGGTTATAGGCAACGGTATCGCGGCAGATCACCGCCCGGCCGCCGGGCAGGGCGGCGGCTACCCGGTTCCACCACTCGATCACATCGAAGCGGGCTGTGTCCTGCGCGCAGGAGAGCAGCGTGCTGGCGCAGGCCGTCGTATAGGGATTACGCGTCAGCGCGGGCAGCTGGCTGGTCTGGGTGTCGATGAAATACAGGTTGGGCGCGAGGGCCTCGGCGGCCGCGCCCACGCCGGAGACGGCAGTGTTCGCACGCATGCGCTCGGCCATTTCGGTGGCCAGCTGCATGGCAACGGTATCGTAGGAGGCTTGCTGGGAAAAACGCGAGGAATTGAGGAGCAGGCTGGCGACCCCGAGCACGCCAATCGCCAATACGACCATTGCCACCAATGCTTCGAGCATGGCAAAGCCGGCCGTCCCCCGACAGCTTGACTGACCCATTCTGACCCTCGTCCGAAAAGACTACTTTCTTTTGGCTTCGTTCTATTGTTTTGTCACTACTACCCAGGCGGAAGTATAGATATAGGAATGAAGCCTAGGGCACAGTTTGGAAAGAATTAAACAACGTTCCCGTTACTTTTTCTACTGCTTCCGTGGGGTAGACGTTGAAAACTCATCCAGCATGTCGCGGAATTCCGACACGTCTTCAAAGCTCCGGTACACCGAGGCAAAGCGGATGTAGGCGATTTTGTCGAGCCGGCGCAGTTCGCGCATGACCAGTTCCCCGACCTGGCTGCTGGGGATTTCCTTCTCGCCGAGCGCGAGCAGCTTTTCTTCGATGCGGGTGATGGAGGCGTCGATGGCTTCAGCGGAGACCGGGCGCTTGCGCAGCGCCAGGCGCATGGAGTCCTTCAGCTTGTCGCGGGTGTAGTCCGCGCGGGAGCCGTTTTTCTTGACGATGGCGGGGAAGAACAGCTCGATCCGCTCATAGGTGGTGAAGCGGCGGTCGCAGGATTCGCAGCGGCGGCGACGGCGGACTGTATCGCCTTCCTCGGACATGCGCGTGTCCAGGACCTGGGTATTGGAATGAGCGCAAAAGGGGCATTTCATGCCTGACCACCTCGAAGTTTGAACCGGGGCGCGTGCTGCGCGCGCAGCGTCTTGTCATTCTGTGTCGCGCTGGGCTGGGTTGGCAAGGCCCGCCGGCAGCGCTGGCGCGCCGCGGCGGACTGCCGGCCACCCGCGCGTGGGCGGGTGGCGCAGGGGGATCAGCCGTAGACCGGGAAACGCTTGGTCAGGGCTGCCACTTGCTCGCGCACGCTGGCGATATTGGCCAGGTCGTGCGGATTCTCCAGCACGTCGGCGACAAGGTTGGCCACCACGCGGGCTTCTTCTTCCTTGAAGCCGCGGGTGGTCATGGCCGGCGAACCCAGGCGGATACCCGAGGTGACGAAGGGCTTTTCCGGGTCGTTGGGGATGGCGTTCTTGTTGACGGTGATGTGCGCTTCGCCCAGGACCTTTTCGGCTTCCTTGCCGGTGATCTGCATGGCGCGCAGGTCGACCAGCATCACGTGGCTCTCGGTGCGGCCCGAGACGATGCGCAGGCCGCGCTCGGTCAGGGTTTCGGCCATGACGCGGGCGTTCTTGACCACTTGCTGCTGGTAGGTCTTGAACTCGGGCGACAGGGCTTCCTTGAAGGCCACGGCCTTGCCGGCAATCACGTGCATCAGGGGGCCGCCCTGGATGCCGGGGAAGATGGCCGAGTTGATGGCCTTCTCGTGCTCGGCCTTCATCAGGATCACGCCACCGCGCGGGCCGCGCAGGCTCTTGTGGGTGGTGGTGGTGACAAAGTCGGCGTGCGGAACCGGGTTCGGGTACTCGCCGGCGGCGATCAGGCCGGCGTAGTGGGCCATGTCGACCATGAACAGGGCGCCGATCGATTTGGCAACCTTGGCGATGCGTTCGAAGTCGATGCGCAGGGCGAAGGCCGAGGCGCCGGCGATGATCAGCTTGGGCTTCTTTTCCTGTGCCAGCTTTTCCAGCGCGACGTAGTCGATGTCTTCGTTGGCGTCCAGACCGTAGCTCACCACGTTGAACCACTTGCCGCTCATGTTGAGCGCCATGCCGTGGGTCAGGTGGCCGCCTTCGGCCAGGCTCATGCCCATGATGGTGTCGCCCGGCTTCAGGGTGGCGAAAAACACGCCCTGGTTGGCCTGCGAGCCGGAGTTGGGCTGCACATTGGCTGCTTCGGCGCCGAACAGTTGCTTGACCCGGTCGATGGCGAGCTGCTCGACGACGTCGACATACTCGCAGCCACCGTAGTAGCGCTTGCCGGGATAGCCCTCAGCGTACTTGTTGGTCAGTTGCGAACCCTGGGCGGCCATCACGGCCGGCGAGGTGTAGTTTTCCGAGGCGATCAGCTCGATGTGCTCTTCCTGGCGCTGGTCTTCCTTCTGGATAGCGGCAAAAAGCTCGGGGTCGATCTGGTCGATCGTATAGCGGCTGCGTTCGAACATGGCGAAAACTCGTCTGAAAAAAAGGAGATCCGAATCGGCTTCGGGGTAGGGCGCGCGGGGAAGGCACATGCGACCAGCGCCGGAAAGCGTGGCTAGTCCGGCGCAGGGCGCACCCTGCTTCCCATTCGCTGCCCAGGCGAGCGGCAGGCGCTTGATACATCGCGCCAGAGAAACTTGCGCTTCCTCGTGGTAGTGCCCACTGACTTCGCCAGTCGCGCAAGATGGAATGGTTGGCGGCAGTTTAACGCGAGGCGCCGGCTCGCTGCAAGAAGGCGGAGAGGGCTCGCCGCCCGAAAGTCAACGGCTAGTCTGTCAGGTAATGTAATTGTTGTAATGTCGGGTGAGGGTATACACCGGGTCGGGCCGGCTGTCCGTTACAATCGCGGCCATGAGCAACAATGTGTGGGCCTTGCGGGTGTACTGGGAAGACACCGACGCGGGCGGCGTGGTGTTCTACGCCAATTACCTGAAGTTCTTCGAGCGCGCCCGGACCGAGTGGTTGCGCTCGCTTGGCGTCGAACAGCAAGCGCTGGCCGATGAGACCGGTGTCGTCTTCATCGTCAGAAGCACGGCGGTGGACTACAATGCCCCCGCCCGTCTGGACGACATGCTTGAGATCCGGACCCGGATTGAACGGGTTGGTCCAGCGTCTGTCCAATTCGCCCAGGAAGCCTGGCGTGATGAGCAATTGCTGGCTACCGGCGCCATCCGGGTTGGATGTGTCGATCGCACCACATTTCGCCCGACGCCCATTCCCGCTCCCGTCCTAGCAACCATCAAGACCGCTCGATGAATCCCGTGACCGTCACGCAAGACCTGTCGATCATTTCGCTGGTGCTGCACGCCAGTGTGCTGGCGCAGGCCGTCATGGCCCTGCTGCTGGTGATGTCCCTATTCTCGTGGACATATATCTTCCGCAAGCATTTCTCGCTGCGCTCGGCGCGCACCCAGACCGAGGGCTTCGAGCGCGACTTCTGGGCTGGCGGCGACCTGCAGGCGCTGTACCAGAGCGCGGCCAACAATCGCCACAGCACGGGCGCGCTGGAACGGATCTTCGAGTCCGGCATGGGCGAGTACCTGAAGGCGCGTGAACGCAACCATGACGCCGGGGCGCTGCTCGACGCAGCCCGGCGTGCCATGCGCGCGGCCTACCAGCGCGAGATGGATGTGATGGAATCGCATCTTCCATTCCTGGCCTCGGTGGGCTCTGTCAGTCCTTATATCGGCCTGTTCGGCACGGTGTGGGGCATCATGAACGCCTTCCGCGGATTGTCCAACGTGCAGCAAGCAACGCTTGCCGCGGTTGCGCCCGGCATTGCCGAGGCGCTGGTCGCCACCGCCATCGGTCTGTTCGCGGCGATTCCTGCCGTGATCGCGTACAACCGCTACGCCACCGAGGTGGATCGCCTGGCCATCCGTTTCGAGAGCTTCATGGAAGAATTCCTGAATATCCTGCAACGGCAGACCCGCTAAAGCGCCGAAACCACCAACGTCATCGGTCAAGGAGATACCTGCAATGGCAGCGATACAGCGCCGCGGCGGCTCGCGCCGCCGGGCCAGCGCCGACATCAATGTCGTGCCCTACATCGACGTGATGCTGGTGCTGCTCGTCATTTTCATGGTGGCCGCACCGATCGTGAACCCCGCCGTGGTCGATCTGCCCAGCGTGGCCAATGCCACGCAGCAGCAGAAAGCGCCGCCCATCGTCGTTACCGTGCATGAAGACGGCGCGCTCACCGCGCGCGGCAAGGATGGCGCCGGCAATGCCTTCGAGCGCAAGCTCGACAAGCAGGGCCTGATCGATTTCGTGCACCAGCGCCAGAACGAGAATCCCGACCAGCCGGTGGTGATCGCTGCCGACCGCTCGGTCAAGTACGAGGCCGTGCTCGACGTGATGTCGGTGCTCAAGGCCGATGGCGTGAAGCGCGTCGGCCTGATGGTCAAGCCCAAGTAAGCACCGCCGCCCGCCATGAAGACCGCCGCCTATCCTTACCAGCCGGCCCCGGAGCGGGGAACCCTGCGTTCCTTCCTGCTCGCGGTTTTCATGCACCTGCTGCTTGGCATCGTGCTGTATTTTGGCGTGCACTGGCAGAGCAGCACGCCCGTCGGCGCCGAAGCCGAACTCTGGGACGAGATCCCCGCAACCCCCGCGCCGACGCCGCTTCCCGCTCCGCTGCCCGCACCTGTGGCGGTCGAGCAGGCGCGCCCCGTGCCGCCCGCGCCGGCAGTGAAGTCGCGCGCCGAAGAGGACGCCGAGATCGCCCTCCAGCAGCAAAAGCGCCGCCAGGCCGAAGCCGCCGCCCGCGAGGAGGCGCGCAAGCAGGCCGACCTGCGCGCGCGCCAGGAAACCGAGCGCCAGGAGGCGGCCCGCAAGGAAGCCCAGCATAAGGAAGACCTGCGCCGCGAAGAACAACGCCGCGAGGAGCAGAAGAAGGAAGATCAGAAGAAGGAGGCCCAGCGCAAGGACGACGCGCGCAAGCAGGCCGCCATCCAGCACGATCTACAGCGCAAGGAACAGGCTGAGCGCGAGCGCAAGGAAGCCGAAGCGAAGGCCCGCGCCGATGCCAAGGCGAAGGCGAATGCCGATGCCAAGGCCGCCGCCACCGCCAAGGCAAACGCGGAAGCCAAGGCCGCCGCCAACGCGAAGGCCAAGGCGGATGCCGACGCCAAGGCCAAGCGCGACGCTGCCGCCAATGCCCAGCGCCATGGCGAACTGGCACGCCTGCAGGCCCTGGCCGGTGGCTCGGGTACCGCCGGTGGCGCCGGCGGCGTCGGCAGCAGTGCGGGCAGCGGCGCCGGCTCGGGCGGCAAGGCTTCGCCCGGCTACCCGGACCGCGTGCGTCGCCGCGTCAAGCCGAATATCGTATTTACTGAAGACGTGCCCGGCAATCCGGCCGCGGTGGTGTCCGTCCAGCTCGCGCCGGATGGCTCCCTGATGTCGTCGCGGCTGGCGAAGTCCAGCGGCAATGCCGCCTGGGACAGCGCGGTGCTGCGCGCCGTCGAGCGCTCGGACCCGCTGCCCCGCGACGAGAATGGCAAGGCGCCGGCCAGCCTTACCATCACGTTCAAGCCGAACGACTAAGGCGAGGGAGCGCGGCGATAGCGATGGCACGGGTGTTTTCGAATTGCAACAGATTGCAACCTGCGTCGAAGCCGGGCTATCCCGGCGCTAGGATGACAGGTTGCCTGACGCGGCCGGCAAATGTGCCCGGTGCACGCGATACGGGCATGCGACATGCTTGCCCGTACCACGGCTTCCAGTTTGCCGGCCGCGCTCGATGAATATTGATCTCGACTGAGGAGCAGCATGCGAAAGCTTTGGGCCCCCCTTTGGCTAGCCGCACGGCGGCACAACACCCCCGCGCACGCCCTGTTTGCCTGGCTGGCCGTGGCGCTGGCCCTTTCGGCCGGCAGCGCACAGGCGCAACTGAATGTTGAAATCACCGGCGTAGGCGCCAGCCAGTTCCCGATCGCCACCGCCAACTTCCAGGGCGAAGCACAGGCCCCGCAAAATGTCACCGCCATCATTCGCGGCGACCTGCAGCGCAGCGGGCGCTTCCGCAATATCGATCCGGCTGGCGCCACCGTGGCCGAATCCGCCAATGCCGACCTTGGCAACTGGAAGTCGCGCGGCGCCGATGCCTTCGTGGCAGGCAGCGTGACCCCGACCGGCAACGGCCAGTACGACGTGCGCTTCCGCCTCTACGATACCGTCAAGGGCCAGAGCCTTGGCGGACTGGCCTTCACCGTCGGGCCGAACCAGTTGCGCGTCGCCGGGCACAAGATCGCCGACTACATCTACGAGAAGCTGCTGGGCGAGCGTGGCGTGTTCGCCACTCGCCTGTCCTATGTCTCACGCGTGGGTGGGCGCTTCCAGCTGCTGATCTCGGACTCCGACGGCCAGAATTCCCAGGTGGCGCTGACCAGCAACGAGCCGATCATCTCGCCTTCGTGGTCGCCGGATGGCAGCAAGGTCGCCTACGTGTCCTTCGAGGCCAAGAAGCCCGTGGTTTACGTGCACGACCTGGCAAGTGGCCGCCGTACGCTGGTGTCCAACCAGAAGGGCAACAACAGCGCGCCTTCGTGGTCGCCCGACGGGCACCACCTGGCGGTCGCGCTGTCGCGCGACGGCAATACCCAGATCTACCAGGTCAACGCCGATGGCTCCGGCCTCAAGCGCCTCACGCGCAGCAGCGCCATCGACACCGAGCCGCAATACGCGCCGGACGGCCGCGGCATTTACTTCACCAGCGATCGCGGCGGCGCGCCGCAGATCTACCGCATGCCGGCCGGCGGGGAAGAAGGCGGTGCAGCCCAGCGTGTGACCTTCAAGGGCAGCTACAACGTGAGCCCGCGCATTTCGCCTGACGGCAAGCAGCTGGCCTATATCACCCGCAGCGGCGGCTTCAAGCTGCAGCTGATGGATCTCGGCAACGGCGATGTCACGTCGCTGACCGACACCGCCAACGACGAGGCGCCAAGCTTCGCCGCCAATGGCAAGTACATTCTTTATGCCACCCGGGTGGGAGGTCGCTCGGTGCTGGCGGCAGTGTCCACTGACGGGCGTACCCGGCAGGTTTTGTCGCTCCAGTCCGGCGAGGTTCGCGAGCCGTCCTGGGGCCCATTCATGCAATAAACGAGGAGTTCCTAGCCATGACCCAAATGATGACCAAAACCCTTGCCGTCGCTGCCCTGCTGGCCCTCGGCGCTTGCAGCTCCGGCGTCAAGCTGGACGACACCGCCAACGCCGGTGCCGGTGGCAAGGGCACGCCTTCGAACGACGCTCGCGCCGTGGCGCCGGTGGACGTCTCGCGCGATCCGCTGAACGACCCGAACAGCCCGCTGGCCAAGCGCAGCGTGTACTTCGACTTCGACAGCTACAGCGTCAAGTCCGACTACCAGGGCATGCTGTCCGAGCACGCCAAGTACCTGGCCGCCAACAAGGGCCGCCGCATCCTGATCCAGGGCAACACCGACGAGCGCGGTACCAGCGAGTACAACCTGGCGCTGGGCCAGAAGCGTGCCGAGGCCGTGCGCCGCTCCATGTCCTCGCTGGGCGTGCCGGAAAGCCAGATGGAAGCCGTCAGCCTGGGCAAGGAAAAGCCCAAGGCAACCGGCCATGACGAAGCCTCGTGGGCGGAAAACCGCCGCGCGGACATCACGTACTAATCCGCGGATAGCCAACTCATGAAAGCACGCGTCTCCAAGTTGGTATTGCTTACTGCGATGTCCTGCGCCAGCCTGCTGCATGTTGCGCAGGCGCGGGCCGGCGTGTTCGACGATGACGAGGCGCGCAAAGCCATCGTGACCATGCGGGACCAGTTCAACGGTTTCCAGGCGACGGCATCGCAGCGCATCGACCAGAACAGCCGCGCCCAGCTCGACATGCAGAACCAGCTCGAGGGCCTGCGCCAGGAAGTGGCGCGGCTGCGCGGCCAGAACGAGATGCTGCAGAACGAAGTGACCACGCTGCAGAAACAGCAGAAGGACTACTACGCCGACCTCGATGCGCGCCTGAAGAAATTCGAGCCGCAGCAGGTCACCGTGGATGGCCGGGAAGGCCTGTCGCAACCCGGCGAGAAGACTGAATACGATGCCGCGCTCAAGCAGTTCCAGACCGGGGACTTCAAGGGTGCCGGCAACGTGTTCTCGGCCTTCATCAAGAAGTACCCGCAGAGCCCGTATGTGCCGCTGGCGCAATACTGGCTAGGTAACTCGTTGTATGCGCAGCGGGATTACAGCCGTTCCACCACGGTGCTGCAAAACATGGTGCAGGCCTATCCGGATCACCCCAAGGTGCCGGATGCGCTGATCGCCATCGCCAACAACCAGATCGAATCGGGGCAGAAGCCCGCGGCCCGCAAGACCCTGGAGCAGGTGGTAGCCAAATACCCCGGCACCGAGGGCGCGCAGGCGGCGACCAATCGCCTCAAGACGCTGAAGTAAGCGCCGCGCTGGGCAGGGCGCCGGTGGCAGGCGAACGACGCAAGGCCCGCATCCGCGGGCCTTTTGTCGTGGTCGCGCTAAAATGCGCGATTCGCCTTGAATTTTGCGTGGCGCCGCCAGGCGCCGCCCCCCCGCCATCATGAAAAAACGCGCTATCGTCCTGCTTTCCGGCGGCCTGGACTCCGCCACCGTCCTTGCCATGGCCAATGCGCAGGATTTCGAGACCTATGCGCTGTCGATGCGCTATGGCCAGCGCCATTCCTCGGAACTGGAGGCAGCCAAGCGCGTGGCGGCGGCCCTGGGCGCGGTGCGCCACGAGATCATCGACCTCGACCTGCGCCGCTTCGGCGGCTCGGCGCTGACCGACGATAGCCTGGACGTGCCCACCGACGGCGCGGTCGGCGGGATTCCGGTCACCTATGTGCCGGCCCGCAATACCATCATGCTTTCGCTGGCCCTGGGCTGGGCCGAGGCCGTTGGCGGCCGCGACCTGTTCTTCGGCGCCAACGCGGTCGATTACTCAGGCTATCCGGATTGCCGGCCCGAGTATGTTTCTGCCTACGAGACGCTTGCCAACCTGGCCACCAAGGCCGGCGTGGAAGGCGAGCGCATCCGCGTGCACGCGCCCATCATCGACATGACCAAGGGCGAGATCATCCGCGCCGGCGTCGGGCTCGGGGTGGACTACGGCATGACGGTGTCGTGCTACAAGGCCGACGACGACGGCCGCGCCTGCGGGGTGTGCGACTCCTGCCGCATCCGCCGCGCGGGTTTCGAGGCCGCAGGCGTGCCCGATCCCACCCGCTACCAGGGCGCCGCCTGACGGTTGCGCAAGAAGAGCGCGCGTCCGCGCGCGCTCAACCCTGACGCCGCACACACCCGTTCCGATTCCCCCGCCGGACTCTCATGCCCGATATCGATCTCGCAGCGCTCAGCCGTACCATACTGGCGAGCACCTTCATCCTGACCTTCCTGTTTGGGGTGGTGCTCCAGCGCACGCACTTCTGCACCATGGGCGCGGTCTCCGACATCGTCAACATGGGCGACTGGAGCCGCATGCGCATGTGGGGCCTCGCCATCGGCGTGGCCATGATCGGCACCGCCGGGCTGGCGGCGGGCGGTTACATCGATCCCGCCAAGACCATCTATGCCGCAAGCAAGCTCAGCTGGCTTTCCGCGCTGGTGGGCGGGCTGATGTTCGGCTTCGGCATGGTGCTGGCCTCGGGCTGCGGCAGCAAGACCCTGGTGCGCATCGGCGCGGGCAACCTGAAATCGCTGGTGGTATTCGTCTTCCTCGGGCTGTCCGCCTATATGACGTTGCGCGGCCTGTTCGGCGTGATTCGCGTGAATACCGTCGATGCGGTGGCGCTCACGCTGTCCACCACGCAGGACCTGCCCTCCGTGCTGGCGCATGCCAGCGGCATGGCGCGTGGCACCCTGCAGCTTGGCATCGGGCTGGTGCTGGGCGGCGCGCTGGTTATCTGGGCGCTGGCCGGACGTGGCTTCCGAACTTTCGATAACCTGCTGGGCGGCATTGCGGTGGGGCTCATCATCGTGGCGATGTGGTACGTCTCGGGGCATATTGGCTATGTGTCCGAAGATCCCAACACGCTCGAAGAGCTGTTCGTGGGCACCAATAGCGGCCGCATGGAAAGCCTGAGCTTCGTCGCTCCGTATGCCTATACGCTGGACTGGCTGATGATGTTCAGTGACAAGAGCAAGGTGTTGACCATTGGCATCGTCAGCGTGTTCGGCGTGGTGGCCGGGGCCGCCGCCTATGCGCTGGTCACGCGCACCTTCCGCTGGGAAGGCTTTGGCAGCGCCGAGGACGTTGGCAACCATCTGGTGGGCGGCATCCTGATGGGCGCGGGCGGCGTGACCGCCCTGGGCTGCACGATCGGCCAGGGCTTGTCGGGCGTATCGACGCTGGCAATCGGCTCGTTTATTGCGCTGGCCGGCATCCTGGCCGGCTCGGTGCTGGGCTTCCGCTACCAGATATGGCGCCTTGAGCGCATGATCTAGCACGAACGTTTAACGCGCTAAGGTTGACATTAGGGCCAGGATATTCCTATAATCGCGGCTTCAGTTTTTCCGGGTCGTTAGCTCAGTCGGTAGAGCAGCGGACTTTTAATCCGTTGGTCGCGTGTTCGAGTCACGCACGACCCACCAGCATTGCGAAAAGGCGTAGCGGGCAACCGCTACGCCTTTTTTGTTTTGGGTCCTGGCCGGGGAAAACGGCTGGGCAGGGAACAAAAGCCTGCCCCCTGGCCAGCAGCAATCAGCCTTGCCTTGCCAGATGCCTGGCCAGAAACGCTTCCATCGCCTCATAGAAGTCGAAGCGGTTCTCCTCGTTGTGAAAGCCGTGGCCTTCGTTTTCCTTGAGCAGGTACTCCACATCGATGCCACGCGCTCGCAGCGCCTCGACAATCTGGTCGCTTTCGGCTTGCTTGACGCGCGGATCGTTGGCGCCCTGGGCCACCAGCAGCGGCGTGCGGATCCGGTCCGCGAAGAACACCGGCGAGGCATCGTGCATGGCCTGGCGGTCGGTTTCGTCGTTGGGATTGCCAATCATCTCGTACAGCATGTCGAGCATCGGCGTCCAGTACGCGGGAATCGTCTCCAGCAGCGTGAACAGGTTCGATACGCCGACATAGTCGATGGCGGCGGCATAACGGTCCGGCGTGAAGGCGACGCCGGCAAGCGTCGCATACCCGCCATAGCTGCCGCCGAAGATCGCCATGCGCTTCGGATCCACGATGCCCTGCGCGACGAGCCAGTCGACGCCGTCGTCGATGTCGCACTGCATCGTCTTGCCCCATTGCTTGAAGCTCGCTTCCCAGAACTTGCGGCCGTAGCCGGTCGAGCCGCGGAAGTTGATCTGCAGCACCGCGTAGCCGCGGTTCGCCAGCAACTGCACCTCGGGGTTGAAGCCCCAGTCGTCACGCGTCCAGGGGCCACCGTGCGGGTTGACAACGAGCGGCAGGCCCTGGGGCGCGGGCTCGCCAGCAGCGGCTACCGGCAGCGTCAGGTAGCCATGGATCTGCAGGCCGTCGCGCGAGGTGAACCGGATCGGCCGCATGCCGGCCATGTCGGCTTCATCGAGCCACGGCAGCACCTTGCCTAGCGTGACCAGCTTGCGCGTGCCGCTGTCGTACAGGTAGCGGGTGCCGGCGGTCCTGTCGCTCGACGCGGAGACGATCATGCGGGTCTCGTCGCGCGTGAGGCTGGTGATGTGGTGCTCGTAGCCCGGCAGCTGCCGTTCCAGGTCCGCATGGATCTGCCCGGCGTGCGCGTCAAAGAAATGGCGGTGCGTCTTCCAGTCCGTGTACCAGGCGGCGCTCAGCACACGGCGGTGACGCGAGTAGCTCAGGCCGCCGACGTCGACTTCATCGTGCTCGAAGACCAGCCGGCCTTCCTGTGCCGTCTGCGGATCGAATTCGAAGATCGCCAGCTTGTCGCGTCCGCGATTGGATTGCACATACAACTGCTTGTTGTCGAAGGTGAAGAACAGCGGCGCGACCGTCTCGCGGAAATCGGTGGTCAGGATCGGGCGGAAGGGCTGGTCCTCGGTATCGCGATAGAGCAGGGTGGTATTCACGCCGTCGCTGGCGGTCGCCACGCGCAGGCGGCCGGCATGATCGGTGCCCCAGCTCATCACATTGCCGGGGTTCTCGGCGATCTGCACCGACTCGCCGGTCACGACATCGACGCGCAGCACATCGAAGACCTGCGGCTCGCGCTTGTTGTGCGACAGCAGGATATGGCGCTCGTCGTCCTCGAGATCGTCGACGATCTCGGCCCGTACGCCGGGGTACGGCGTCAGGTCGACCGGGTCGCCGCCGTCGATCGGCACCGACAGCACGTGGAAGTTCTCGTCGCCGCCAAAGTCTTTCACGTAGAGGATGTGCGCATTGCCTTTCCAGGCGTGGAAGGGCAGGTCACGCTCGGTTTCGCGGGTCAGCGGCCGGGCTTCGCCCAGCAGGTTGCCGTCGGTGTCGATGGCCTGCACGAAAATATTCTGGCGGCCCTGATGCCTGGCCAGGAACGACAGGTGACGTCCATCCGGAGAGATCGAGAACTGGGAGCGGTCCGGCTTGCGAAACAGTTCGCGCACGCTGTAGTGCTTTACCTTCGCGGGTGCCTGCGCACCGGATGAATCGTGGTTTTGACGCAATGCTCACTCCTTGGTGTGTTTGGGGCCGGCAAATACAGCGGCGGGCTCAATCCGTGTGGGCCGCCTCGGGGTGTGTGTCGCCGCGGGCGCCGGCTGGGCCTTCCGGCGGTGCCGGTGGCGTGGAATCCTTGTCCTGGGCCGCATCGCGGCGCTCGATTTCGTCGCGCGTCGAGGTGGACAGGTCCCAACTGGCGATAAACAGCGCGGCGATCAGCGGACCGATGACGAAGCCATTCAGCCCGAACAGCGCCATGCCGCCCAGCGTGGAGATCAGCACCACCCAGTCGGGCATGCGGGTGTCCTTGCCGACCAGGATGGGGCGCAGGACGTTATCCACCGCGCCGATCACCACCGCGCAGAAGCCGATCAGGATCGAGCCTTTGCCCACGTCGCCGGTCAGCAGGAAGTAGATGGCCACCGGCCCCCAGATCAGGGCGGCGCCCACGGCCGGCAGCAGCGACAGGAAGGCCATCAGCACGCCCCATAGCAGCGAGCCCTGGATGCCGAGTATCCAGAAGATCAGGCCGCCCAGCGCGCCTTGCACCGCGGCGACAGCGATATTGCCCTTGACCGTGGCACGGGCCACGGTGGTGAACTTGCGCAGCAGGTGCTGTTTGTGCGGCTCGCTCAGGGGAATGGCCTGCATGATCAGCCGTGAAATCTGCGGACCATCGCGCAGCAAGAAGAACAGCAGGTACAGCATCACGCCGAAGCTGACCACGAACTGGAAGGTGTTCTGTCCGATACTCAGCGCCTGCGTGGCGATGATCTGGCTGGCCTGGGCGGCGCCATTGGTGAGCTTTTGCTGCAAGTCGCCGATATCGAGGAGCCCGAAGCGGTCCAGCACCCGTCCCACCGAAGGTGGCAGCGCGTGCACGGCCTGCTGGAAGTAGGCGCCGAAATTGAGTTGCCCCGACCTGATCTGCTGGTAGACCGTGCCGCCTTCCCGGAGCAGGGCGCCAGTGACGAAGATCAGCGGCAGCACCACGATCAGCATGCACAGCGTCAAGGTGGTCAGCGACGCCAGGTTGCGCCGGCCGCCCATGCGGCGGGTCAGCCAGTTGTTGGGCGGCGTGAAGATGATGGCCAGGATGGTGCCCCAGAACACCGCGCCAAAGAAGGGCCAGAGGACGAAGCAAAAGGCTACCGAGACTACTGCCAGCAGCAGATAGAACGCCTTCTGCTGCATATCCGATCGATGGGTCATTGCGCTGTCCCTTGGGTCAGGTTGGCATCGCGGGGGCGCCGCACGGGCTGCCGCTGGTCGCCAAGGCGCATCGCGCCCGCCACGGGCAAGCGCGCGCTCGAAAGGCAAGGCCAGCGTGTGCCATGGCCTTGCGTCGGGGGTTGCGGTACTAGCGTACCAGCGGGTCGCGAAATCCGGTGTCGACGGTTTCGACGGTGTCGGGCGGAGCCCGCCGGGCAGCTTCCGCGCTGCCCTTCTGCCAGGTTTGATAAACCCAGTAGCCGGCACCTGCCAGGATGCCGAACTTGGAGGCCTTCCACGTCCAGCGCAGCACCGGCGTCTTGCGCAGCAACGGCAGTGCCAGGGACACGGCCGAGCTGAGCAGCGGATATTCCTTGGCCAGGCCCAGCAGCTTGAGCCAGGAAGCAGGCCGGGTCATGCGCGGCAGCCAGGTGCTGAAACGGCCGAACCGGGTTGCGCTGCCCCGTACATGGTGAAGCGCCTGGGCGCAGTCGTAGCGTTCCAGCGCGGCGCGCGTGATCAGAAGTTCCTTGCGGATGGCGAGCGGCAAGCGCACCTCGCGCGAGAAACGCACCGGGCGCTGATGTTCCCGGTGCGGGGTGCCGGCCACGTTCTCCGTGGGCTGGTCTGGCTTGTTCGGGTGGCTCATCGGCGCAGGATCTCCCGGTCTTTGTCGATCTCGGCCAGCGTGGCTTCGAACAGGGGCGGGGCATTGCGCGCCAGGTGACGGGCGAATGCGAGGCAGGCTGCGCAGGCGGTCAGGTAACACGCAACCAGCACGCAGAGGGCTTGCCAGCGGTAAGTGTCCCAGAACAGGATGGCGATCAGCACGGTCAGCGTCACCAGGGCCAGGCCGAAGAACACCAGGCCGAAACAGGCCAGCAAGGCCATCTTAATCAGCCGCGCGCGTTCTTCCGCGAGTTCTACGCTGGCAAGTTCGAGGCGCGTCTGCACCATCGCCACCAATGATCCTGCCAGGCTGCGCAGGGCATCCATAAATTTGGGGGAGGAGGTGGGGTCGCTCATGCAATTCCGGCGAAGGCGTGCAGCGGCAATGCGCTGCACCAGCTACAGACGGGAAGCCCCGCCAGCGGTGTCGGACCACTGGCGGGGCGTTGCCCTGCACCGCCTCGCGACCTACGGAGGACTGGGTGCGGGGCATTCGGGTTCATACGCGAGGCTTGTGGCCTTGCGAATTACTTGCGGTTCAGCAGCAGGCCGATCAGCAGGCCAACACCGGCAGCCACGCCGACGGCGCGCCACGGGTGGTCGTGTACATAGTCATCGGTGGCGCGTGCGGCCGCCTTGCTCTTGGTGACTACGGCGTCCTGCAGGTCCTGGGCCTTTTCCTTGGCTTGCTTCAGCAGGCCCATGCCGCGCTCGCGCAGTTCGGCAGCTTTCTCGCCGGTGGTCGAGGCCGCTTGCTTAAGCAGTTCTTCGGCATCGGACAAAACGGTCTTGACATCGCTCATCAGTTTCTCCTGTTTGCGGGCGGTGGTTTCGGATTGTGACATTTTGCCTTCCTCGCACGTTCTCGGGCAGCTTCTCACCCTCTTTACTAGCATATGCGGGGAACCGCCGTGGTTTCAACACCACGAGTCCGACACCGTGTGTGGGACATTGACGCAGACAAAGGTCCTAAGACAAAAAGGTGATTTTGTAGTGACTTTATATTCGTTTGGGTTGGATCGCAATCTCACTACACTGGTTCAACCCGAATTTGCCCCCTTTGAGGACACCCTTATGACACTACGTCTTGGCGACATCGCACCGGATTTCGAGCAGGATTCCAGTGAAGGCCCGATTCGCTTTCATCCATGGCTTGGCGACAGCTGGGGCGTTCTGTTTTCGCACCCGGCCGACTTCACGCCGGTCTGCACGACCGAGCTGGGTTTGACGGCGAAGCTAAAGGACGATTTTGCCAAGCGCAATGTCAGGGCGATCGCGCTGTCGGTCGATCCGGTCGAGTCCCATCGCGAGTGGATCAAGGACATCGACGAGACCCAGGGTACCACGGTCAATTTCCCCATCCTCGCCGATGGCGACCGCAAGGTTTCCCAGCTCTACGACATGATCCACCCCAATGCGAACGAGACCCTGACGGTACGTTCGCTGTTCGTGATCGATCCGAAGAAGAAGGTGCGCCTGATCATCACCTACCCCGCCAGCACAGGGCGCAATTTCAACGAGATCCTGCGCGTGATCGATTCGCTGCAGCTCACCGACAGCCATAGCGTTGCCACGCCGGGTAACTGGCAGGACGGCGACGACGTGGTGATTGTGCCCTCGCTGAAGGACGAGGAGGTGATAAAGCAGAAATTTCCGAAGGGTTACAAGGCCGTGCGGCCTTACCTGCGGCTGACGCCGCAACCCAACAAGTAAGCGGCTGGCCGGGGCGCACCGCGCCCCGCCGGCCGACCCGTGTTGTACAACGATGGGCTCGCCCGTCGTCTCTCCTTGGTAGTGTGCTTGGCCCGGCTTCGCAGCCGGGCCTTTTTAATTTTCTGCGGGAGAACGGGCGGCCCGGCTTCCGGGCCCGGGAATTTAGAAGAAGGCCTGGATGCCGGTCTGGGCGCGGCCCAGGATCAGTGCGTGGATGTCATGGGTGCCTTCGTAAGTGTTGACCACTTCGAGGTTGACCACGTGACGGATCACGCCGAACTCGTCCGAGATGCCGTTGCCGCCGAGCATGTCGCGCGCGACGCGGGCGATGTCCAGCGATTTGCCGCAGGAGTTGCGCTTCATGATCGAGGTGATTTCCACCGCGGCGGTGCCTTCGTCCTTCATGCGGCCCAGGCGCAGGCAGCCTTGCAGGCCCAGCGTGATCTCGGTCTGCATGTCGGCCAGCTTCTTCTGGATCAACTGGTTGGCCGCCAGGGGACGGCCGAACTGCTTGCGGTCCAGCGTGTACTGTCGCGCGGTGTGCCAGCAGAATTCGGCGGCGCCCAGGGCGCCCCAGGCGATGCCGTAGCGGGCCGAGTTCAGGCAGGTGAAGGGGCCCTTCAGGCCGGATACGCCCGGCATCAGGTTCTCTTCCGGCACGAACACCTGGTCCATGACGATTTCACCGGTGATCGAGGTGCGCAGGCCGACCTTGCCGTGGATGGCCGGAGCCGACAGGCCCTTCCAGCCCTTTTCCAGGATAAAGCCGCGGATGGCTTCCTTGCCGTCGTCGCCGACCAGCTTGCCCCACACCACGAACACATCGGCGATCGGCGAGTTGGTGATCCACATCTTGGCGCCGGAGAGTTCATAGCCGCCCGCCACCTTCTTGGCGCGCGTGACCATGGAGCCCGGGTCGGAGCCGTGGTTGGGTTCGGTCAGGCCGAAACAGCCGATCCACTCGCCGGTGGCCAGCTTGGGCAGGTATTTCTGCTTTTGCGCCTCGCTGCCGAACTCGTGGATCGGCACCATCACCAGCGACGATTGCACGCTCATCATCGAACGGTAGCCCGAATCCACCCGCTCCACTTCGCGCGCGATCAGGCCGTAGGCCACGTAGTTCAGGCCGGGGCCGCCGTATTCCTCGGGAATGGTGGGGCCGAGCAGGCCAAGTTCGCCCATCTCGCGGAAGATCTCGATGTCGGTCTTCTCGTTGCGGAACGATTGCAGTACGCGCGGTGCGAGCTTGTCCTGGCAATAGGCCAGTGCGGCATCGCGCACCATGCGCTCGTCGGCGCTCAGCTGGTCGTCCAGCAAGAGGGGGTCGGCCCAGTGGAATTCGGCGTTGGCAGCCATATTACGTCTCCTTCGATAGTGCAGGTCGGTGCAGGTCGGGATGGGCAGCCGCGCGGGCCGGCCCTGAATTCATGAATTATCGGCGCATTCCGCGCTCTGCCGAGGACTCTTTTAGTTCCGCATTGCGGAACCTTGTTCCGATGATGTAGTATATCGCAATGCGCGGTCCGTGCAATAGGCGCGCGCCTTCATCCCACCCGCGGAGACTTCCTTTGGCCACCGAATCGCAAGCCACGCCCGCAGCAGATGTCGTCAGCGCCACACCGCGCGAAAGCGATCCCAATTTCGTCACCGCGCTGGCGCGCGGCCTTGAGTTGCTGCGTTGTTTCCGCACCGGCGAATCGATGCTCGGCAACCAGGATTTCGTGCGCCGCACCGGCTTCCCCAAGGCAACCGTGAGCCGGCTGGCCGGCACGCTGGTGCAACTGGGCTACCTGCGCTACGACGATAGCCTGGGCAAGTACGCGCTCGACGCCGGCGTGCTGGCGCTGGGATATTCTTACCTCTCCGCTTCCAACGTAGTCACGCTGGCGCGCCCGCACATGCTGGCGTTTGCCCAGGCTTACGGGGTATCCGTCTCGCTGGGCAAGCGGGAGCGGCTGGAGGTGATCTATCTTGAATCGATCCGGAACGATGCGGGTGTGATGCTCGGGCTGGGGGTAGGGTCGCGCCTGTCGCTGGTGTCGAGCTCGATGGGGCGCGCCTACCTGGCGGCCTTGCCGGCGGCCAAGCGCGAGCGGGTGCTGGCGGAGTTTGCCCAGGCCTATCCGGAGCAGTGGAAAACGCAGGAGGCGGCGATGCGTGCCACGGTGGCGGAGGCCGCGACCCTGGGTTACGCGGCGTCATTCCGCGACTGGCATCCTGCCATCCACGCGTGCGCGGTGGCGTTCCGGCCAGTGGGGGAGAAGGAGTTGCACATGCTCAGTTGCAGCGCGTCCTATGGCTCGGTCGAGGAGGCGGTATTCCACGACAAGCTGGCGCCGGCCTTGCGCGCGCTGGCGGCGCGGCTGTCGGACCCGGCGCTCTGAGCGCTCGGGGGGCGGCGGTACCGGCCTGGCCGGCACCGCCTTGCGGTCGCGCCTACAGATCCGTGCGCAGCTTCCACAATTCGGGGAACAGCACCACGTCGAGCATCTTGCGCAGGTAGCTGACGCCCTCTGTGCCGCCGGTGCCGCGCTTGAAGCCGATCACGCGCTCCACGGTCGTGACATGGCGGAAGCGCCACTGCCGGAAGGCGTCTTCCAGGTCGACGAACTTCTCGCCCAGTTCATACAGTTCCCAGTGCGCCTCCGGCTGGCGATAGACTTCCAGCCACGCGGCTTCCACCGAGGCGTTTTCGCCGGCCGGCAGGGTCCAGTCGCGCTCGATGCAGGTCGCATCGATGGCAAAGCCGCGCCGTGCCATCAGGCGGATCGCCTCGTCATACAGCGATGGCGTGCGCAGTGCTTCCTCCACCAGGGCCAGGTGTTCGGGCTGGTGTGCATGCGGGCGCAGCATGGCGGCGTTCTTGTTGCCGAGGATGAATTCGATTTCGCGGTACTGGAAGGACTGGAAGCCGGACGACATCCCGAGGTAGGGACGCATCGCCGAGTATTCCGGCGGCGTCATGGTGGCCAGCACATTCCACGCCTGCACCAGTTGCTCCATGATGCGCGACACCCGCGTGAGCATCTTGAAGGCTGGCGGCAACTGGTCCTGGCGCACGCATTCGCGCGCGGCGCGCAACTCGTGCAGCGCCAGCTTCATCCATAGCTCGCTGGTCTGGTGCTGCACGATAAACAGCATCTCGTTGTGCTCGGGCGAGAGCGGATGCTGGGCGTTGAGAATCTTGTCCAGCGCCAGGTAATCGCCGTAGCTCATCTCCTTGGCGAAATCCATCTGGGCGTCGTGCCAGTTGGCGTCGTCGCCGGCGGTCTCTTTTGCACCCAGGCCCGTACCCGACATCGGGCATCCTTTGTTGCTATTCATGTTGCGTGCTCCTGCTCAGGTCACTTGGCCACGGGTCTGGTGACGCTCGGCCTTGTAGCTGCCGCTGTCCAGCACGTCGCGCATGATCTCGACCGCATCCCACACTTCCGTGAAGCTGGTGTACAGCGGGGTGAAGCCGAAGCGCGCGACACGCGGCTCGCGGTAGTCGCCGATGACGCCGCGTTCGATCAGGGCTTGCACCAGCCCGAAGCCGTCCGGATGGGCAAAGCTGACATGGCTGCCGCGGCGCGTGTGAGCGCGGGGGGTGACCAGTTCGAGCGGGTGATGGCCGCAGCGTGCCTCCACCAGCGCGATAAAGAGATCGGTCAGCTGCAGCGACTTGGCGCGCAGCGACTGCATGTCGGTCTGGGCAAAGATATCCAGGCCGCATTCGACCATGGCCAGCGAGGTGATGGGCTGGGTGCCGCACAGGAAGCGGGCCACGCCCTCGCGGGGGCGATAGCCGGGTTCCATCGCGAACGGCGCGGCATGGCCCCACCAGCCGGACAGCGGTTGCCAGAAGGCGTCGCGCAGTGCCGGCGCGACCCACAGGAAGGCGGGTGAGCCCGGGCCGCCATTCAGATATTTGTAGGTGCAGCCAACCGCATAATCGGCCTTGGACGCGTTCAGCGCCACCGGCACCGCGCCGGCTGAATGGGCCAGGTCCCACACGGTGAGCACGCCGCGGGCGTGCGCCATCTCAGTGAGGCCTGCCATATCCAGCATTTCGCCCGTCTTGTAGTTGACGTGGGTCAGCATCAGCACGGCGGTGTCGGCGTCGACCGCCGCATCGATTTCCTCGGGGGCGTTCACCAGGCGCAGCGAGTAACCCTGCTGAAGCAGGTCGGCCAGCCCTTGGGCGATGTAGAGGTCGGTGGGGAAATTGCTTGCCTCCGAGACGATGACCTTGCGCTTCGGGTCGCGCGTCTGCTGCACGCGCAGCGCGGCCGCCAGCACCTTGAACAGGTTGATCGACGTGGTATCTGTGACGACGATTTCATCCTCGCCGGCGCCCACCAGCGGTGCCAGCATATTGCCCAGGCGTTGCGGCAGCTCGAACCAGCCGGCGGTGTTCCAGCTGCGGATCAGGCCCGTGCCCCACTCCTCGCTTACCACTTCGGCGGCACGTGCCGCGGCGCTGCGCGGGCGGGCGCCCAGCGAGTTGCCGTCGAGGTAGATCACGCCGTCCGGCAGTGCGAACTGTTCGCGCAGGCTGCGCAGCGGGTCCTGCTGGTCAAGGGCGAGGCATTGCTCGCGGGTCATTGCAGTCATGGGTGAGAGGTTTCCTGGAGGGGGCGGTTCGGTGGGTTCAGGTCAGGCTGCGCAGCACGGCGCGTACCGGGCTCGCATCGAGTCCGGCAAAGCGCAGGGGCAGCGCGATCAGTTCGTAGTCGGCTTCCGGCACCGCGTCGAGCACCAGTCCTTCAAGGATGGCGAGACGATGGCGGCGCACCATGTTGTGCGCGTCCATGGTCTTGGATTCCTGCGGGTCCAGCGAAGGCGTATCGATGCCGACCAGCGTGACGCCATGCGCGGCCAGCAGCGTGATGGTCTCTGGCGCCACCGCGCAGAAGCCGGGATCCCACTGCGCCAGCGGAGCTTGCCGGTAAGTGCGCAGCAGCACACGCGGCGGCACGCCCGCGAGGGCATGCCCGATATGGTGCGGTTCGACCAGCGGGCTGGCGCCGATGCAATGGATCACCCGGCAAAGACCGAGATAGGGCGCCAGGTCCACTTCACCGATGGGCGCGCCGTCCGCGGCGTAGTGCAGCGGTGCGTCGGCATGCGCGCCGGTGTGCGGCGACAGCGTGATGCGCCCGACATTGACCGGGCAGTGCGCGTCCATCTGCCAGGCGGCTTGCTGCTGGAAAGGCGTGTCTCCGGGCCACACAGGCGTGTCGGGCGAGAGCGGCGGGCTGATGTCCCACAGCTGGCGCTGGATGTCGGGGGCGGGGCGGTTTGTCATTGGGTGGCTGATGCCGGGGGCCGGCGTTCCGGTGCTCTACGTGGAGCGGATGACGGCATGATAGTCAATATTCCGGGCAAGAGGCTTGCTTATTGACCGGGTTGGCGGTGCATATTTCGCATAGAATTTCATGAATGAATAAAGCCATGGAAGAATCTGCGAAATGAACCTCGATCCCATCGATTTGCGCATCCTGACCTGCCTGCAGGAGAACGGGCGCATCAGCAACCAGGACCTGGCCGACCGCGTGGCGCTGTCGCCCTCAGCCTGCTTGCGGCGGGTCCGGCTGCTGGAGGAGAGCGGGGTGATCGGCGGCTACCGTGCCTGGTTCGATGCCGAAATGCTCGGCCTGGAGCTGGAAGCGATCGTGCAGGTGTCCATGCGCCCCGAAACGGAGGGATGGCACGACACGTTCAACGCGGCGGTGCAGGCCTGGCCCGAAGTGGTGTCGGCCTACATCATCACCGGCGACAGCAATTACATCCTGAAGGTGCAGGCGCGCAATCTCAAGCATTACTCGGATTTCATCGTCAACCGGCTCTATCGCACGCCCGGCGTGATGGATATCCGTTCGAACATCGTGCTGCAGAGGATCAAGACCGACGGGTCGCCGCTGGCGGTGATCAAGGGCGATCCGTCGTCCTGAGCCGCCGCCCTGGCGCCAATCAGCGCGGCGTGCGCAGCGCGATCAGCCGGCGCAGGGTGTCCTTGAGCTGATCGCCTTGCTGCGGGCCGAAGTCGTCCAGCACCTGCTGCTCGTGCGCGGCGGCTTGCTCGAGCAGTGCGCGGGCGCGGGCGCGGCCGCGCGGGGTGATCGAGACCAGCGCATGCCGGCGGTCGTCCGCGCCGTTGCGGCGCGCGACAAGGCCGCTGGCGGCCATGCGGTCGATCAGCTTGGTCAGGGTGGGTTGCTTGGTCAGCGTGATGTCGGCCAGGGTGCCGATGGTGCAATCCGGCCGGTCGGCCAGCGTGGCGAGCACGCGCCATTCGGGCACGGAGAAGCCCGCCGCTTCCACCTGCCGGTGGAATTCTCCGGACACAAGGTAGCTGGCCCGCGCCAGCAGATAAGGCAGGTAGCCGTCGACAAAAGCGGGCTTGGGCGAATCCGTCATGGCTGCGATGGCCTTGTGCGCCTGCGTTTCAGTCCGTCAGCGGGCGGGTGGTGGCAAAGCGGCCGTCGTGGAACACCAGCGGGTTGCCCGCGTTGTCGTGCACGCCGCAACGTTCCACCTCGCCCACGAAGATGACGTGGTCGCCCTCGTCGTAGCGGCTGCGGTTGTGGCATTCGAACCAGGCCAGCGCATTGGCCAGGATCGGCAGGCCGGTCTCGGAGAGGCGGTAGTCGACACCGGCGAAGCGGTCGCCCTTGAGCGTGGCGAAGCGCTGGCACAGATCAAGTTGCGATGCCGACAGCACATTGATGATGTAGTGCGAACCGTCGCGGAACATCGGCAGGCTGTTGGCGCGCGTGGCCATGCTCCACAGTACCAGCGGCGGATCGAGCGAGACCGAGTTGAACGAACTGGCGGTGATGCCCACGAACGGCGCACTCGGCGGCGAGCCAGGGCCCGCGCGGGTGGTGATGACCGTCACGCCGGTGGCGAACTGGGACAGCGCGCGCCGGAAGTGCAGCGTATCGAAATCGGGAGAGGCGGCCTTGCCGGAGGCCTCAGGCATGCCCATCGTGCGGGCTCCACTGGGATCCATGAAATTTCATATATTATTTGCGCCAGCGACAAGAATCACAAGCACAAGCTAATGCGCCCGGCGGCGGCATCGGTGGGCAGACCCACCAAGACTGCCGCCGGGACCATGCCAAGACCACGGCAGGATCGCACCAGGAGGAGACAAATGCTCATCGAGCAAATCGAGCACCGCTGGCTGGCGGCTTTTCGGCGCACCCTTGAACTGTGCGCCCTGACCGCCCAGGAAGTGGTTGGGATTGTAACGGAGTCCCAATCCCGACGCGTCAATGTGGAGTTGGCTGAACTGGCCGTGCAATCGCTCGGCGCCACGCCGGTGCGCCTCCGGGTACCGTCCCCGGCGCTTCAGGCGCCAGCGCCGGTGCGTTCCACCGGGGCCAGCGATGCCCTGCAGCAGTTGGCACCCGTGGTAGCCGCCTTGCAGCGCTGCCACCTGGTGATCGATTGCACCGTGGAGGGCCTGCTCCATGCGCCCGAACTGCCCCTGATCCTGAAAGGCGCCGACGGCATCATGCCGCGCCTGTTGATGGTCAGCAACGAACACCCCGAAATCCTGGAGCGCTGCCTGCCCGATCCCGCGCTGGAGGGCAGCGTGCGCGCCGCGATGAAGCGGCTGCGCGGCGCGCGCGAGATGCGCGTGCACTCGGCGGCAGGCACCGAGTTGCGCGTCGGCCTGGCAAGCGCGCGCGTGGGCGGTGTCTGGGGCTACTGCAACAAGCCGGGCCAGGTCGCGCACTGGCCGGGCGGCCTTTGCCTGGCATTCCCCGCCGGCGGGCAGGTCAACGGCACCCTGGTGCTGGCGCCAGGCGATGTCAACCTGACCTTCAAGACCTACCTGCGCGACACCATCGTCTGCCATATCGAGGATGACTACATGGTCGGCATCGAAGGGCAGGGCATGGACGCCGACATGATGCGCGGCTACTACGCAGCCTGGGCTGACCGCGAAGGCACGCGCGATGCCTATGCGGTCTCGCATGTGGGCTGGGGCCTGAACCCGCAGGCCCGCTGGGATGCCATGACCTTCTATGACAAGCGCGACTGCAACGGGACAGAGTTGCGCGCCTTCGCCGGCAACTTCCTCTATTCCACCGGCGCCAACGAGGTGGCCGGCCGCCATACGCTGGGCCACTTCGACCTGCCGCTGCGCAACTGCACGATCACGCTCGACGGCGCGGGCGAGGTCGACGAGGGCCGGCTTGCCGGTCCAAGCCCATCCACCAAGGCGGATGCCTGAGCATGAACGCAAACACGAATCTCCAGATTCTCCCCAATGGCGTTGCCGTGGTCGCACAGGGCACAGGGCCGGTAGCCGTCTTGATGCTGCATGGCATCGGCGGCGGCAAGGCAGCGTGGCCGGCACAACTCGATGCGCTGTCGCAGGCGGGTTATCGCGCGGTAGCGTGGGACATGCCAGGCTATGGCGATAGCGCCCTGATCGCGCCTTACGATTTTGCCGGGCTGGCGCAAGCCTTGCAGCCGGTACTCCAGGCCGAGCGCGATGCCGGCAGGCGCGTCGTGCTGCTGGGCCACAGCATGGGCGGCATGGTGGCGCAGGAAGCTTACGCAGCCATGCCCGGCCTGATCGACGGCATGGTGCTGTCCGGTACCTCGCCCGCGTTCGGCAAGGCCGACGGGCAGTGGCAGCGCGATTTCGTTGCAGCGCGCACGGCACCGCTCGATGCCGGCAAGACGATGGCGCAGATGGCGGCCGGACTGGTGCGCGCCATGGTCGCGCCGGATGCCGATGCGCAAGCGGTGGCGTTCGCGGCCAGCGTGATGGCAGCGGTGCCGCCAGACACCTATCGCGCCGCGCTCCAGGCGCTGGTGCGTTTCGACCGGCGCGAAATGCTCGCGCGCATCGGCGTGCCGGTGCTGGCGCTGGCGGGCGAGCACGATGCCAATGCGGCACCGGCCGTGATGGAGCGCATGGCGCAGAAGATCGCCGGCGCCGAGTACCTATGCCTGCCGGGCGTGGGGCACCTGGCCTGCATGGAGCGGCCGGTGGATTTCAATGCCGCCGTGCTGGGCTTCCTCGGCCGGCATTTCCCCGCGCGCTGAATACGGCGCCGCCAGTCAGCGAGCACAGAAAAATACCAACGAGGCATCGCCGCGTGCAAGCGGCGCCCCGGGAGACAACAGACATGCCACTGGACTTCATCCCTGCCGTCGGCAGCGCCGATTTCACCGAAACGCAGGCGCGCCTGCTGACACTGGCCAACCGGCTGGGCCGCGAACGCTTTGCCCCGCGCGCGGCGCAGTGGGACCGCGAGGCCAGCTTCCCCTTTGCCAACTACGACGACCTGCGCGAAGCCGGGCTGCTGGCCTTGTGCGTGCCGCGCGAGTTCGGCGGCGAGGGCGCGGACTTTGCCACCTATTGCATGGTGGGCGCGGAGATCGGCCGCTTCTGCGGCGCCACCGCGCTGACCTACAACATGCATATCTGCTCCACCATGTGGACCGGCATGTTGGCCGACGGCATCGCCATGACGCCTGAGCAGCGTGCCGAACATGAGGCGCGGCGGGAACTGCATTTCGCCCGCGTGGTCAGGGACGGCGCGATCTATGCCCAGCCCTTCTCCGAAGGCTCGGCGGCTGCCGCCGGGCGCGCGCCGTTCGGCACCAGCGCGCGCAAGGTGGAAGGCGGCTGGGTGCTCAACGGCCGCAAGATCTTCGCCTCGCTGTCGGGCGCGGCCGACTACTACGGCATCCTCTGCACGGAGGAGTGCGCGGACCATTCGCCCGATATGCGCGACACGCTCTATATCGCGGTGCCGGGCAATGCCGAAGGCCTTACCGTGACCGGCGAGTGGGACCCGATGGGCATGCGCGGCACGGTGTCGCGCACGCTGCTGCTCAAGGATGTGTTCGTCGCCGACCAGGAGCAGCTGATGCCGCGCGGCGTCTACTACAAGGCTGCGCAGACCTGGCCGGCGATGTTCTTCACGCTCTCGCCCACCTATCTCGGCGTGGCGCAGGCCGCCTACGATTTCACCGTGCAGTACCTGCGCGGCGAAGTGCCGGGCCAGCCGCCGGTGAAGCGCCGCATGTATCCCACCAAGCAGATCGCGGTGGCGCAGATGCGTATCCAGCTAGAGAGCATGCGCTCGATCTTCTGGCGCGTGATTCACGAAGCCTGCGCCAGTCCGTCCAAGGATGCGCGCATGCGCCTGTACGCCGCCCACTACACGGTGATGGAAGGCGCCAACGATATCGCCCGGCTGGCGATCCGCACCTGCGGCGGCCAGTCCATGCTTAAGGACCTGCCGCTGGAGCGCCTCTATCGCGATTCGCGCTGCGGCGCGCTGATGCTGCCCTGGACCGCGGAGTTGATCATGGACCGCATGGGCCGCGAGGCGCTCTACGAAGCGGGTGAGCGCGACGAATGAGCGAGCGTGCCGACCGGCTCTTCGCCGGCACCCCGGATCCGGGCGCCTTGCTGCGCGCGCTGCATGCGCACGTGAGCGTCGCACCGCAGCGTCCGGCGCTGCATAGCCAGGGCCGCACCATCAGCTATGGCAGGCTGTGGCGGCGCGTGGAGCGCGCATGCGCCCACCTGGCCGGCACCTGGGGCGTGCGGCCGGGCGATCGTGTGGCCACGCTGTGCCTGAACCACGATTTGCAACTCGCGCTGCTGTTCGCGTGCGCCAGGCTCGGGGCCATCTTCGTGCCGCTGAATTTTCGCCTGGCAGTGCCGGAGTTGAGCGCTATCGCCGCGCATGCGGGCATTCGCATGCTGTTCCACGACGCTCCGCACGCGCAGACCGCGGCGGAGGTGGCGGCAGCTGCCATGCACGCGCCCATCGACAGCCTGATCGACCGGCCGGCAGCGCTGGACACGCGGCTGCCGCAGCCATCGCAGCCGCCCGGGCAGGCACCGCTGCTGCTGGTCTACACCTCCGGCTCCACGGGCCAGCCCAAGGGCGCGCTGCATACGCAGGCTGGCCTGCTGGCCAACGCCCGCGCGAGCTGGTGGGCGCACGGCATGACGCAGGACGACCATATCTTGTCGGCGCTGCCGCTGTTCCATGTTGGCGGCCTTTGCATCCAGACCTTGCCGGCGCTGCTGGCCGGGGCGCAGGTGACGCTGCACCAGCGCTTCGCGCCGGATGCCTGGCTCGCTGCACTGGCGCAGACGCGAGCCACGTTGGCGCTGATGGTGCCGGCCACGCTGCGCGCGGTGCTCGAGCATCCCGGCTGGCCGCGGGCGGATCTATCCTCGCTGCGCGGCGTGATGGCGGGCTCTTCGCCCATTCCCCGCGCGTACATCGATGCCTTTCACGCGCGCGGCGTTCCGCTGGGGCAGGTCTACGGCGCTACTGAAACGGGACCGGTGTCGGTCGTCCTGCGCCTGGACCAGGCCATGGCGCGGCCGGGCTACGCAGGCTGGCCGCAGCCGGAGGTGCGGGTGCGGCTGGCCGGCGCGGATGGCACCGAGGTGGCCGATGGCGAAGTCGGCGAACTCTGGCTGGCCGGCGCCAACCTGATGCAGGGCTACTGGCGGCAGCCGGACCATCCGGACTTCCATGACGGCTGGTTCCACTCCGGCGATCTAGCCCATCGAAATGCCGACGGCTGTATCGAAGTGGTCGGGCGCAGCAAGGACATGATCATCTCCGGCGGCGAGAACATCTATCCGGCCGAGATCGAGAATGTGCTGCTGGGCCTGCCCGGCGTGCAGGACTGCGCGGTGGTTGGCCTGCCCGATCCGCGCTGGGGCGAAGTGCCGGTCGCGGTCGTGGTGCCGGCCGCGGGGGCGGACCGCGCCGCGCTGGCGCAAGAGGCGCTGCGCGAAACGCTGGCCTTGTCCATTGCGCGCTTCAAGCTGCCGCGGCGGGTGGTGCTGCTCGACAGCCTGCCCAAGAGCGCGCTAGGCAAGGTACTCAAGCCGCAATTGCGGGCCATGCTGGCCATGCCGTCTGGCTGACGCGCGCCAGGCCGCGCGCGCCTGCTATTGACCCCGCAAGGCCTCCGCCAGGAAGTCCATGAATATGCCGACCTTGCGTTGCAGATGGCGATGGCTCGCATAAAGCGCGTAGATGCTGCGTCCGGCCAGCGCATGCTCAGGCAGCACCCTGATCAGCTCGCCGCGCGCCAGCAACGGCAGCGCGATGAACGAAGGCAGCGCGCCGATGCCCATCCCGGCCAGCAGCATGTCGCTGAGCAGCAGGCTGTTGTTCGCCGAGAAGCGGGCCGGTACTTCGATGCTGGTGGTTCCCAGCGGCCCCTCCAGGTGCCAGCTGCCCGGATAGTCGGCCAACTGGTAGGCAAGGCAATCGTGGCCGCGCAGGTCCTCGACGCTGCGCGGCGTGCCGCGGGCTGCCAGGTAGCCGGGTGCGGCGCAGATGAACTGCTCGACCTCGCCCAGCCGCCTTGCGATCAGGGACGAGTCCGTCAACGCGGAGCGGATGCGCAGCGACACGTCGAAACCCTCCGACACCACGTCCAGCAGCCGGTCGTCCAGGGTCAGCTCGACCTGCAGCTGCGGGTAGCGCGTCATGAATGCCACCAGGATTGGCGAAAGCACCTTGAGGCCGAATGAGAGCGGCGCATTCACGCGCAGGCGGCCGCTGATCTCCTCCTTGCCCGCCGCCGTGGCCCGCTCCAGCGCATCCAGCTCGTCGAGCAGGCGGCAGCATTCGGCAAAGTAGGCGCGGCCGGTTTCCGACAGGCTCATGCGCCGCGTGGTGCGCAGGATCAGCAGCGCGCCCAGGCGCGCCTCCAGTTGACGCACCTGCTTGCTGACCGCCGCGGTCGATTGCCCGAGATCGGCGGCGGCCTGGCTGAAGCTGTCGCGCTCCACGACCCGGCGGAAGGTGCGCATGGCCGCAAGCAAATCCATATATTTTCCCTTGGGTTGAATATGTTTGTCTGAATGCGCAGATTATCTACCGAAGAATGCCTAATAGGATGGCGACATGGCTTCCACGTGGCCGTGGAAAGCGCCAACCTTTCAGGAGTTCCCATGTCGCAATCCATCCCGTCCCATCCCGCCCGCGCCGCCGGGCGCCGGTTCGCCAGGTTTTCCCTGTCGATGTTGTTAGCCGTGCTGAGCGGTGCCGCCGCCGCGGCGCCTCAGGTAGGCGTCAGCCCCTGGGGCCCCAAGGATGAGATAGGCCGGCTCAACCTGATCACCCCGGCCTCGCACGCGGCCATCATGGCGCGCGTCTCGGGCGCGCAGGCCTACGATCTGGCGGTCGACTACTTCATCGGCATGCCGAGCTGGCAGGCGGCCGGCGACCCGCCGTACCAGATGTGGATGACCCATACCCCGCACGGCAACCTGGTGGCCGACTCCATGCAGGTGGGCGAGGCGATGAACCGGCATGTCAGCTACAGCGGGTCGGCAGTTTCCATGTACGCGCACATGGGCACGCATATCGACGCGCTCAATCACTTCGGCCTGAACGGCAAGATCTGGAACGGCTATTCCGCCGCCGAGCACCTGGGCGATCGCGGCTGGAAAGTCACCGGCGCGGAGAAGCTGCCGCCGATCGTCGCCCGCGGCGTGCTGATCGACGTAGCCGCGGCCAAGGGACTGGATATGCTGCCCGACAACTACCGGGTGACCCGGCAGGACCTGCGCGACGCGCTGGCCATGCAAGGCACAGGGCTGCAGAAAGGCGACGTGGTGCTGATCCGCACGGGGCGCATGCAACATTATGAAAATGCCCAGGCGTACATGGCCAACCCGCCGGGCCTTGGCCTGGATGCGGCCAGGTTTCTCGTGGAAGAGGGCGGCGCCATGGTGGTCGGCGCCGATAACCTGAGCTTCGAGACCTTCCCGGCGGAAGTGCCCGACAACTACATCCCGGTGCACACCTATCTGCTGGCGCAGCAGGGCGCACCGATTATCGAACTGGTGAACCTGGAGGCGTTGTCGCGCGACCGCGTCTACCAGTTCGCCTTTATCGGCGCATCGCTGAAGTTCCGCGGCGCCGATGCCGCGCCCATCCGGCCGGTCGCCTTGCCCATCAAATAGCGTCGGCAAGACTCCGGCGCGGTCACCCGGTCCGGCGAGCCATACTTCGGCGGCGGGCATGGAGCCGAACGAGTATGCTAGCTATTGTCACGAGCCGGAGAATCAAGATGGACAACGAGCGGGAAATTGCCACCCTGGGGGGCGGTTGCTTCTGGTGCCTGGAGGCGGTGTACCAGCAAGTCAAGGGCGTGCGCGCCGTGGAGTCGGGTTACACCGGCGGGCACGTGAACCATCCGACCTACGAGCAGGTTTGCGACGGCGACACGGGACACGCCGAAGTGGTGCGCGTGAGCTTCGACCCTTCGGTGATCAAGTATCGCGAGATCCTTGAGATCTTCTTTGCCATCCACGATCCCACCACGCTGAACCGGCAGGGCAACGACGTGGGCACGCAGTACCGCTCAGCCATCTTCACCCACACCGAGCCGCAACGTGCCATGGCTGAGTACGTGATGCGCGAGGTGACCGCGCAGAAGCTCTACGACGCGCCGCTGGTGACGCAGATCGAGCCCGCGCAGCCGTACTGGCGCGCCGAGGAAAGTCACCAGAACTACTACCAGAATCACCCGAACCAGGGCTATTGCTCCTTCGTGATCTCGCCCAAGCTGGCCAAGTTCCGGCAAAAGTTCGCCCACCTCCTGAATCGCTGAGGTGCTGGCCGGCGGCTAGCTGCCGGCCAGCCGTTCGGCAATCGCTTCGGCCAGGCGCAGGCAGGTCAGCGGCGCGGAGCCTTCGGCCTTGTTGCTGACGATCACGTAGGCGGGCTGGCCCGCCCGCAGCGTGCGTACCACCTGCTCCGCGATCACCGCGCGGGTATGCGGGTCTTCGTCGATCAGCCGGTCGAACGGCGCGTAGCGGGATTCGGCCTGCTCGTAGGCAAAGCCGGCATGCAGCATCCAGCGCAACACCAGGGGACCGGGCTCACCTTCGTCCATCAGCGCCTGCGCCGGCAATTGCCGTTCCGCGGGCGGCATGCGCTCGCGCGCCGACAGGCAAAAACGTACGCCGCGTGCGCGCAGCAACTTGATAAAGCGGGGCGTGAGCAGGCTGGCGTCGCGCAGTTCCACCGCGTAGCAGGCGTGCGGCGTGGCGCCGGGGTCGAGTGGCGGCAGGGCGCCGAGGAAGGCGTCGAGCCGCGACAGGAAGCCGGCACTGTCCGCGGCCATCGCGCCCAGCGGCGAGAGCTGGAACAGCAAAGGCCCGCATTTGGTGCCGAGGCCCGCGGTGGCGGGCGCCACGAAATCCCGCGCGGCGATCGAGGCATCCAGGAAGCTGGCATTGGCGAGCCGGCCCGCACCCTCGGACGTGCGCAGCCACGGATCGCAGACACTCGCCGGAGCCTTGACCAGGAAGCGGAAATGTGCCGGCACCTGGGCCGCGTAGGCCACGTGGTCGGCCAGCGGAATCGGTGCATAGAAGCCGCGATCGATGCCGGCGGCCCGCAGCAAGGGATGCTGGGAGTAGGCGGCCAGCCCCTTGCGCGAGAGCAGGCTGTCGCTGTATTCGCCCTGGTAGACCAGCCCGTTCCAGCCCCCATAGGACCATGACGACGTGCCGAGATGCAGGCCGGCCGGCAGGCGCTCCGCCAGCGCCAGCAGGGCAGGGTCCGGCTGCGGCGCCTGCACGATCTTGCCGCGCGCGGGTTTGGTGGCAGGCGTTGCCGGGTTCGCCCTGGCACTGGTTGCGGTAGTGCCGTGAGCGGGCGGCGCCGCTGGCTCCGGCAGGCCGCCGAACAGGTCTTCAGTCAAGTAGCTTCAGTCAAGCGATTTGTCGTAGATATAGCGACGCGACCAGGGCAAGCTCTGCGACGGCAGGCCGGCCTTGTGGCAAACCACCTGGTAGATCGACATCTTCTCGGTGTCGAAGGCATGCCCGCATCCTGCCAGGTAGATGCGCCAGATGCGGTACTTCTTTTCGCCCACCATGGCGCGGATGGTATCACCCTGGGCTTCGAAGTTATCCGCCCAGTGGCGCAGCGTGCGCGTGTAGTGGCCGCGAATCAGTTCGACATCGGTGGCCTCCAGGCCCCCGCGCTGCAGCGTGTTGAGCACCATGCCGATGTGCGGCAGCTCGCCCTGCGGGAAGACGTAGCGATCCATGAACTCGGAGCCGTCCATGGGCGTGGCGCCGCTGTCGGGATCGGGCGACGTGATGCCATGGTTCATGGCGTAGCCGTCGTCGGCCAGCAGATCGCGCATGCGGCTGAAGTAAGCGGTCAGGTTGTTCTTGCCCACATGCTCGAACATGCCGACGCTGGTGATGCGGTCAAAGGTGCCGGCGGTATCGCGGTAATCCTGCAGGCGGATCTCGATGCGGTCCGACAGCCCTGCCTGCCTGACGCGTTCGGTGGCCAGGTCGAACTGGTTCTGCGACAGCGTGATGCCCACGCAGCGCGCGCCGAACTTATCCGCCGCGCGCATCACCAGCGCGCCCCAGCCGCAGCCGATGTCGAGCAGCGTCTGGCCTGGCTGCAGCCGGATCTTGGTCAGGATGTGGTCGATCTTCTTGCGCTGCGCGGTGGCGAGATCTTCGTTGCCATGCTCGAAATAGGCGCAGGAATAGACCATGCCCGGATCGAGCCAGAGCCGGTAGAACTCATTGGAAACGTCGTAGTGGTACTGGATGGAGGCTTTATCGGCTGCCTTGGTGTGCGCGAAGTGCCGTGCCACCCGCGCCAGCGCGCCGCCGGCCTGTGCGCTGGCGGCCGCCGAGAAACGGTACGCCACGGCGATGATGTCGCTCAGCTTGCCGTCGAGATCGATTTTCTCCTGCACATAGGCTTCGCCGAGATTATCCAGGCTGGGCGTCAGCAGCAGGGGTAGCGCGCCCGCCTCGCGTACCGTGAGCGTCACCGCCGGCTGCTCGAAGCGGCCGAGCGGATACTCGTTGCCGTTCCACAGGCGCAGCCTGACAGGGAGATTGGCCCGATCGCGCAGATCGGCGATCCAGTGGTCCAGTTGCTTGTCCAGTGCTTGCTTGAAAAACATGCGGCCTCCCTCCTGACAGGTTGCGGCACACTCCTCGAACTCACAGCAGCGGGCAGGCGGGGCCTGCTCGTGGCGGCCGCCGCCTCCCGGTGGCGACCTTTATCCACTTTACGACAAATCTTAATATTGTGCAGTGCGCGGCCTTGGCGGCCGGCACCGCGTTCAGGGCGACAGGCGCACGATCTGCCAGGCACCATCCGCCTGCAGCCGGTAGGCGATCCGGTCGTGCAGGCGCGAAGGCCGCCCCTGCCAGAACTCGATCCGGGTCGGCACCACGCGATAGCCACCCCAGTGCGCCGGGCGCGGCGGGTTATCGCCGAACTTGGCGCGGAAATCCGCTTCGCGCTGCTCCAGTATCGTGCGGTCCGCTACCTCGCGGCTTTGCTCCGAGGCCCACGCGCCGAGGCGCGAGCCAAGTGGCCGTGTTGCGTAATAGGCATCGCTCTCGGTTTCGGTAACTTTTTCAACGCGACCTTCCACGCGTACCTGGCGCTCCAGTTGCACCCAGTGGAACAGCAGCGCCGCGCGTGGGTTGGCGGCAATGTCCAGGCCTTTGCGGCTTTCGTAGTTGGTGAAGAAGGTGAAGCCCATTGCGTCCATGCCCTTGAGAAGCACGATGCGTGCCGAGGGCTGGCCGTCGGCGTCGACGGTGGCCAGCGTCATGGCATTGGGCTCGGGGAGTTTGGCGTGGATGGCTTCATCGAACCAGCGCTGGAACTGGCTGATGGGATCGGACGCCACATCGGATTCGGACAGCGATCCGAGTACGTAGGTGCGGCGGAGGTCGGCGAGTTGGGTCATGTCGGATCAGGTATCGAGTCAGCAGGCCGCGCGCGGGCAGGCGCCCTGCGCGTGCGGCCTGTCTGCTTTGAGTATAGCGAAAGCGAAGCAAGCCGCATTTGCGCGCGCGCAAGTCGCCGGCGAGGCCGCTTGCGCTTCAGGCCGGCGGCGGAGGCAGCTTGCGGGCCTGGCCGCGCGAGTAGTAGCCCGCCACACCCATCGCGCCGGCCATCGACAGGAAGATCGGCAACATGCCAAGCGCCGTGCCGACCACGCCGAACGTCAGCGGCCACACTACCTGGCTGGTATTGAGCACGGCCGAGCGCAGGCCCAGCGCCTCGCCGGCGCGCCCGGTGGGCGAGGCCGTATGCAGGATGTTCATGACGTTGGGCTGGGCGCTGCCCAGCGCCAGCCCGAGCAGGAAGGCCAGGCAGCACATCAGCCAGAACGCGGTGACGAAGGGATAGATCAGGTAGGCCACCGCGCCGACCAGCAATGCAACGCGAATCACCTTCCATTCGGACAGCCGGCGCGACACCAGCGGCATCGCCACGCGGATGGCAAAGGTGGCAATGGCAAAGGCGCCCAGCACCCAGCCGATCGACGAGGGCGAGAGGCCGACCCGGGTGCCCTGGATGGGAATCAGGAAGGCGTGCAGGTCCCAGGCCGCGGACAGGACCGCGCTGGCGATAAAGACCGCGCGCAGTTCCGGATGCGCGAGCAGGCTCAGCGTGGAGTTGCGCGTGCCGTCCACGATCGCGCCGCGCGCGGCCCGCCCGCCCTGTGCCGGCAGCCGTCCGCGCACCAGGTGCAAGCCAAGCACGCCGATTGCCGCTACCGCCACCAGCACGAAGAAGGCCGGGCGGTAGCCTGCGTGTTCGATCACGTAGCCCATCACGACCGGGCCCAGCGTGCCGGAGAACGACAAGCCCAGCGCGTGCAGCGTGTAATTGCGCAGCCGAGTGGCATCGGTGGAAATCTGCCCGATCAGCAACTGCATGGCAACCTGCACCAGCATGAAGCCAACGCCGATCAGCGCGCAGGAGAGATAGAGCGCGGCAATGTCCGGCCACACCGCCGGCAGCAGCGTTCCCGCAGCCACCATCAGCGAGCCCGCCGTCATCGGCTTGCGCGGCCCGATCTCGTCGATGCGTTTGCCGGCGTGGATGGCGAGCAGCATCGGCAGCAGCGCATACAGCGACATCAGGATGCCGAGCGTGACGGTCGAGGCTTTGAGCGAGAGGGCGAACAGCGACACCACCACGCGGCTGGCATTGAAGGCCACGTGGTTGCACACCGTTAGCGCGATCAGGCAACTGATCGGCGGGACGGTGGCGTGTAGCGGCGTCATGCTGGGGCGGGGGCTGGAAGGAAATCGGAAAAAACAAGTGCGGCCGAAACCGCACCCAAGAAGGACTCCAACGCCGGAATCAATCCGCCGCCGGACATCCGCTTCGTGCCATGTATTGAAGACTTTGTTGTAAATGGCTGTTTAATTATGCGAGCGGCGTGGGCGATATACAACGACAGACTGTGCTTATGCACCAAAGTGTTGCGAAATTGCGTCGCGGAATATGCTCGTCAGTGGGCGCGTGTCGCCGACAGGCAACGCCGGGCCGGCAGCCCGGCACGGCTTAGCCGCCCTGGTACAGGGAAGTCTCTGGCGTAGCGCGCTGAGGTGGGCTGGGGCGCGCCGCACCCGCTGGCCGGGCGGGCGCGGCCCGTGCGTCGGGCGAGGGCGGGGGCCCGGCGCTCTGGCCGGTCTTGCCTGTGCTGCCTGTGCCCGGCTCCTGATAGGCCTGGCCGGGCGGCGGCGCGGTGGGGCGCTTGCGGATTTCCGCCAGCAGCCTGCCGCATTGGCTGCTCTCGTCGGCGGTGGAAAGGTCGATCAGCGGCAGGATGGCGGCGCCAACCGGCGCCACCAGCGCCAGCGCCACCACGCCGCCGGCGCGCAAGGCAAGCACGCCGATGTCCGGGCTGACCGATGGCTTCTTCAGCGTGCCGCCCACGTAGAGCGGCGAACGCAGCGAAAAAATGCGCAGGCCCTTGGACTCGGGCCGGACGGTGAGCGCAAGCCGCTCGCTGGCGAGGTCGACGCCGCCGCTGGTCTCGATCACCGCGTCCTGGGTGTCGAGGACGAAGGTGCGCGCGCGGGCCACCCCCTTGGTGAAAGTGAAATCGCTGACGCCGCAGTTGATCTGCACCGGCTTGTCGCCGAACAGCTGGCGGATCACCACGCTGCCCACGTTCAGGCCCATTGCCTCCAGCAGGAACTTGCTGACGGTGCCGTTCTCCACCAGCAGCTTGGCTTCGCCATTGGACGTGCCCAGCAGCGTGGCCACCGAGTTGCCGGTGGCGCTCAGTCTGGCGCTGCCGTTGAGCTCGCCGATGCTGGCGCGCATTGTCTCGAACTTCGGGAACAGTTGCTTGAGCTGGAGATGGCGCGCCTTCATGTCGATGGTGGCGGCCAGCGGCTCGCGCTTGCCGTCGAGTTGCAGCGACGACGTCAGGTTGCCGCCCGCCACGCCGAAATTCAGCGGGTCGAGCGTGAGCACGCCATCGTCGAGCTTGAGATGGGTGACGAGGTCGGTGATCGGCAGGTCGGTGGTGCGGATGATGCGGTTGCCCGTGAACTTCACGTCGGCGTCGATGCTGTCCCAGCGCTCCGTGCGGAATGGCGCTACCGGCAGGGCCTTGTCAGCCGGCTGGCGCACCGTGCTGTCCGAGGCAGCCTGCCCGGGCTTGGCGTCGGCGCCGATCAGCGGAGCCAGGTCTTCGAAGCGCAACTGGTTCGATTCCAGCTCGCCGGATAGCAGGGCGCGCGGCTGGCGCTGGGTGTACGTGAGCGAGCCGTTCAGGTCGCTGCCGCCGACGCGGCCGGTGAACTTGTCGTAGCGGTATTCCGATGCGCCCTTGCGCAGTGTGGCAACGAGCCGGCCGCGGGTTTCGTAGGGCGGGGTGCTCGGCAGCACGATGCCGGTCAGCGGGTAGAGCTTGGCCATATTGTCGCCCGACAGTTGCAGGTGCATGTCCAGCGCACCGAGGTGGGCAGGGTTGGTCAGCGTGCCCTCCACCACCGCGCGCGTATTGCCGACCCGGACATCGGCCTGCAGGGGAAAGGGCACGTTGGCGTCGCGCAGGCTCAGTACGGTACCGGCCTTGCCGCTGGCGTTGATGGTGGTCTCGTTGTAGCGGCCCGTGGCCTTCCAGCGGATGCCGTAGCGCGGACCGCCGGCGCTGCTTGCACTGCCGGCGTGGCCGGATGCGCCGATGGCACTGGCGGCCCCCGTGCCGGCCGCGCCGGACGCCGGCGGCGCGATCAGCGCGCCGTCGCGGGTCTTCTCATAGAGGGCCGCGTCGCCGATGGTGTCCAGGCGTGCCTGCAGTTCGATCTTCATCGCCTTGTCGGTCAGGGCGAGATCGCCGCGCGCCAGCGCCACTTCGCCGATATCCAGCCGCCACTGCGAAGGCGTTTTGCTTGCGGGGGTGGCGAAGGTCCAGTTGTTGCGCTGGTCCGCCAGCCGCTCCAGCCAGACTACGGGACTGTCTACGACGATGGTGGGAATCGCGATCTGATGGGAGAGCAGCGGCACCGGGCGCAGCACGAAGATCAGTTCGCGCACGGTGGCGAAGTTGGGCTCGCGGGCCCACTCCGGATTGCCAATGGTGATATCGCGCGCGGAAAGGCGCGGCCAGGGCACCCAGGTATGCCAGCCGGTTTCGCCCTCGGCGCCACGCCAGGTCAGGGTAAGGTCGCCGTTGACGGCGAAAGGCCGGCCGATGGCCTCCGAGACCTTCTGGTTAAGCCATGGCTTGAGGCGGTTCCAGTCGAAGGTCAGAATCACCACGACGAGCGCAGCGATGAGCACCAGCGGTGTCAGTACACTCCAGAGAATGGCCTTGCGGCGCACGGGCATGGGGTCGGTTTCCTGATTGGCGCGGGCAGCCGCGCGCTGTCTGCGAGACAATGCGGCGGTCGAACCACGGCTGTGGGTATTGTATAGTTGCGCGCCCCGTTCTCCTGTCGGCGCTTGGCTGACAAGGTGCCTCAATGCGCGCTTTTCCCCCCAGTCTCTCTTCAAAACCAGCAAGCTTCGAGCAAGAAATGAGCAACCTCGTCCCGGAAACCTCCGTCCCGCCGGAACTGGCGCAACTGCCGCCGGCCCTTACCCACGAGAGCCCGGAGGACGACGACTACCACCGCCGTTTCGGCGGCGTGGCGCGCCTGTATGGCGCGGAGGGCCTGGCGCGGCTGGAGGCGGCGAACGTCTGCGTGGTCGGCATCGGCGGGGTGGGCAGCTGGGCGGCCGAGGCGCTGGCGCGCAACGCGGTCGGCCGCGTCACGCTGATCGATCTCGACCATATCGCGCTATCCAATACCAACCGCCAGATCCACGCGCTGGGCGATGCCTATGGGCGCGCCAAGGTGCAGGCCATGGCCGAGCGCATGGTGCAGATCAACCCGCGCTGCCAGGTCATGCAGGTTGACGATTTCGTTACCCCGGACAATGTCGTGGAACTGCTTGGCGGGTACGACTACATCATCGACGCGATCGACTCGGTCAAGGTCAAGATTGCCATGCTGGGCTGGGCGCGCCGCGAGGGCCGGCGCATCATTACCTGCGGCGGTGCCGGCGGCCAGCTCGACCCGACCCGTATCCGCGTCGTCGATTTCTCACGCACCGTCCAGGACCCGCTGCTGGCCAAGGTGCGTTCCAGCCTGCGCAAGGACTGGGGCTGGCCGCGCAATCCCAAGAGAAAGTTCGGCATCGACGCGGTCTACTCGGACGAGCCCTTGCGCTATCCCGAGCCCGAACAGCAGTCCTGCGAAATCGACGAGGCCCCGGAAGGCGCGCCGGCCGCGCCAACCGCGCCGCCAGCCGGCCCGCAGGGACTGGCCTGCGCCGGCTTTGGCTCCTCGGTGGCGGTGACCGCGGTGTTCGGGATGGTGGCGGCTTCGAGTGTGCTGGCCGCCCTCACGGCGCCTGACTGAGGTCTCGCGTCACGCCGCAAGGCGCGCCAGCAGGGCGGCCAGTTCGGCCTCGCCAGGCGCGGTGTTGTCGAAGTAGGTCAGTTCGGGGTACTGCTCCGGTGCGGGCATGAAGCGCCGCGTGCGGTAGTCGTCCCAGTGCGCCAGCTTGTAGGCGTCGTTGGGGTTGCCGCGCCGCACGATGCGGGCGCGGGCCTCGTCTTCCGGCAGGTGCACCCACAGCGTGCGCACCCTGGTGCCGGCGGGCACGCGCAGCCAGTCGGCGTCGTGCAGCAGATGGTCGCGCACCTCGCGCGATAGCGGACCCACGACGATCACACTGATGCCCAGCGCGAGATTCTCGCGCGCGGTATCGAGCAGGCCGTGGTATTCGGCATTGCGCAGGTGCTTGAGGTAGGTGGGGCTGTCGCGGTCGTTCGGGTCGCCGGTCAAGGCGCCCATCGCCGCGGCGCTGTAGGCGCCATAAAGCGTGTCCTTGTCGAGCAGGCAGAAGGGCTCGCCGGTGGCCTGCATCAGCGGGCCGATCAGGCGGTGGGCCAGTGTGGTCTTGCCGGTGCCGGCATGGCCGCAGAAGAAGAGCAGTCGGGGCATGGGAAGCCAGGGGGCAGCCTGGTGAGAGGAAAGAACCAGCCGTCAGCATAACCCGCGGGCGCGTGCTGCCCCCGCCGCGCAGCGATTTGTCCTGGATCAGCCCCGCCCTGCGTGGATTCGGTATCCTTGCGGTTTGCGCGCTTTTGTCCTCTCGATATGACCGATTCCTCCTCCCCAAGCACCGCCACCCTGGCCTCCGACCTGCTGCTGGGCGAGCCGGTGACCGACGCCACCCACGCCGAATTCGTGCAACTGCTGGATGCCGCCACGCGCGCGGACGATGCCCGTTTCCTGGCGGCGCTGGACGAGTGGATCGATCACACCCGCCATCATTTCGGACAGGAGGAAGCGTGGATGGAGGCGATGGCCTTCGGCCCGCAGCATTGCCATCGCGGCGAGCACCAGCAGGTGCTGGCGGTGGCTGGCGCGGTACGCGAGAAAGTGGCGCAGGGAGACCTGGCGCTCGGCCGGCGCCTGCTGTCGGAACTACCGGGCTGGTTCGACCAGCATGTGAAGGGCATGGACGCGATGATGGTCAGCCACATGCGCGAGAACGGCTTCACGCTGATCGAGGCACCGTCCGGGCAGGTGGCCTAGTCTGCCTTGGCAGCCGCGCGGTCCAGCACGACAAAGTGCTTGCGCACCGCTTCCAGCACCTCGAACAGGCCGGTGAAGCCTGCCGGGATCACGCAGGCGTCGCCGGGGCCGAATTCGCGGGCATTGCCCGCGTCGTCGCTGATGCGCAGGCGTCCGCTGATGACATGGAAGAATTCCTCTTTGCCCGCCGGGAAGGCAATGCGCCAGGCGCCTGGCTCGCAAGCCCAGATACCGCAGTCGAAATCCCCCTGGCTGGCGCTGTAGTGCGTCCAGGTGGTGCGGTCCGGGTTGCCGGCGACCAGCCGGTCGGGGCGCGGCCGGTCGTGGCTGGGCAGCGGTTCGGGGGCGGTCTGGAAATCGGTCAGGCGGGGCGGGGAAGCAGTCACGGCGAGAACAGGATCAAGGCGAACAGGGGCGGCAGGGCCAGGTAAGGCGGCGGGCCCGGCCCGCCGCACGCACCCGGCAGTTTAATTGAGCGCCGAGGCCAGCAGCCGGCGCCAGCGCGCAACCGCTTCGGGCTGGTCGCTCATCAGCGTGAATACCGACAGCATTGCCGTGCGCCCGATATCGTCCTCGAAGGTGCGGTCCGTCCGCACGATGGCCAGCAGCTGTTCCAGCGCTTTCTCGTATTGCCGATGTGCGATCAGCGCGCGGGCCAGGTCCAGCCGCGCCCGCAGGTCGCCGGGCGCGGCGGCGACGCGGGCCTCCAGCGTGGCTGCGTCGGGCAGGTCGGAGACGCCGCGCATGGCCTCGATCCGGGTGCGCAATGCCGCGTAACCGTCCTCCTGGGCCGCGCCCGGCGACAGCATGCCGAACTCCGCCTGGGCCTGGTCCAGGGCGTCCTCGTCAAGCAGGAAGCCGATGTACTCGAGGCGAGCCGCGTCAAAGCCGGGATCGAATGCCAGCGCCGCCTGGAAGGCTGACCTGGCGGCGTCGCGGTCGCCCACGGCGGCATGGTCGAGCGCTGCGCGCAGGGCCACCTGGCCCGGATCGGGCATCACGCGGGCAATAAACTCACGCAGGCCGGACTCGGGCAGCACGCCGGTGAACTGGTCGGCCGCCTTGCCGTCGGCAAATGCCACCACGTGTGGAATGCTGCGCACGCCGAAATGTGCCGCCAGTTCCTGGTTTTCATCCACGTTCACCTTGGCCAGCCGCCATTTGCCGGCGGCTTCCCCTTCGAGCTTTTCCAGCATCGGCCCGAGGGTGCGGCAAGGACCGCACCAGGGCGCCCAGAAATCCACCAGCACCGGGATGTGGCGCGACGTCTCGATCACGTCCGTCTCGAAATTCTGCAGGGTTACGTCACTCATGGCTTAGTCTCGAAAGTGGCACACCCGCGGCGGGGCCGCGAGGGAAAACGCGCAATGACGCGCCTTGCGCGCCGACCTCCCGCATTTTGGGGCGGGACTCGCCGATTGCAACCGTGGCCCATCGAAGCAACGATGGGCAAGGGTAAGCGATGGATTGAAAATAGAACGGTCGTTCGGTTATATTCCTTGATTCATTGCTTCACTTGCATTCCAAGACCAGGTCGGACAGACCGCACAGGAGACCCTTATGCAGACCACCCAGCCCGCGCGCCCGCATTTCCAGTTCTGGCCCAAGCGCGCGCCCACCGAGATCGTGCTGCCGGAGACCTCGCTCTGGTACAACCTGGTGGTCTCCGCGCAGCGCTACCCCGACAAGGCAGCCATCCGGTATTTCGGTAACGCCATCACGTTCCGGGCGCTGGAAGCCCAGGCCAGCGCAGTGGCGGGCTGGCTGCAGCAAAAGGCGGGCGTGAAGAAGGGCGACCGGGTGCTGCTCTACATGCAGAACTGTCCGCAATTCATCATTGCCTACTACGCGATCCTGCGCGCTGACGCCGTGGTCGTGCCGGTGAACCCGATGAACCGTACCGAGGAATTCAAGCATTACATCAGCGATGCGCAGGCTACCGTGGCGATCTGCAGCGCGGATCTCGCCGGCGGGGCCGAGCAGGCCAACGCCGAGCTGCCGGCCGGTGAGCGCCTGCAGCATCTGCTGGTCACGCAATACAGCGATGCGCTGCCGGCCAGCTATGAAAACCCGGAAGACGCCCCGGCGGCCTGGCTGACCACCCAGCATCCGCTGCCCGCCGGCGCTACGCCGTGGGCCGAAGCGCTCGCCGCGCAACTGGTGCCCGGACCGCATACCGCCGGCCCGGACGACATGGCGGTGATGCCCTATACCTCGGGCACCACCGGTTTCCCCAAGGGTTGCATCCATACCCACCGGTCCGTCATGCATAACGTGGTCGGGGGTGGCATCTGGAGCGGCAGCGGCGCGGAGTCGACGATCCTGTCGGTGCTGCCGCTGTTCCACGTGACCGGCATGCAGTACGGCATGAACGGCCCGATCTATAGCGGCGCCACCGTGGTCATGCTGCCGCGCTGGGACCGTGAAGTCGCGGGCCGGCTGATCTCGCGCTACCAGGTCACGCACTGGACCAACATCCCGACCATGGTCATCGACTTCCTGGGCAGCCCGAATCTCGACCAGTTCGACCTGTCGAGCCTGCGCTATATCGGCGGCGGCGGCGCGGCGATGCCGCAGGCGGTGGCCGAGCGCCTGAAGCAGCAGTTCGGCCTGAACTACATTGAAGGCTACGGGTTGTCCGAGACCATGGCCCCGACCCACAGCAACCCGGGCGACCGGCCCAAGCTGCAGTGCCTCGGCGTGCCAAGCTTCAATACCGACGCGCGCGTGATCGACCCGGTCACGCTCAAGGAGGTGGCGGTCAATGAGGTCGGCGAGATCATCGTGTGCGGCCCGCAGGTGTTCAAGGGCTACTGGCGCAAGCCGGATGCCACGCGCGATGCCTTTATCGAATTCGAGGGCAAGACCTTCTTCCGCACCGGCGACCTGGGCCGCATGGACGAGGAGGGCTACTACTTCCTCACCGACCGGCTCAAGCGCATGATCAATGCGTCGGGCTTCAAGGTGTGGCCGGCCGAGGTCGAGAACCTGCTGTACAAGCATCCCGATGTGCAGGAGGCCTGCATCATCGGCACGCGCGACGCCTACCGCGGTGAAACGGTGAAGGCGGTGGTGGTGCTAAAGACGCATGCCAGGGGCAAGACCACGCCCGAGGACATCATCGAGTGGGCCAAGGAGAATATGGCGGCCTACAAGTACCCGCGCGTGGTGGAGTTCGTCGACGCGCTGCCCAAGTCGGGCACCGGCAAGGTGATGTGGCGCGCGTTGCAGGAAAGCGAGAATGCTCGCAACGCGGGATCCCAGCCGGCTGCGGCCTGACCCCATGGCGCTACGCCTCGGGCACGCCCCGGGGGCAAACCGGCGCGGCGTGCGCGGGTACATCAGTGCCCGCGCACGCGCACCAGCATCTTCACCATGCTCTTGTAGCTGCGCTCGCGCGCGTGGCGGGTCGGCGAGGTGCCGTCGCGGTCGGGAAGGTTGGCGTCCGCGCCAGCGTCGAGCAGCAACTGCACCGTGTCTTCATAGCGCGCGCTGCCATCGCCCATGACGATGGTTTCCAGCAGGGCGGTCCAGCCCTGGCGGTTGACATGGTCGACCGCGACGCCAGCCTTCAGCAACACCTTCACCACTTCGGTATTGCCATGCTCGCAGGCCACGATCAGGGCGGTGCTGTCGTTGATGTCGGTGCTGGTGAGGTCGGCGCCATGCGTGAGCGCCAGCTGTACCATTTCAAGCTGCCCGGTGGCCGCGGCCAGCAGGAAGGGGCTGTTGGATTCGATGTCCTTGCGGTTGACGTCGGCGCCAGCCGCCACCAGCGCCTTCGCCACTTCGGTGTGCCGGCTATAGACCGCCACCAGCAGGGCGCTGCGGCCGCGTTCGTCGGTGGCCTGGGCCGAAGCGCCGGCCGCCAGCAAGCGCTTGACCAGTTCGAGGTCGCCCAGCGTCGCTGCCGCGATCAGGTTGCGGTCGAGCCCGCCCACGCTATCGTGCGCGGTGGTGGCGGAGCCGGCGCCTTGCGCGTGCGAGCGCGGCGAGGCCTGGGCCGGGCCGCCGCCGGCGGGGCGCGCCGCCAGGCTCGTTCCGCCGGGGCCGGCCAGCAGCGCACCGCCCATTAGCAGGCCGGTCAGTCCCAACACTTCGGCAAGCACCAGTCGGCGGGGGCGGGCGGAAGTGCGCGGCATCCTGGTGGCTCCCGGATCAGGCGGTTTCGCTGACAGCCTGTGCGGCCGTGGCATCCGTATCCTGCAGCCGGCGCCATAACCGGCCAAGGTAGGGATCGTCGACGCCGTTGGTGGCAAGGCCCAGCAGCGTCTGCTGCAGATATTCGCGCGCCGGCCCGTAGAGGCCGCAGGCGTGACGCAGGCGCGCGACCACGCTGTCGTCGGGCAGGCGCCCGGCATAGGCCTCATGCGAGCGGTTCATCACGAAGGCCAGCGCGCGCTGCGGCGGGCAACCGTTCATCTTTATGTTGAGCCAGCGCGGATGATAGGCGCCGGTGAGCATCTCGCGGCGCCACAGCAGGCGGAACTCCTGCTCGATCATGTGATGGGGGATGCGGAAGACGACGCCCTGGCAAGAACCGCCACGGTCCAGGCCGAGCACCAGGCCGGGGTTGTCCCAGGTGCCGCGATTGATGCGCGAATACAGGTAGAAGCCGCGATGGTACCCGTGCACGCTGGCCAGCCGGCGGTCCGTGTGAATCACCATCGGGTTCCAGATCAGCGAGCCGTAGCCGAACACCCAGACATCGCCTGCCAGCCCGGGCGTATCCGGCCGCTGGTCCAGCGTAGCGCGTAGCGAGCGTTCGAAAGCTTCTTCGGGAAGTAGCGAGGAAGCCACCGGCGTGCTGCAAAGTGAATCACGCAGCCGATCCGTTTCGAGATCTTGTCGGGTGATGGCCATGGTGCAAGCATAATCCAAAGCCGCGCGGCAGGCGGCAGGGAAACCACATGGCGTGCAGAAATCTCTGCAAGCTCCGGCTGGTTGTATGCGATAGACAACGGTCATGCCGAGATTCGGCAGGTACCCTTGGCCGGCCAATCTGCCAGGGCGAGGTGGCGGTACCGGCCGCTATGTCTTTACAATGTGGCATCAACCAGGAGATCAGGCTATGGCGCGCACGCTCACGGTAGTTTTCGGTACCGGCAAGGAATTTGGCTTCACGATTGGCGACGCCGAGCTGGCGGCGGTTACCGAGGACGCTGGCTGGCGCTGGTTCGACCGCGAATATGCCGAACTCGATTGCCAGGCTTCCAGCCCGGTGGGCAAGGTGCTGGTGATCGACAAGATCCTGAGCGTGGCCAAGTTCTCCGGCGAGCAGCGTTTCGCCAGCGATGCCGCCTGGGCCCAGGACTATGCGCGCCATGCCGCGCGCCTGCTGGACCGTGACAAGGTGCGGGTCGACGTGAGCAGCGCGGCGATCAGTTTCTGAACGCACGGGCCGGAATGCAAGAGGGGCGCCCGCGGGCGCCCCTCTTGCTTGTGCCCATCCGCGCGGGATGGGATGCCGGTGAGCGCCGCCGGGGCGGCGCCAAGGCGATCAGACCGCCAGCAGTTCCACTTCGAACAGCAGCGTGGCGTTCGGCGGAATCACGCCGCCCGCGCCGCGCGCGCCGTAGCCCAGATCGGCCGGGATCACCAGGCGGCGCGTGCCGCCCACCTTCATGCCTTGCACGCCTTCATCCCAGCCGCGGATGACGTGGCCGGCGCCCAGCGGGAACACGAACGGGTCGTTGCGGTCCTTGCTCGAATCGAACTTGCGGCCAGCCTGGCCGTTCTCATAGAGCCAGCCGGTGTAATGCACCGTGACATGCTTGCCTGCCGTGGCTTCGGCGCCTTCGCCGGTGACGGTGTCTTCATATTGCAGGCCGGAGGGAGTGGTATTCATGGATGGCTTCCTTGTGCTGTATCAGCGAGGGTCACGGGTTCGGTGAGGCCGGCGGCATGCCGGCCGCACCGGGCGGATGGGTAATTCTGAACCTGGTAATGCTGGTAACGCGAAAACCGCTCGGGAGCCGGGCTTAGCCCTGGGGCTGTTGCAGGACCTCGAGCGTAATGCGGACGTTGTGGTCGTCGTCGCTGACCCAGATCTCGCTGTCCTGGATCGTTACGGACAACCGCATGGCGCGCTGGGCCAGGGCGGCGAGTGCTTCCACCGCCTCGGCCGGCACATTGTAGATGGTCACGTTGCGCAGCTTGCCGGCCTTGCCGGCCATGCCTTTCCACCATTCGCGCGCGCTCGCGCCATTGTAGGTGAACACGGTGACGCGATCGGCGCGCGCGGCGGCGCGCTTCAGGCGCGACTCGTCCGGCTGGCCCAGCTCGATCCAATGCGCGATCTCGCCGGTCAGGGTCTTTTCCCACAGGTCCGGCTCGTCGGGCTCGTCCAGGCCGCGGGTGAAGATCAACGTCTCGCTGGCTTCGCAGGCAAAGGCCAGCAGCCGCACCATCATGCGCGCATCGTTCTCGGACGGATGCTTCGCGATGGTCAGGGCGTGGCTGCCGTAGTAGGGCCGGTCCATGTCGGAGACGGACAGTTCGGCCTTGTAGATGGTGGATTTAAGTGCCATGAAGGAAGCGGGAGCGGCAAATGCTGCGAGAAGCGAAAGGCCGCATCATACGTGAATCGGACGCGGCGTTCGCAACGACACCGTACCGGGTGCCTGCCATGCCGCCTGGAGTGGGCTCAGGCGCCCACGGCGCCCAGCGCGATCGCGCTCAGACTGGCGGCGAAGCCGGGCTGGTTTTGCCAGGCTTCGCCCAGCAAGTGGCCGGTGCCGGGCAGGTCGATCACCTCCACCCGTTCGGCCAGGCCGGCACGGGCGGCAAGCGCGTCGGCAATGCCCGCGGGGATGACTTTGTCTTCGGCACCGCGTACCAGGGTCAGGCGGCCGCGGAATTGCGCGATCCGTTCAAAGGCGAGCGAGGCGCGCCAGCTGCCGGGCGTGCGCAGTACGGTGGTAAAGGCTGGGCCGAAGGGCAGTTCGAAAGCGGCGGGGTCATAGGCGGCGCCCACCAGTGTCAGCAGCCGGTCGATCCGGTTGCGCGGATCGGCGGCCAGCCGCACGGCGATTTCGCCGCTCATGCTGATGCCGATCAAGGCGCGGGGACCAGCGCCATCCAGATGGGCCAGCGCCGCCTCGGCTTCGCGCTGGCGCTTGGCCAGCGAGTTGGGCGTGCGCGCCGAGCTTTCGCCGTGGCCGGAAAAATCGAAGGCGATGCTGCCCACGCCCTGGGCGGCGAGCGCTTGCCGCAACGCCAGCCAGCGCGCGCGGTGGCTGGTGCCGGCGCCGTGCAGCAGCAGGCAGTTCGCGCCGTTGCCGGTGTCGATGCGGTCGGCGGCCAGTGTCTCGGTGCCGGTTTCGATGTCAAAGCGCTGGGGTGTGCTCATGGATGGCCTGGCGCGAACATTGGCGCCGCGATGGGCGCCGCTCGCTTTAGCGGGACTTTCGGTAATCGCTCAGGTAGTAGCGCAGCAGCGCCGAGGCCAGGTTCAGGCAGAGAAAGGCGATTGCCACCACCATGGCGTGGCCGGCGGGACTGTCGATCTGCCCCGACAGCGCGAGCCCTGCCAGCCAGCCTCCCACCGGCAGGATCAGCAACGGCACCAGCAGCGCGCGGCGGCCATAAGTGCGCAACGCCCAGGCGGGAAAGCGGCGCAGGAATGCCATCGGGATGCTGCACATCAGGCAGGCGCCCGCAGCCGCCAACGACGCCGCCACCACATCCCCAACTTGAATCGTGATCATTGTTTTCGGGTTTCCCGTTCAGGCGGAAACCGGGAAAAATGGCCCCGCCGGAAAAATGCAAACCGCTGATTTTACAGAAGAAACCGGCTCTTCAGGCGTCGCCGGGTCGACATCTGGCGGTGTTGTGGAAAACTATATGTGATGCTTGTGTTACTTGGGTGCCGACGCGGCCGGCATGGCTTCCACCGAAATCGTCAGGACCACACTATCGCTCACGTCGGGCAGGAAGCGCGTCATGCCAAAGGCGCTGCGCGACAGTACCGCGCGGAAGTCGCCGCCGCAAACGTGGCGCTTGATGCCAAACAGCGAGATGTCGCCACAGCTGAAGCGCTCGGCTTCCAGCCGCAGCGGTTGCGTGACGCCGTGCAGGCTCAGTTCGCCCTCCACGGCCACCAGCCGGCCGCCGTCCTGCACGAAGCGGTTGGCGCGCAGCCGGACCACCGGGAAGTTCTGCGCATCGAGGAACTGGGCCGAGCGCAGGATGCCGTCCAGCGTGCGGTTGCCGGAATCGACGGAGTCGGCGTCGACCGTAAAATCGATGGCGCCGCTGCCGCTGGTTTCGTCATAGCTGATGCGGCCATCGATCTTGCCGAATCGCCCGCGTACCGAGGTCCGCTCGAAATGGCTGGCGGCGAAGTACACCGCGGTATGGGTCGGGTCCACCGCGTAGCTGGCCGGCTCGGCCCGCGCCGTGCCGGCCAGGGCCGGCGCCAGCAGGCAGAGCGCGCAAAGGATGGCAGGCAGGTAGCGCATGATCGCTCTCCCCGGTGTTCTCAGTGCACCAGCACCGGCAGCAGGAAGATGCCAATCGCCGACAGGAAGCCGATGGTCCAGCACAGCGTGCGCAAGGTGGCGCGATCAGCCAGGTAGCACACCGTGTACAGGATGCGCGCGGCGACAAAGACCAGCGCCAGCTCGTCGATGCGCGCGGCAGGCGCCTGCAGGTGGGTGGCGCACAGCACCGCCGCGGCGAATAAGGGGAAGGCCTCGAAATGGTTGCGGTGCGCCATGTCGGCGCGCCGGGCGCGTCCGGCCTGTTTTTCCAGCCAGCCGCGCGGATCGTGGTTGTCGAAGGCGTTTCCGCTCGCCTTGGCGATGCCAACCGTCACCACGGGCAGGATGCCTGCCACCAGCACACACCAGAATGCGATCGGCATTGTCATTTCCTTTGCTTGGAAGCACGCGCCCGATGGCCGGCTGGCCGGCCGCCGGGCATACCGGCGGCCGGGGCGGTCAGGCCGCCACTACCCGGATCTTCACGCCGGCCACGCTGACCACCTGGCCGGCGCGGATCTTGGCGGTCTTGCGCGATTCCACCGCGCCGTCGACCGACACTTCGCCGGCCGCCACCAGCGCCTTGCCGGCGCCGCCGCTGTCGCACACGCCGGCCACCTTGAGCAGGTCGTTCAGGGCGATATGCTCGCCCTCGAGCGGGAAGGTTACGGTTTGCATGGGCTTACTTCCCCCAGCTGTCGCGCAGGCCGACGATGCGGTTGAAGACCGGCTTGCCCGGCGTCGAATCGACCCGGTCGGCCACGAAGTAGCCCTGGCGCTCGAACTGGAAGCGGTCTTCCGCGGCGGCTTGCTGCAGGCCGGGTTCCAGGTAGGCGGTGACGATCTTCTTGGAGTCCGGGTTCAGCGCGTCGAGGAAGTTCTTGCCGCCGGCATCCGGGTTGGGGTCGTTGAAGAGACGGTCGTACAGCCGCACCTCGGTTTCATAGGCATGCGCCACGCTGACCCAGTGGATATTGCCCTTGACCTTGACGCTGTCCGCGCCCGGCGTGCCGCTCTTGGTCTCGGGCAGGTAGTTGGCGTGCACGGCGATCACCTTGCCGTCGGCGTCGCGGTCCACGCCCGTGCATTCGATCACATAGCCGTAGCGCAGGCGCACCTTGCTGCCGGGGGTGCCGTCCTTGGGCGCGAACAGGCGGAAGTAGCCCTTGGGCGGCGCTTCGCTGAAATCGTCGCGCTCGATCCACAGTTCGCGCGACAGCGGGAACACGCGCAGGCCCAGCTCCGGCTTCTTGGGATGCACGGGCGCCGAGCAGTCTTCGCTCTGGCCTTCGGGGTAGTTGTCGATGATCAGCTTGAGCGGGTCCAGCACCGCCGCGCCACGCGCCGCGCGCGCATCGAGGTCGTCGCGCACGGCGCCTTCCAGCGTGCTCATGTCGATCCAGCTATCGGACTTGGCCACGCCGATGCGATCGCAGAACAACTGGATCGATTCCGGCGTAAAGCCGCGCCGGCGCACGCCCACGATGGTGGGCATGCGCGGATCGTCCCAGCCGTCCACGCGGTTTTCAACGACCAGTTGCAGCAGCTTGCGCTTGCTGGTGATGGCGTAGGTCAGGTTCAGGCGGGCGAATTCATACTGGTGCGGCAGCGGATCGCTGAACACGCCGCATTCGCGCAGCTGGGCCAGCACCCAGTCATACAGCGGGCGGTTGTTCTCGAACTCCAGCGTGCACAGCGAGTGCGTGATGTTCTCCAGCGCGTCCGAGATGCAGTGCGTGAAGTCGTACATCGGGTAGATGCACCACTTGTCGCCCGTGCGGTGGTGATGCGCGTGGCGGATCCGGTAGATCACCGGGTCGCGCATCACGATATTGGGCGCGTTCATGTCGATCTTGGCGCGCAGCACGTGCTCGCCGTCGGCGTACTTGTCGTCGCGCATGTCGCGGAACAGCCGCAGGTTTTCCTCGACGCTGCGGTCGCGGAACGGCGAGGGCGTGCCCGGGCGGGAGAAGTCGCCGCGGTTGGCGGCGATCTGCTCGGCGCTCTGGCTGTCCACGTAGGCCACGCCGCGCTCGATCAGCTTTTCGGCGAAGGCGTAGAGCTGGTCGAAGTAGTCGCTGGCGTAATACAGGTGGGGCTGCTGGCTGCCGTCCTTGGCGGTGCTGTCCCAGCTGAAGCCGAGCCAGTGCACCGCGTCGATGATGGAGTCGACGTATTCGGTATCTTCCTTGACCGGGTTGGTGTCGTCGAAGCGCAAGTGGCAGCGGCCACCGTAGTCGCGCGCCATGCCGAAGTTCACGCAGATGCTCTTGGCGTGGCCGATGTGCAGGTAGCCGTTGGGCTCCGGCGGGAAGCGGGTGATGACGGGGGGCAACGGCTCGCCCTGGGCATCCTGGCGGCCGGCGTAGGTGCCGGCGGTGAGGTCCTGGTCGATGATGCTGCGCAGGAAATTGGATGCGGCGGGCGTGTTGTCGTTGGCTTTGGGGTCGTTGCTCATGGTGGCGCCGGTGGGCGGTTAAGTCAGGGGCGGGGCGGCGGCCGGCGTCTGGCGCGCAGCCCGCCGCGCTGCTCGATTGCATGGCGGAATGCCGGATCGGGTGATTTTACCGTGCCGGCGGCCAGAGTCGTGCAATCTCCGCGCGGCAGCGCAAAAACAGCCGCCGCGGCCTAGGATGGAGGGAGCGCATCCGTCCCCTGGAGCATCGCCGCCATGCCGACTTCAACCCCGACTCCAACCCTTGCCCCTGCCTCCCGCCCGACCCCGGCCGAAGCCGTGGCCGGACTCTGGCAGGCCGCCGGGATGCCCGCCGCAGCGCTGGGCCGGCTGCAACTCACCGGCACCGACCCGGTGCTGCCGTCGTCCTTTGCCGTGGGCACCGCCGCTCAGGCCAGCCTGGGCGCCGCGGCGCTCGCCGCCGCCACGCTGTGGCAACAGCGCAGCGGACGCTGGCAGGATGTTGCCATCGACATGCGTCACGCCCTGGCCGAATTCCGCAGCGAGCGCTACCTGCGCGTGGAGGGCGGCCCGGCGGCGGAGATGTGGAACAAGATCGCCGGCGCCTACCGTTGCGGCGACGGGCGCTGGGTGCGCCTGCACACCAACTTCCCGCATCACCGCGACGGCGTGCTGCGCATCTTGGGCTGCGCCCATGAGCGGGCCGCCGTGGAAGCCGCCCTGCAACGGTGGGAGGCCGAGGCCTTCGAGGCTGCCGCCTCCGAAGCCGGCCTGGTGGTGGCCGCCATGCGCAGCTTCGAGGAGTGGGACCAGCATCCGCAGGGGCAGGCGCTGCGCGGCCTGCCGCCGTTTACCCTGGAGCGGATCGGCGAGGCGCTCCCGGAGCCGCTGCCGACGCTGCCCGCTGCCGGCGCGCGCCCGCTGTCGGGTGTCCGCGCGCTCGATTTCACGCGCATCATCGCCGGCCCGGTGGCCGGGCGTACCCTGGCCGCGCATGGCGCGGACGTACTGCTGGTCACCTCCGCCCACCTGCCTGCCATCGAACCGTTGGTGATCGACACCGGGCGCGGCAAGCGTGCCTGCCAGCTAGACCTGCGCGATGCCGACGATAAGCGTGCCTTGCACAAACTGTTGCACGGCACCGATGTGCTGGTCCAGGGCTACCGGCCGCATGGCCTCGCCGAACTGGGCGTGGGGCCGGAGGCGGCGGCCCGGGCGCGGCCGGGCATTGTCTATGTGACGTTGAGTGCCTACGGGCACGTCGGGCCGTGGGCCGGCAAGCGCGGCTTCGATTCCCTGGTGCAGACCGCCACCGGCTTCAACCATGCGGAAGCGCAGGCAGCCGGCAGCGACGAACCGCGTCCGCTGCCGGCCCAGGTGCTGGATCATGCCGCCGGCTACCTGATGGCGCTCGGCGCCATGGCTGCGCTGCACCGGCGCGCCGTCGAGGGCGGCAGCTGGCATGTGCGGGTATCGCTGGCGCAGGTTGGCCAGTGGCTGCGTGGCCTGGGGCGGGTGGAAGGGGGATTGCAGGTGCCGGACCAGCGGCTTGAGGATGTGGCCGACCTGATGGCGACATTGCCGTCGGGCTTCGGCGAACTGAGCGTGGTGTCGCATGCGGGCCGCCTGTCGGAGACCCCCGCGTACTGGGCGCTGCCTTCGGTGCCGCTGGGCACGCATGCGCCGGAGTGGCTGCCGCGCGCCTGAGCGGCGCGCGGGCGGGGGGGGGGCAGCTGTTGCGTTGCAGCCGGCTTTAGCGTTTCAGGCGCCCGTCATGCGCGCCATCCACGCTGCCATGTCGCGCTCGATCGGGCTGCCTTCCTGCTGGGCGGCGAGAATGCGGGCGCGGTCGGCCGCGGGGCGGTTCTGGCTGAGCTTGAACTTGGCTTCGACTCGCGTCGGCACGATGCGCAGGCCGACAATCGCACCCAGCATCTTCTGCTGGAAATCCTCCGGCAGCTCCCGCCATTGCGCGGCGTAGCCGGGCTCGTTCTGCGCGATCAGGCGCTTGAGCAGCGCATCCTTGGCATCGGCGTCGTGAAGCGTGGCGATTTCCGCGTACACATGCACGGCGACGTAGTTCCAGGTCGGCACCGACAGCTTCTGCTCGTACAGCGCCGGCGAGACATAGCCGTGCGGGCCCTGGAACACCAGGAGCGCGCGCGGCGTCTGCTCCAGCCAGCGCCAGTGCGGGTTGGCGCGCGCCATATGGCCTTCGATCCGCCAGGCGTCGCCGCTGCGTTCCGCCACCACCGGCAGATGGGTGGCGAACGGCAGCCCGTCGGCGTCATTGCCGATCAGGGTGGCGAAAGGGTAGCGGCGCATGACTTCGTCGATGGCGTCGCTTTCGGTGCTGGCAAAGTGGGCTGGCGTGTACATGGGCTCGACTCAATACAGGGTTTGCTTCATCCGGGCGGGCTGCGACGCGTCGTACGCGACGCCGTCGAAGGGATTCCGGCTCACGGCGGCCAGGATGGTGCCGTTGCTCGGCAGGCTGCTGCGCGCCACCTGTGTCTGCGGGTCCCACAACCTGGATCGCACCAGCGCGCGGGCGCACTGGAAGAACACCGACTGGATCGAGATCACCAGCACGGTAGCCGGCGCCTTGCCATCCACCATGCAGCGCGCGATCAGCGTCGGGTCGACCGAGACATGGGCGGTGCCGGCCACCCGGATGGTCTCGTCCACGCCGGGAATCAGGAACAGCAGGCCCACGCGCGGGTCCGCGATGATGTTGCGCAGGCTGTCGAGGCGGTTGTTGCCGCGCCGGTCCGGCAGCAGCAAGGTGCGCTCGTCGAGCACCTGGACAAAGCCGGGCGCGTCGCCGCGCGGCGAGCACTCGGCATACTCCCCGCCCACCGTGGAGAGCAGGCAGAGCGGGGCGGCCTCGACAAAGGCGCGGTAGTGCGGATGCAGGTAATCGACTTCCTTGGCGAGCGAGGCCTCGCTGGCCTGGGCGTAGTGGGCTTCCAGTTCGGCCAGCGTGGTCAGGGCGTGCGGCGTGGTCATGTCGGTGGGCGCGTGCGGGTTGCGCGTCAGGGCTGATGGGCGGGGCGGATCTCACTGTAACGCAGCTGCGCGTGGTTTGTCGCGCTTGCCCGCCCCGCGCCACCATGCACGATTGGGCTGCGTGTTACAGGTTGATGGTGCCGCGGCCCAGTTCGATCACGCGTCCGCCCACGCGGATGGCCTGCCCGGCGGTCACTTCCAGCCGCAGCGTGCACGGCCGGTCGACCGCCTCGCCCTGCGCGATCTGGTATCCGGCCGGTAGCGCGTGGCCGCTGGCGATCAGCCAGCCGCCCAGGTTGGCGCAGGCCGATCCGGTACCCGGGTCCTCGGCCACGCCACCGCCCTGCTTGGTGAAGAAATAGCGCGCCACCACCTGTTCCGGCCGCGTCGGATCGAAGGCAAAGACGTAGGCGGTCTTGCGGCCCAGGCTGCTCTGCGGCCAGGACGCCAGCCGCGCGCTGTCGGGCTGCGCGCGGCGCACGGCGTCGACATGCTTCACAGGTACCAGCAACTGGTCGGCGCCGGTGTCGACCCACATCGGCGAAGCCAGCAGGTCGGACTCGGCAAGGCCGAGCAGGGAGGCCATTTCCGCATCCGGCAGGCCGGCCGGTGCCGTCTTCGGCTGGCCCGCATGCGGCGCAGTGAAGGTCCACACATCGCCCTGCGCGGTCACCGGAACCACGCCCGCCTTGAATTCGAGCGTGAGCGCGTCGCCGGTAGCGGCCAGGTCGCGCACCACATGTGCCGTGCCCAGCGTGGGATGGCCGGCAAAGCGCATCTCATAGCCCGGCGTGAAAATCCGGACCTGGGCGCTGGCTTGCCCGGAGGGCAGGATGAAGGTGGTCTCGGACAAGTTGAACTGCAGCGCCAGGGCTTGCATGGTGGCGTCGTCGAGCCCGCGCGCATCCTCGAATACGCACAGGGGATTGCCGCCGAAAGTGGATTCGGCGAAGACGTTGAGCAGGCGGTAAGCGTAGGCGGTCATGGCTGTTCGGGCTGGAAGTGGAAGGGGCCAGTGTAAATCGCCACCCGGCGTACGCCATGCACAGTCGAAGGGATGGCTGGCAGGCCAGTTGCTGACAGTTGGCCTGGGTGCGGGACCGGCAGGGCCCGATCCATGCGAGGCCGGCGTCCGTGCGGCCGGTTCCGGCATGACCGGATTTCCGGCGAATCCGGAAGAACCTAGGGGTATTCGCTGCTAAATGCGAATACTGGCTGACGGTATAGTAGCGGCGCCGGTGGCTTGTCTCGGTCCGGCCAATCCAGCATGAAGGCCACCGGAGGATGCCCATGGCGAGCAAGACGGACTTGTTTGGTGGCTTGGCCACGACGTTGAGCGTATGGATCGCGGCGGCGGCCGGGCTTGCCTGTCTCTCATCGGCGGTCGCGGCCCCTCTCTCCTTCGCATCGTCTCCCGCCGAAATCGCAACGACCGTGCTCGAGGATGAACCCGGTACCGTGGCGGTGGGCATCTGGCGGGACAAACAGGATCGCTACGCCGTACAACGTCGTCGCGTGGGCGCGGCCAGTGAGATCGTGGAGGGCGGCGATCCGGAAGCACAGCCGTTATTCGAGATCGGCTCCATCAGCAAGTTGTTCACGGGCCTGCTGCTCGCACAGGCGGTCGAGCGCGGCGACCTGTCGCTGGACGACAACCTCGGCAAACTTCTGCAGGGCCACGCTGCGCTGAAGCCGGAGACCGCCGCCATCACGCTGCGCCAGCTCGTGACGCACAGCGCCTGTCTGCCCCGCGAGCCGCAGGATTTTCCCGGCTACGGGACCGAAAACCCGTTCTCCCGGCATGACCGCCGGAAGCTGCTTGCCGGTCTTTCCGGGCTGACGCTGGAACACGCGCCGCCCTGCGGCGCGGCGTACAGCAATCTGGGGATGGGCTTGCTCGGGCAACTGCTTGCCGACCGGTACGGCAAGCCTTGGGATGTGCTTGTGCGCGAGAACATCACCGGACCGCTGGGCATGCGCAGCACGTTCCAGTTCCCGGGGCCGCAGGCCAAGGCGCTCGCGCCCGCCTATAGCCACGAAGAGACCCGGGCGCCATGGGACTTCGATGCATTGTCGGGCGCCGGCGCGCTGCGCTCGACGGCCCCGGACCTGCTCATCTTCGCGCGCGCCATGATGGCAGGCAGCGCCGGGCCGCTCGGTCCGGCGGCGGAACGGGCGCTCATGGCGAGGAGATCGGCTACGCTGTGCTGATCCGCGGGCCGGCCGGCCATCGCACGTATTACCACGACGGACTGACAGGGGGCTATCGCGCCTTGCTGGCCTTCGCGCCGGACACGCAGGAAGCGGCCGCCGTGCTGGTGAGCAATACCCATGCGCCTTCATACAAGGTCCTGCTGGGCATCACCGCCAGCCGCTACCCCACCATGCCGGCGGCGCCCGCGCTCGCGCCTGGCGTGCTGGCGGAGTACGGCGGGATCTACCAGGTCGACAAGAGCAATTACGTCACTATGGTGCCGCAGGATGGCACGCTGTACCGGCGCGCCACGGGCGGGGGGTTCCGCCCGCTATCGCCGGCCGGGCACGACACCTTTGTCGACACCGAGGTCGGCGTGCAGTATGTGTTCCGGCGCGAAGCCGGCGAGATCGTTGGGTTGGACTATTCGCTAGGCGGCGCCGGCTATTCCGCGCTGCGCACGAAAGCGGCCGCGCCGGCGATTGCCGTCGTGCCGCTCGACAGGCAACAGGAATACGTCGGCCGCTATCGTAGCCAGCGGCTGATTCGCACGGACCTGATCTTTGATATCCGGGCCGAAAACGGGCAGCTCGGTGTGCGATCCGGAAACTGGCTGCGCAGGCCGGTGTTCCCGGTGGCAGCGCAGGCCGACCGCTTCGTCTACGAGAACGGACTTGCCCAACTCCAGTTCGAGCGCGATGCGGCGGGGCAGGTCACGGGCGTTGTCCTCTACGAGAGCGGTGTGATTCGCCTGCGCCGGATGCCTTGAGGCCGATGGCGTGCCCCGGGACGCCAACCGCCAAAAAAAAAGCGCCCACGTTGCCGCGGGCGCTCTCCCAGTACTGCTATCGGGAAGTCAGAAACCTACTGCCTGTCCATCGCGCCGGCTGTCGCTGGCGGCCACGTAGCCATGCTCGGCGTCTTCCGACAGGCGCCAGATGAACTGTCCCGAGCCGAAATCCATGTAGGGATCGTCGACCGACTTGAGCTGGTGGCCGCGTGCCTTGAGGCCCGCCACCACGGCCGGATCCATGGTGGATTCGATGTCCAGCGTGAAATCCCGGTTGACCTTCCAGCGCGGCGCGCAGCAGGCGGCCTGCGGCTGCTGGTTGTAGTCCACCATCCGCACCACGGTCTGCAGGTGGCCCTGCGGCTGCATGTCGCCGCCCATCACGCCGAAGCTCATCACCGGCTGGCCGTCCCTGGTGAGGAAGGCAGGGATGATGGTGTGGAAGGGGCGCTTGCCGCCAGCCACCACGTTGGCGGACTTCGGGTCCATCGAGAAGCCCACGCCGCGGTTCTGCAGGCTGATGCCGGTGCCGGGCACGACCACGCCTGAGCCGAAGCCCATGTAGTTCGACTGGATGAACGAGATCATCATGCCGTTCTCGTCGGCTGCGGTCAGGTAGATGGTGCCGCCGACCTTGGGCATGCCGAAATCGAAATGCGTGGCGCGATCCATGTCGATCAGCCTGGCGCGCGACTTCAGGTAGTCGTCGTCGAGCATTGCCTCGGGCGTGACTTCCATGCTGGCCGGGTCGGCCACATAGCGGTAGAGGTCGGCAAAGGCCAGCTTCATCGCCTCGATCTGCAGATGCTGGGACTCGACCGAATCCACCGGCAGCGAGGCCATGTCGAACTGGTTGAGGATGCCGAGCGCCACCTGCGCGGCAATGCCCTGTCCATTCGGCGGAATCTCGTGCAGTTCATAGCCGCGGTAGGACTTGCTGATCGGCTTGACCCATTCCGGCTTGTAGTTGCGCAGGTCGTCGGCCGTCATGGCGCCGCCGCATTCCTTGCTGAAGGCAGCGATCTTCGCGGCGATCTCGCCTTCGTAGTAATCGCGGCCATTGGTGTCGCCAATCTTGCGCAGTGTCTCGGCGGCGGCCTTGAGCGTGAATTTCTCGCCCACCTTGGGGGCGCGGCCATTCGGCATGAAGGCCTCGGCATAGCCGGGCTGGTCCTTCAGTTCGGGCACGGCGGCGGCCCACTTGTGCGCCACCACCGGTGGCACGGCGTAGCCGCGCTCGGCGATCTCGATGGCGGGTTCCATCAGTTCGGCGAAGGGCAGCTTGCCGAAGCGCTCATGCAGCGCGGCCCAGCCGGCGATCACGCCGGGCACGGTGACGGCGTCCCAGCCGCGCACGGGGCGGTTGGCGATGCCATTGGCGTCCGTGCCGTACTTGTTCTTGAAATACTCGGGGCTCCACGCCGCCGGGGCTACGCCCGAGGCGTTCAGGCCATGCATTTCCTTGCCGTCCCACAGGATGGCGAAGGCGTCGCTGCCCAGGCCGCACGAGACCGGTTCGACAATGGTGATCGCCGCCGCTGCCGCGATGGCCGCGTCCACCGCGTTGCCGCCCTTGAGCAGCATGCGCAGGCCGGCCTGCGCTGCCAGCGGGTGGGAGGTGGATACCACGTTGCGCGCGAACAGCGGAATGCGCACGGAAGGGTAGGGATTGGTCCAGTTGAAGTTCTGCATGCTTGCCTCGGTTCGGTTCGCTGTCCTGGCGGGGGGGCCGTGCCTGTCGGCTCGCCAGGATTCGCGCTTGTATTGGCGCCCGCCTCCCGCATCGGCGGGACGGGGCGTACGGCGGAAGTCGCTGTGACTCCGGCGCCGTTATTCCACGGTGATCTTGCGGTCCTTGATCAGCTTACCCCAGCGCGCGCTGTCCTTCTTCACCATGGCGGCGAACTGCGCCGGCGTGCCGCCGACGGGTTCGGCGCCCAGCTTGCCGAGGCGTTCCTTCACGTCCGGCGACTGGATCGCCTTGTTGAATTCCGCATTGAGGCGGTTCACCAGTTCGGCCGGCATTTGCTTGGGGCCGTAGATGCCGAACCAGGTATCGGACTCGAAGCCCGGCAGGCCGGACTCGCTGACGGTGGGGATCTCGGGTGCCAGCGGCGAGCGCTTCAGGCTGGTCACGGCCAGTGCCTTGAGCTTGCCGTCCTTCACATGCGGCAGGCCGGAGACGATGCTGTCGAACAGGATCTGCACCTTGTTGGAGATCAGGTCGGGCACGGCCAGCGCGGTACCGCGATACGGGATGTGCGTGATGAATACGCCGGCCTGCGCCTTGAAGGCCTCGGCGGTCAGGTGCACCACGGTGCCGTTGCCGCTGGACGCGTAGTTCAGTTCACCCGGATGCTTCTTGGCGTAGTCGATCAGTTCCTTGACGTTCTTTACCGGCAGGCTGTTCGGCACCACCAGCACGTTGGTGGCGATGGCCACCTGGCTGATCGGCGTGAAGTCGGTCTCGGTGTTGTACGGCAGGCGGGGGTTGATGTACGGCCCGATCGAGTGCGTGCTGGTGGTGGCGATCAGCAGCGTGTAGCCGTCGGCCGGGGCCTTGGCGGCCATGTCCGAGCCGATCGCGCCACCCGCGCCGGGACGGTTGTCGACCACGATCTGCTGGCCCATGTTGGTGCCCACTTTCTGCGCGATGGCGCGGGCCAGCAGATCGGTGGCGCCGCTGGCCGGGAACGGCACGATCAGGCGGATCGGCTTGTTCGGATAGGTGTCGGCGAGTGCCGGGACGGCGCTCAGCGCGAGGCCGGTGGCGAGGCTCGTGCCAAACAGGCGCAGCCAGTGTTTCATGGTGATCTCCGGATCTGGAAGCAAGGCAGTGCGGGCCGGTGCCGGCCTTCGGGCAACGCACCGCGCGCAGGCCGAGGCTGGTGGCGCCAGGCCCGCGTTGATGGTGCTGCGCATCATTATTCCGTGCAGGGCATCATAATGAAAGCTAATATTTCTTTCTTGTGTCTCAATGTTTTCTTAAGTATCGGCATGGCCGGTCTGCCTCATTTCGCGAGCCCTTCCCATGAGCACCATCCGTTTCCTGCGCACTTTCGTTGCCGTGGCCGACCACGGTTCCTTTGCCGCTGCCTCCGAGCGGGTGGCGCTGACGCAGGCCGCGGTCAGCTTGCAGATGCGCGCGCTGGAGATTGAGCTGCGCCGCGAGCTGTTCGACCGGGGTGGCAGGGTGGTGGCGCTCAATGCCGGCGGCCGCGAGCTGTTGCCGCAGGCGCGGCGCATGCTCGCGCTCTATGACGAGATGCGCTTGCCGCCTGAAGCGCCGGACGCGATGGCCGGCGCGGTGGCGGTGGGGGCGGTGGTCTCGGTGATGGGCGGGCTGTCGCATGTGGTGGCGCGCATGAAGCGCGAACATCCGGCGCTGGACGTGCGCCTGGTTGGCGCCAAGTCGATCGAACTGGCGGCCCAGGTGGAAGCGGGCGAGCTTGACGCGGCAATGCTGGTGGAGGGGACTGGCCGGCTGGCCGGCACCCTGGCGTGGACGCCGCTCTACCAGGAGCCGCTGGTGGCGATTGCAGGGCGTGACAGCCCGGGGGCGAACGCGCGCGAGGCGCTGGCGGCCAACCCCTTCCTGCGATTCGACCGCGGCCAGCGCACCGGCTTGCTGGTGGAGCGGGCGCTGCGCCGCGCGCACCTGCGCGTCAACGAGTTCCTGGAACTGAACTCGATCGAGGCGCTGGTCGAACTGGTGCGCCAGCAGGTGGGCGTGACCGTGGTGCCGCTCTTGCAGCGCGCGCGCTGGCGGGAGGACGAGGCCTTGCGCATCCTGCCCCTGGAAGTGGGCGGCGCCCCGGTGATGCGTACCATCGGCATGCTGGAGCGGCGCGACCATGCGCGCCGGCATGTCGCGGCGGCGGTGCGGGAGGCTTGCGCGGGATTGTTCGATGCCCCGGGCGGCGATGGCGTGGCGGCGCAGCCGTGAGGCGAAGCAGCGCACTTCTCGTGGCCATGGAAGCGAAGCAGGCATAAAAAAAGGTGCCTGGCGGCACCTTGAGGGTCTTGCTGGCACGGTCGCTCGCGGCCGGCACGTTGGCTGGCCGCGGGACTTGCTGGATTATTCTTCCTGGAACGCTTCTTCGCGCTTGTTCTTGATCGACGGCAGCGCCACGATCAGCACCAGCACGGCGGCGGCGATCAGCAGGCCGAGCGACAGCGGACGGGTCACGAACACCGTGAACTCGCCACGCGACAGCAGCAGGGAGCGGCGGAAGTTCTCTTCCATCATCGGTCCCAGCACGAAGCCCAGCAGCAGCGGAGCCGGCTCGCATTTCAGCTTGATGAACAGGTAGCCGATCACGCCGAAGGCCGCGGTCTGGAACACGTCGAAGGTGGTGTTCTGGACCGAATACACGCCGATGCAGCAGAAGGTCAGGATGGCCGGGTACAGGTAGCGGTAAGGCACCTTGAGCAGCTTGACCCAGATCCCGATCAGCGGCAGGTTCAGGATGATCAGCATGAAGTTGCCGATCCACATCGAGGCGATCAGGCCCCAGAACAGCGCGGGGTTGCTGGTCATGACCTGCGGGCCCGGCTGGATGTTGTGGATGGTCATCGCACCCACCATCAGCGCCAT